>DYKV01000387.1 GCA_020722415.1 Anaerolinea sp.
AGCTTAGCTGCAATCTCTTTATTGCTCAAGCCGGTTGCCACCAGCTTTAAGATCTCAATCTCGCGTTCGCTGAGTTCGTTGCTCTCTGCCATATTATCTTCTCAGCCAATCCAACCAATCGCCTAAATGATCCACCAAATCACTCATGATCAGTCCAACATTCTGGGCGAACAAGCTAATATTGCCATAAGCTTCTCCCCCGTTCTCTCCAACCAGGTCCGTCACGCCGCGCAGGATCAGAACAGGTACATTATTTCTTGAAGCGACAAAAGCAATCGCTCCCGATTCCCAATCAGCTGCTACGGCATCGAATTTTTTAACCAACCAGGGTACATCTTCTGGCAGCAAATCCCGGTCTCCGCTAACCAGGCGCGCTGGAAACACCCGCATCGGATAGGCTTTTGGGGAAAAAGCAGTTTCTAAACGGGTTGTATAGGATCGGATATGCGCGTCGTAATCACCCATTTGTTCAATGATGTCGTAGACGATCGTTTCAGATACCAGGATGATGGTGCCCCTTTCAATGCGTCCGCTAATCCCACCGCATGTACCGAGATTGATTAAGCAATCTGGTTTGAATCGATCGAGCACATATTGTGTCGCTGCGGCTGCTGAAATTTTACCCCAACCTCCTTGGAAAAAGCATACTACTTCTGGATGATCCTTCGTTTTAATTTTTTGGTCAAACATCTCACCATACGGTGATTGTTTTGTATGCACGGGTTTTAATTTTTCTTTCACTGCCTGCCATTCCAAATCAGCAGAGACCAAAATGACATATCGTATCGGAGGAGAATTCTCATCCAGCATGAGTGCTATTCGTAGAGATGCTATGGAACGATTTCATAGTCATAGGTGACCGGTATGGATTGTCTTATTGTAGTGCTCACACTGCAGTATTTCTGTTGGGATAATTCTATCGCCTTGATAACCTTATCTTCACTCACATCGCCAAAAACCTTATAATGTAAGTGCAGGTTCGTAAATGAATATGGGGGAGTTTTCAACTGATCCCCAGTGCAAGTCACCTGAACATCCCGAAAGGGCTCCCGTTGTCTGGTGAGGATCTCGATAACATCATACATCGTACAAGATGCAGTTGCTATCAGCAGAAGTTCATTCGGTTTGACACCCGAACCATTCGGGTTTTGGTTCGTACTACCGATTACAATCGAATTACCTTGGGAATCGATCCCCACCATTAGATGTGATTCTACCCATTTTATTGCTACTTGTGCCATAAATACCTCATAAATTATGTGATTTTCCAAATTGTTTTCGCTTGCTCAAGCATGCTGAACCATGAACGGCTTTCTGGGCGGGGCGATTTTCCTAATGGATCGTTTCCTTTCTTGCCTAATAAAGCCATCACCACAGCTTCACTGCATGCTCTCGCCGCCTCCAAATCATACCCGCCTTCGAGAAAGATTGCAACCTTTCCATGACAATATTTATCAGCCCAAGTACATAATTTTTCAATCATTTCTCCATAAACTTGGGCAGAAAGTTGCAGGTGCCCGAGCGGATCTCGCCAATGGGGATCAAAGCCATAACTAATTAAAAGCATTTCTGCTTCATACCGATCTAATAATGGCAGGATTACCTCTTCCAGCACTGTCCGAAAGGCTTCATCACCCGATCCGGGCGGGAGTGGAAAATTTGCGGTATAGCCGTTTCCTTTGCCCGTTCCTGTTTCGAAAATCGAGCCGGTACCTGGATAAAGAGGAGATTGATGAGTTGAGATATACAAAACGTCTTGTCGCTCATAGAAAATGTCTTGAGTCCCATTTCCATGATGCAGATCAAAATCTAAAATAGCTATTCGTTTAGCCTGGTGAAAATTGATTAAGTACTGTGCAGCTAGGCTAATGTTATTAAGCAAACAAAAACCCATCCCGCGGTTGCGGGTTGCATGGTGTCCGGGTGGCCGCGTGAGAGCAAAGCCTCTCTTCGCTTTTTGAGTCCAGACTTCCTCGGCAACCGCAATCGCGCCACCCACTGTTTGTAATGCCAGATCCCACGACGCAGGGGTTGTGTAGGTGTCCATATCAAGCATATCCCCATTCCGAGAGGCGGTTTTCAATTGATCAAGGTAATGTTGGTGATGCACTGTAGCCACAAATTCCAAAGGTACATCTTTCGCGGCAATTTTCGGATAGGCATTCCATAAACCAGCTCCTTGCAGCGCTTTGACAATTTCCTCCACCCGTTCAGGCCGTTCTGGATGTCCAGCTTGGAAATGCTGTTCATGCCTGTTTGGGTAATAGTAAACTATATCATCCATCTGATAATTCCTCCTCACAACTGACAAAGGCAATTATATTTCAACTCTCCAACTGGTTAGCCACCAATC
>DYKV01000388.1 GCA_020722415.1 Anaerolinea sp.
TCGTCGTACTCAAATGTGGTCGTTATGCCATTCGGGTCAGTTTCGCTTTTGATCCGACTCGTCCCCATCTCGATACCCCGTTCAAACTCAAAGTAACCGAAGAGGTCACTGCCTGCCGAATCTACCCACGCCATTCTTGAAACCATCCCATAGTCCCATTCAAATTTAAGTCTATAGGTCTGCCTGCTGCCGGTGCTATCTGCATCTCCTCCCGTGTAAATTACTTTTGTAATATTGCCATAATCATCATATTCAACAAATGCGTCAACATCACCATCCGATACCTGAGGTAAATTAAGAGCGTCACCAGAATAATTATAGCCGGTACTTATCTGTTTATAATGGTGCTCGTGGCTTAAAAGGCCTTCTGCTGTATATGATTTGCTTATCACTTTATATTCTCCTGATGAGCCTGTTTTGATTCCTGTAAATAAAGCTGTAATCCTGTCAAGTTGATAATCAAGTTCATAACCTGCAGGATTACTTGACGGAAAATCTTTTTTTAAATCATAACTGGTCGCCCTTATTTTCTTCTTTGTCTCCTCATTAGTATTGAATGTTTTGGTCTCAAGAAAATGACCAAATCCGTCAAAATGTTCGTTTGTTACAGTTTGACTCCATAGAAGCGAAGAACTGTTTTCAGTCACAGCATACTCTTCTTCAACAACTTCTTCTACTCTTGAAAGAGCTTTTCGCATTGTCTCGGGATTAAATGCTCCTTGATATGCAAAGCATTTTAAAGCATCTCCTCCTGGTGTTGAATCCCATTTATTTACTTTTTTGTAAACGGTTTTCATCAAAGGATTATTTAATAGTTCTTCTGTAACAGTTACGCCAGGCGCAAGCCTTATAACCACTTTTTCTCTCCCCGCTGGAGCCTCTTCACTGGTTTCCCCGCATGATAAACTTTGAAGAACAAAATAATGAATTTCACTTGTTCCATATGGGTCAACAGTTACTACGGGAAATAATGGCCTCGCTAAAATTGAATAGTAGTCAGGGGAATAATAATGGTATTGCCATTTCAAAGTATTGCCGTCTTCGGTTTTAATCTGGTGGGAGGCGATTGCCACAAAGGCAAATTGCCCTTCCTCGCAGGGGTCTCCACTGCTCTGTGGAAGCAAATCATAATTTAGTTCTTTTATTTCATAATTGTAAGATGAAAGTGCACCTGTAGGATAAAAAATCTTGCCAAGATATGGCCCATCATCCACAAAGTAAGATATATCCTGATATCGGTAAAGCGTTTCAAGATGTGCCGGATCGATTACTTTATAAAGTGCGTAAGCCTGATTGCAGGTTGTTGTCCCGCTTCCATGATTCACAAGTCCGTATTCATAATATTCACTAATTTCCCTATTCCCATACTGGTAGTAAATCCTTTTTAAAAGACCTGTCTTTTGTGGAGCAAACGCACAATCCCCTGATGCTGTTTCTGCTGGATATAGTTCAAATTTGATTATTCTACCAAAATTATCTGATATTTCTTTGATCGCCCCAGCATAGGGATTATTTTGACCTATGGGATAATAGCCTATCTTAATTTCGTTTCCTGCTCTGTCTATTATTTTTGTTGTATACCAACCCGCAGTCCTTCCATTTTTTATTCCATCCACGATTCCTGTCGGGCCATATCCACAATCTGTTTGAACAAGATGCGGATCGGGTAAAACCACAGATTCTGCCGTTCCGCCCAATATTTTTATCGAACCGTCAGGGAAATATAAAGACCAATAGCTTTGAGCAGGATCCCAATTGTCAGCAGCAGGTAATGCAGTAAATTTCGCTCTAATATAACTGCCATCATCAGTTGCATACCAGTGTCCCGTTGCCGGATGGTCGTTCTGTCCTTGAAAATCGTCTAAAATCGGAGGATTTTCGTTGGTATTGTCAGGATAGTAACCATATAGCCTGTGTTCCGCACCACTTTCGTCTTCATAATAGTATTCCGCCAGAGCGGGAGGACAAAGATCAGGCTTTCTACCAACTTCTATGTGGATTCTCCCGAAGCCCATTTTCCATCCAGGGCCCAAAAAACCCCAATCAGGATAAGATAATCCGCTTCCTTGCATACCAGGAGAAGAAAGTTTGCTGTTGTATACCCTTTTTAAGGTAAGATTACCGCCTTTATTCTGAGGAAGGGAAATTGCCGAAGAGTGAACAACAGTGAGGCCTCCGTTTTCTATATTGACATTCTCTCCATTGCCGAAGTCCTGATAAACCATTGTTGAATCAAACCCAGGACTGCCCTGGGTTACTTGCAAAAACCCGGGATCGCTCGAAAATGTAACCAATGCAAATGCAACCAATACAACCGCAAGCCACGCAACCCTTAAACAATCTCTTCACCTC
>DYKV01000389.1 GCA_020722415.1 Anaerolinea sp.
TATATCTTCCTCGCTTCCAGATAAAAACGTTTTTCGTTTGCTTCACCCATCGAAAAAGTCTTCCGCGGCAAGACGCCATCCAGAATGACGGTTTTAAATAAATCACTTTTTGCCATACCCGCTAAATAAATTCCCGCATTGCCGGGTTGACGCCCCAAACGAAAAACCACATCTTCGCCATGCACATAATCTATCTTTTTTACCCCACCGCTTTTTATATATTGGTCTAAGAAGGATTGGATTGTGCCAACAGCTAAATGAGATGAGGGATTAGTAATTCGCACTACCCCAAAGTCTCTCCCACCGCCAACCAAACCGATAAGTTGTCCTGCCGGATCACCCATGTCTACCCGTTGTACCATTTCTTCTGCACTAGAAACTTTTTGATAAGTATAATCACTTCCAAACTCAGTCTCCATCGCTTGATAAAGATCGCCATTGATCCCGAATAAAATTCGGTGTATCGGTTTGAATTCCAAACCATCATCATGGACGTTTTCTACCTCGACGAGCGCATAACGGGCAGGATGATTCAGACCGACTTTAGGCTTCATCTCCTCCCAAACCGCTTTGGCGGTGGCGAGGGAGTGATTGCCATCGCCCATGGCATATAATAAGACTGGTTCGGCGGTTTTCAAGCCATACTTCGCTGCAAACCCAGATGGATCCGCCAATTGCCTTAACCCCTTAATAATCTTCGCTTCGAGATTGGGGTCATTTACAGCAAAACCACTCAAATGACCGCCCCCCAACATTAAGTCAAAATCATATAACTTGGGTAAGCTGTTTTTAAGATCTGTCACTGGTTCGATAACAGTCCGTTGTGGATCATCAATTAAAACCAATATATGAGGTAGTTCCAATGCTGCCCCGCGGCGGATCTTCATTCGGGGTGGTAAGCGCTCAATAATTGTGCCTTCAGTGGCCCGAATGATACTTTGGGAACCTCTTGTATATTCATATTGCTCCAGGTCGAGCGCCAGGATCAATCCTCGGCGCGTTTTTCCCGCCACGGTCCGTTCGACATAAATCATTCCTTGATATGGTTCCAGGATACCCTGCTCTAAATATTGAAGCATTGTGGATTGAATTTTCTGAATGCGTTCATCCACATCTGGCTGCTCTAGATAGATCTCTGGTAATACCAAACGCAATGTTGACGGAGCATCCCCGACAATTTTCTCGACCTGTTCCCAATACTCTGGCTCAGAAGTGAACTGGTCCACTGCAATTACTGACCACTTCTGTAAATCAATCCCCTTTTGGGGCAACAAGATTTCCGGCACTTGCACTGCAATATCGTTATAAATTGCCATTACTTCTCCGTAACTATCCGTTTACTTGGATTAACTTTTTTTCATACTCTTCTCAAACCATCTTTGTTGTGGAAGACGGGTAAAGAATCTAAAAACGAGGACGCTATCAACTATTATCAAGATGTTTCTGCAAAATCTGCGTCCAAAAGATAAATATTAAACAGCGTCATACCTTCTTCGCCTGTTTGGCAAATTCAATCACAATTTGAGCCACCTCTGCGCCAACTCTACTTTGGGCTTCTTTTGTGGCTGCGCCGATGTGTGGCGAAGCGATAACCTTCTCGTGTTTAATTAATTTCCAATTCTGGGGAGGTTCACTCGCAAAGACATCCAGGGCAGCCCCGGCTACTTTGCCGCTTTCCAATGCCTGATACAATGCCTCTTCATCCACTATTCCGCCTCGGGCACAATTGATGATTCTCACCCCGTCTTTCATCTTTGCAAATTGGTTTGCGCCGAGCAAATTGGCTGTCTCGTCCGTTTTAGGAAGGTGTAAGCTTATGTAATCTGAACGGCTCAACAATTCGTCGAAAGATACTAAACTGCCGTATTCAAACTGATGAACATAAGGATCATAAGCAATCACCGTCATCCCTAAAGCAGTTGCTTTGCGGGCTGTTTCTTTCCCGATGTTCCCAACCCCAATTAATCCAAGCGTTTTTCCACTGATTTCATCCCCTTCAAAGGATTTTTTCTCCCATTTTTCTGCCTTCATCGAGGCAGATGCTTTATAAAGTGATCGAGCTAACATAAACATATAAGCCACGGTCAATTCTGCTACTGAGGCAGAAGAAGCCAAGGGTGTGTTTTTCACGACGATCCCCTTTGAGCGGGCATATTCCACATCAATCGTATCTAGTCCCACCCCACCGCGCACGATCAATTTTAAATTTGGACAGGCATCTATTAAAGGTTGACGCACTTTTGTGCGTGAACGAACAACCAGAACCTCATAATTCGGTGCAACCTTTATTAACTCTTCGGGGCTAATCTCAAAGTTTGCATCTACCGTAAGGCCAGCAGCCCGCATTTGCTC
>DYKV01000390.1 GCA_020722415.1 Anaerolinea sp.
GCCAGCAGTCCCAGCGGGCCGAGCAGCGCCCCGGTCGCATCCCAGGGGAGGTAGGATAAGCCAATCCAAATGCCAAATCCGGCGCTCTTACGCGGCAATAACTACTTGTCACGGGTTCACGATCCAGCCTCGCGCATGAACATCCTGTCCAATTTGGTAAGCCTGCCGCGCTTCAACATTCACCAGGATTAAGTCACCATAAGAGTTCGCATCTACATTGGAAATCACCAGATACCTGCTATCCGGCGACCAAATAGGAGGTTGTTCGTTACCGTTCAATAGAGGAATTGATGCGACGCAAAAGCCTTGCAATGTTTGGGATGTCAAATCCAACACCAGGTATTTCACATTCTTCTCTTGGTTGTATACCACCTGAAAAGCCAGATAACGCCCATCCCACGAGCGGCTGGGTTTTGTGAAGAAAACATCCGGCTGAAAATCTCCAAAATCGGTGACTTGGCGTATGACACCATCCCTGGTCACCTGAAACCATTCGACTGATTTCTCGGTCAATCCCATGATTAGAAAGTCCTTCCCGTCCAGCGACCATAACGGGTCATTGTAGAATTGATCGAACTTGTATCTTAAATTTGCCAGAGCTTTCTGGTTTTCAACATCCCACAACACTGCTATAAATCTTTCGTTACTCAAGGCCGGATAAACTAACCTTCTCAAAGATGTATCAGGCATCAAGTTGCTATGGGCGAAAAGATAACCCCCACTCATTCCAGGTTGATAATGAAGGTAATCAGGCAAGTTTTCCAGCACAAATTGATGTTCATCTTCATCAAAGGGGTTAAGAATTAGTGTGGAAGCAAATGTCTCCGGATCCACTTTTCTTCGAGATGTAAGCACTACTGAATTATTGTTTAACCAGCCTTGCACTTGGAAGAATATTTGCTCATTCCTCCATGCAATACGACCCTCTTGGCTGTTCGTCAAAATATTGTTTGCCGGCTCGACAAACAAATTGGTGTCCTCTTTTTGATACGCCAGCCATTTTCCATCAGGTGAAATAAAATATTCCCATGCAATTTCGCTCCTGGGAACAAGTTCATCTGTCCGAATGCCAGTGTTCAAAGCTAGGATATAAGGGACACTTCCGTGCTTGACAAAAAGATTCCAAGAGAACTGACTTCCCACAGGCAAATCAGGACGGATTTTCAGGCACTCGGAAAAGAGTATTGTTCTCAAATTATGAGATTCTGCTTCCAAACTTGGAGCAACACTCGTTGCTTCAAGAGTCGAGAAGGCGACGGTATCTATTGGCTGAATCGCAGGAGTGGTTGTTAATGTTGTTCCAATAGAAGCACCCTGCGAATTACAACTTGCTAACAGAAGTATTAATAGCAGAATGGTAAGATTTTGTCTTTTTTCGTTCACTACATTCATTAGTTACCTCTCAGAAAAAGCTCTCTTTGAAGAATCCGCAATCGCTTTGTTGGTAAAGCTGACGAATATCAAATTCAGACATTTGTTATCCATTTCTCAACTTACCAGTGCGATTGATCGCCGCAATGTGCTGAATAATCTATCCCGCTGTTATAGTAAATATATTGGCAAAAAGTAAAAGCATACCAATTCCCCTTATTCGCGCCAATCTGGTTGGTTTTACGCCCTATCGGATCAATCTTGTTTTTGTAATTTTGCACATTGTCGTAAAAGATAGTATTAAAACCACGTTCATTATTACCCCATTCAACCAGTGGATCGTTTGCGACACCGCCAATGGTCCAATTCTGCGTATTTCTCCAATCCAACCACCTGGTGTCTGGCATTTTGAAACCATCCGCAAATGGCACTTGGAAGGTATTACTTTTCCAATCGATTTCTCTAGCCAACCACGCACTATAATTTGGGTTGTCTCCTAAAACTTCATAATGCTTAGGACCAGCCATTAATATTCCTCTCCTTCCAATATACTGGAAAATTTCAAGATCTATTGGCCTAGCTTGACAATCACCAATTTTGCTCCACTTACCATCATCGCTTCTGTTATTCCAGAAACAAAAATTGCCTACTGCAACTTCCTGCATTGTTTCGCTGGAAATGCTGCTTGGTTTCGGATTTGAGAGTTCAAACTGCAGAAGACGATCTAAGAAATCCAAAGGCGTAAAACTTTTATTTCCGCCAGGTGTTGTCCACCACCATCCATCATTTTTCTTCCACAAGTTAAGATATGTAGTCCACACGTAATCATATGTTGCATCCAACCCGGCGGGTCTTGTTGGTTGTCCCGGGGTGGGAGTATTTGGCATGGATGGCATTGATGTAGGAGGATAGGTTGGCATAATGGCCGTCGGTCTATGTGTCGGCGTACAGGTCGAAGTCGGCGCATT
>DYKV01000391.1:0-1511 GCA_020722415.1 Anaerolinea sp.
GCCCGCCGCGCTTGGTAAGCACAGGCTGCCCAGATTCAAGCGCCCGCAACCATGCCGGGTAAATCACTGGGGCGTGTTGCTTCATGCTTTCGGGCAACACCTGCACATTCCGTGGTGCTGGCCGTGCTGCGGCTACCTGCACATTCTGCGGTGTTGGTGCAGAGGGTGGTTTTGAATGTGCAGGTATGGGTTTTGAGGGTGTTGGAAGTGGGGCGGGGGAGGGTTCGCCTTTGCCCGCAAATTTTAACAGCCGCGCCGCAAATGATGCACCATCGGTGGATATGGTTGTATCCACCGTGGCAGTGCCGTGGTTGTCCGTGATTTCATCGCGCACGGGCGACGCGCTTTGTGTATGCTTCGTCTGCATTTTTTCGACTCCTAAGACAGTCGTTAAAGTGAAGTCCTGCCTCAGCGTTGGCGCGTTGGGGGAGGGCGATTACATTAAAATCTATTTGTTGGTATTTAATCTCCTTAGTGCTTGTTCATATGTTTCACCCGGACGAGCTAAGGTACTATTTCTATCAAGATCATCCTTGGTGTAAACCTTTGATTTCGACGATTTAGGTAGTTTTAGTTTTAGTTGTTCATCCTTTTTGAAGTAAAACTTTATTCCAGTAACTTTCTTGCCTTTTTTAATTGATTCAAAGAATACAGGGTTTCCTTTCTTGTCCTTTTCAACCTCTAATATTTTTAAATCAGATTTCTCATTTATCTCTCTAACTGCGGGTTCAATGATTACCCTACGCATCGCCCCAAAATCCTTGTAGCATGAATTTGGTGCATCCATGAGAAGGGCAAACTCCATGAACTCGAATTCTTTATCTTTCTGTTGGCTAGCGTAAGACAGCAGGACTTCATACAAACGCCACCCATAGATTGATTGCAATGCTACTGTTTGTTTTAGTTTATAGGTTAGGAACTTTTCTTTTAGATCAATAAGGTGTGGTGCAACTTCAGGAGTGAAATTTAATTCAACCCATCCCTCCGCTGCTTTGCTGTATGCAGCAGACGAGACCCACCGAAAATTAAACTCAACCGTATCATCATAGTGATCTTTGTTTTGCCAGACACTTGATGCTTCCCTTAGATACAAGCGTCGAGAGGCACTTTTAAGTTGGTCATAGGCGGTATGCATGTCCACTTCAAATTTCTCAGCGTACTGGGAGGCATGAATGCGAACCTTCCAGCCAGCATTAGGCGGTAGTTTCATTTTTTGATCCGTAAAAGCTATACCAAGCGCGATAATTCGCTTTTCACTTAAGGTAAGGCGATGCGCCGCCCGCGCTAACGCATTGCTCATGCTGACTTGTTCGCGGTCTGGTTCACACGGGATTTTCTTTGGCGGCTTTGCCATATTCGTATTACCTTCGTACATATCGTAGCTGTCAAGATTACTACGATACGATGCATTCGTAAATATTTTTATTTATTCGATAAGTACGAAAAAAATACGAGGAAGTACGAAAAAAATACGAGGAAGTACGAAAAAAATACGAGGAAGTACGAAAAAA
>DYKV01000391.1:1611-2335 GCA_020722415.1 Anaerolinea sp.
ATACGAATTCCGACGGATTTATTTATTTATTTCAATGCCTTGCCACCCCTAGAAACAGAGAAACAGAGAAACAGAGAAACAGAGAAACAGAGAAACAGAAAGGGGCTTTTCAGCGGGTCAAGACTGGGCAAAGCCCACCGCGTAGCGGCTTGGCCTTGATGCGCTTTTCTTGGGTACAATGCCCCAAGGGTTGCAGCATAGGGCTGCAACCCGCTAGCCCAGCGGCAATGAGCGTAAAACCATGCACTGCAAGCAAATCACCTTCAAACGGATAGCCCGAAAACACATCAGGCAGATAGTCACTTACGTGACCATAAGGAACGGGCTACGCCCGTGGGTATCTGTGGGCACGTTAGCATCCAAGGTGCAAGGAATGACTTTCACGGCGCATCGCGCCGCAGGACGCGCCCCTAGGGGCGCGGTAAGAAGTTGCCACCCAAGGCTGACTCCTAAAGAGATAAAGGCTTAAAACGATTCTGGACGGCTTGGCGGGGCTATCCGCTAGCAGTAAGTGCCAACTGAAACGCCGAAGAAGAGGGCTAGCAGGGCGCGGGGCAAGTTTGGCAGTAACTTGAAACGCATCACACGCGGCTGTAGGCCGTGCAACCGTGGAAGGCTGGAGGAAGAGTCTGCATGAGTTGGATGGCAAGGAATAGCCATCCAACTCACTGCAAAGTGTATTCATTCGTCACGCTGTCAAGGTTCGCTACGCTTTCTACCTTGA
>DYKV01000392.1 GCA_020722415.1 Anaerolinea sp.
TATAATCTTGTTGTTACTCATAGCATCGCGGCAAACAATACCATATCGCAATACAGGTAAAATGCTGCTTCGTAGTCGCCAGTATTAATAGCGCGATAACTCGGCATTAGATAATCTGTTTTTAGCTTGTTTAGAATCTCATCGCTATTTTTACTAGCAGAGATTTTATTAACGATTTTTGGCGCAATATCATAATATAGTCGCACCAATTCGCGCCGCTTTTCATCGGCCATCATATAGGTATCTCGAAATTGGCGGAATGCCTCTAGCTCGTCACAATTATCTGGCTTATTATCCGCCTTGCAAATAGCTGTAGTAATAAAACACAATCCGCCACCGCCGCCGCCACTACTTGCCTGCACCATAGCTAGCTGGCTATTAGTTATCATATTAGCCAAGGCATATTGTTGCGATGCTGTCATACGAGCATTTAGGTAGCCCATATTAATAGCATTGCTCTGGTATATGCTAGCCATATTAGCATAGCCCCAAATATTACCGGGGTTAATTGCTTGTTGCGTAGTTGTTAATTGATTTGCTATTGCCGGGTACAAAGTATCACCGGCCCATTTGGTAATGGGCCGTACTTGCGAGGAGATAACATTGGACATTGACGTGCCAGCCTGTGCCGATGCGGTCAATGCTCTTGACGCCGATGCCATGTTAGAGTTAGCGCTAGCTAACATCGACGTCAACGGCTGCAATTGCGTACTAAGATAATCTTGACTACCTGCGATTGACCGCGTCAAAAAACCCTGATCTGTAGAGTTAACGTCCGCCAAAAAGTCAAAACTCTGTCGCGCCAGATCAGCAGTCGAAGGCCCCAAATCAAAAGTAAGACCTAGGCCGCCGCTATTGCCCGGCAATCCAGCGGTTTGGAAGGTCAGCAAATTAGACATTATTATGCTCGCGGCAATTTATACCATCCACCCATCGCCAAATTATTATAGACATTTGGATATGAGTATTGGTTATTAACAACAGGCTTAGTTGGGCCAATAACTTGGCGCGGCATCGCACCTAGGCCACTAAATCGCACCGGGTAAACTGTAGGCCAAACGCGCGGCGCGGTAGCTAGCTCTCGCGGATGCGACGCTGGCCCACCCGTTCCGGGATTATAAATCTGACGGCCGGGGTTAAATCCCGGATAAAAATATCTGATTTGCATTGCAAATTATGCCGATGCGCCAAAGCTATTTACAGCATGACCGGCAGCCCCACCCATCGCCACGCCCAAAACTTGCGCAAATCCACCCGCCGATGATTTAATCACCTCGGACGTCTGACTATTACGTGATACAATAACGGCTAGGATAGCAACACCGACAATCGCCATTGCGACGGACGTAATATCCTTCATAATCTCGTCCATTTTAACCTCTCTTAATCGGGTAACTTAAGCCCGGTTATGGTATTAACTTGATCGACTATTGATTTGTAGTTTTTGAGTGTAAACGTTAACAACGCCAAACCGATAAAGGGTTTAACAACCGGCCTTAGCGTATCAACGGAATACAAAGCCCTTAAAACCAAAATCGCAATTAACCAAGCCGAAAAACCTTTTGCATCTTTGCTAATCTCGGAAAAAAGGGCTGACGAGTTACCTTTGACCCCGACGAAGATTAAATATAACCCGTACAACCCTACTAGAGCATAACTCATGCGAATCTCACATATCGCACTAGCTTACCGCTAACGGCCAAATAAAATGGGAATGCCAGAAGGATAATAGCAAAGGTATTCATGATTTGCCGACGCCTATCATCCCTTCGACGCTGATTTTATGCGAGGCAATTAGCAAGATAAACGCAAACAAAAACGCGAATTGCCAGAATGCGCTATTTGATTTAAGGTTTTCAAACCAGTCTTTCATAACCCGCTCCAATTAACCCTGAATCACGCCGGGCAATGGAGTACCAGCAAGGTAAGTACTCTCGTATTGGCTGACAAAATAAGGGTTAGGATTTGCCGAGACAATGTCAAATTTGGTTTGGACATTGCCATATAGTTGAGTTGTAATAGGCTGCGCGCGCGAGCCAATAAAATATACGCCGCTCGGCAAATCGGCACCTAGCAGGCTACGCATTTGGTTGCGCAGATAGCGCGGCGACATCTCACGGATATTGGTATTACTATTGCCTAGCAAAGTAATCTTAGAGACGTCCACCTCATTAGCCACCGGCGTGCCACCATTATTAAAGATGTGCAGAGCGGACATAATCGCACGATTATTTGGCCAATTGAGATATTTAGCCTGGCCGGTTACAATATTACTTGCATCCTGATAATTACCCTCAATAGCATAGATAGTGGACAGATCAATCATCGGGACAA
>DYKV01000393.1 GCA_020722415.1 Anaerolinea sp.
CCATTCATTAATCCACGATCTTCAGCCATACAACTTTACTCTCGGGGGAATTTTCCCAAGGCAGTCGCAATGCCGACTGCCATCTTTCATTACGATAATCTGTTGGGAATCCGATTAGATGGGCAGGGCACCCGCTCTGGCAGTCTGTTGCTCCAAAACGGGGTGCGGGGATAAAAGCAGCCGCTAAGCTCGCTAAACTTTGACTCCAGAAGCACTCCAGCGGTGCATTGGTCAACGCGTAATAAACGCCCCTCACTCTTGCATATCTGAGCAAATAATCAATATGCCAATGGAGGTGATGAGAATTCATCATTAAATGGCGGGTCACCCGAGCTCTTAATCCCCCGCTGCCAAATGCATTCCCACAATAGAGATACATACCTTCTGGAAAGAGAAAAACTCCCAGTTTCCCAATGGATATATTTCGTTCTTGATCAAGGTGCAGAATAAGCACATAACTTCCTTTTTCAGCCGGGATAGGTAGAAACGCCCCATTGGTTGTCCGTAGAGTATCTAGCATAGTCATTTAACCACCTGCGTGATTGGCAAATTTCTTAGAATTATAGACGATGGATTAATGTTAACCTTCTCAATTAATTAAAAATTAACCTTTGGCATGATTTCACTCATGCAGAAAAGGTGTAAAATTTGAGTAGGTTTTTCAATCAATATTTATAAGGAGACCTATATGACCGTTGTCCTTGATGGTAGTAATCTTTCCATTGAGAAACTTGTGCGCATTGCCCGTTTCAATGAAAAAGTTGAACTGCACCCCCAGGCTCTTGAACGCATTAAAGTCTGCCGAGCCATGCTCGAAGAAAAAATTAAAGCCCATGAAATTATGTATGGCATTAACACAGGCATCGGCGAATTTTCTGAAGTTGTGCTGAATGATGAGCAAGTGATGCAATTCCAACGGTATCTTATCTACAACCACGCTGCCGGTATTGGCGAGCCTACACCTATAGAATATGTGCGGGCAGCCATGGCTGGGCGAATTAATGTTCACGCCCATGGCAACTCTGGCTGCCGTCCCGAAATTACTCTCACCTTAGTGGAAATGCTTAATAAAGGCGTCACGCCGGTCGTCTGCCAAAAAGGGTCAGTAGGGGCTTGCGGCGATCTCGCTCCCATGGCACAGATGGCGCTTTTGTTGATGGGTGAGGGTGAAGCTTGGTATCAGGGAGAACGTTTGCCTGGACGAGTAGCCATGCAGCGGGCTGGGATTCCCATCCCCGATCTACAAGCCCGCGATGGTTTAGCCACCATCAATGGTGCCAACTTGCTCACCGCCATGAGCGCATTGCACCTCTATGACATGAACCGGTGGTTAAAACAAGCAGAGATTGCAGCAGCCATGAGCTTAGAAGCTCTACTCGCCAATCTCAAACCTTACGATGTTCGTCTGCACGAGTTGCGTGGCTTTCCTGGCGCCATCCGCAGTGCCAAAGCGATCATGAAATGCATCGCCGGTTCTGACCTAACTACCGGTAAAATGAAAACCAAAGTGCAGGATGCATATTCGATGCGTTCCACTCCCCAGGTAATTGGCGCTGCCCATGACGCCATCGCCTTTGCCAAGAAACAAGTCGAAACCGAGCTGAACGGTGTAGGCGACAATCCCATCTTCCTGCCCGAGGACAAACTCACTTTGACCGGCGCCAATTTCCAAGGATCACCGGTCGCTCTACCAATGGACATGGCTGGGGCAGCCATCACGATGGTCTGTGTGCTATCTGAACGCCGTCTCAATCGCCTCACCAATCCCGCATTAAGCGTTGGTTTACCAGCGTTCCTAACCAAAGGCGCCGGCATGTTTTCTGGGATGATGCTCAGCCAATATACCGCCGATATGCTCATTGTCGAGCAACGCATCCTCTCCGCTCCAGCTTCTATCCAATCCATCCCTGCTGCTGCCGATCAAGAAGATTTTGTCTCCATGGGGATGAACACTGCCATTAAAAACGCTCAAATCCTGGACAACGCTTACGGCGTCTTGGGAATTGAATACATGGCTGCTGCCCAAGCGCTTGACTTCCGCGATTTCACCCCCGGTCGCGGCGTAAACAAAGCCAGAGAAGTGATTCGCCGCCACGTTGCCCATCTCGACGAAGACCGCCCACTATACCCAGATCACAATGCGATGAAAGAATTGGTCAAATCGGGCGAAATCCTAGAAGAAGTGGAAAAGGCAGTAGGGAGTTTAGAAGAATAAAGATATACAATTGCCTTGCCTTATGATCTCAATGGGGGCTTATTTTAGGTCAGCTCAATAGGTGATCTCCGAGCGAGCACATATTAAACTCGCTAAACACTTGCTATA
>DYKV01000394.1 GCA_020722415.1 Anaerolinea sp.
TCAGTTCGCCGCGCAGTTTCTCAATCGGTTGATTCTTGCGCAGACCGAGGCGGGATGAAAGAGCGCGGCATATGACAATGATTTTGTAGAGGCGCCAGTTTCATTGGCAACAACAAGAAAAAGGGACAATCAGTTGCGATTGAGTAAACAGGCATTATTGATTGCATGAGATAGAGTTGAGAAACTCATTGACTTCAATCGGGCGCTTGCCTTCTAGGGACCTAAGCCAGCAGTTGCATAAAGCCTTCCAATAGTCGGGATTACTCAAAATTTCATCTGTTATCAAAATTGCCTGCTCCCATTTTTGAGTTCGAATATACCCTTCCAGAAATGGCAACCACTCATAAACATCATCAGGGGGGAATTGTTGCTGGATGACCTGGTCGCCTAATGCCACAACTGTGGTCCAATCGGCTTGTTGACGAGCCAGACTGGCTTTTTGAAAGTAGTAACACCAATTCTCTTGTGGCGGTAAGCCAAAAATTGTCTGCTCTGGTACAGAAGCAGGTGACAAAGTTATTACTGATTGCGCGGCTGAGATCTCGACTAGAAGATGCTCCTCTTCTGTCCAGTAGGGATAATCTACGTCGTATGGAGTGATAACCCATAAACATTGCCCTTCAGCAGGGTCATAAAAAACCGGAAGGGCATTTAGGCTGGAAGCGCTAAATTCAAGAGTGCGAACTGCCCAGGAAAGGGTAGTACCAGCTGAGATTTCTGCAGGAGTGTGATGATGCAGTAACGTATCCATGCTAAAAGCCCACTGCGAGGGGTATTCGCCAGAGGTGTTACTATAGACAAGGGCAATTAGAGGCCCAAGATGAACTTCGCTTGTTGTAAGATACTTTAAAAAAGACACTTTGTCTGTAATCACAAAGGATTTAGGTTTAAGCGCTGGTGCGCGCCAATATAGTTGCCAAGAAAAGTTGCGTTCATGCTTCCAGTTTTGATAGTAATCATACCCATTTTGCAATTGGTAAAAAAAAGCCATCATGACCAAAGGCACGAGAAGCAACCCCTTGTAATAATTCGAGCGTAACGTGGAGAATGTTCCCGCTATGATTAAACTTACCCCCGAGAGGGCAGCTAGAGCGTGGCGGTCATTAAAAAGGGCTAGCCGGGATGGGTTGTTTCCAATTGACCATGCAGGAATCATTCCGAAAACAATTGCACAGATGCCTAGTAAGAGGATTTGGTGCTCAGTATGCAAGATGACCTTATGGATTGCGCTGGTTTCCCGTTCCTGGCGAAAAAAGTAGAAATACGTGAAGACAACCAGTATGGCGCCGGCTAAAGAGATTACCAGGAACTTGATTTGGGTTATTAGGCTAATCTCAGTAATCGGAGTTTTTGTCCAGGAAAAAAGCAATAAATAACCGATATCACGAAGAATTGTCCCTATGTACTCCGTCATTGTTTGAGAATTCGAGAGCAGGTTCTGGAGAAATAGCAGTGGATTATGATGTCCATTTACAAAATAGAAATTATCTGAGGGATACTGGGCAAGAAATAGTCGCCAGACAATTGCCAATATCAGTAAGCCAAGATAGGGCAAGGATTTCTTGAATGTTTGTATGATTCTTATTTTAGTTGTTTGCTCAACACGTGAGAGAGTCATCCATACAACAAGGGGACGCACCAGTTCGAGGCCCCAAAAATATTCTAAGGGAAGTAGATGAAGTCCCATTGTCAGCAAAGCAAAGAAGGTAAAAAGGCGAGATTTTGGAATATTAAGCAAGGCTTTAATCATTAGTCCCAGGGAGAAAAAATATAAACTATAAAGTAGGTAAGCTTTGGAAAATGTCACAGCAATTGGCTGTAAAGAATAAGCAGGGTGAAGAGAAAATATGGCGGCTGCCACAACCCCTATACTTTTTGCTTTAGGCCAAAGAGTAATCCAAAACCAGTAAAACGAACCGATCAACATCCATCGCAGGAGAACTGCCATAATTTGCCAAGCAACTACATCGGTGCCGCCCAATTTTGATAAAAGAAAGACTATGGGGGCAATCAGTGGCCGATCGAATTGGTAATATTCAAACAAGCTAAGGCGATTATAAAACACATAGAATTCGGGCCAGTCATCGTAGTAAAGCCCCCATCTTGATATGTATATTCCATATGCTAAACCAATCAATCCAGCGAACAAGATATATGGCCAAAATCCAGATGAGTAGAATTGATGAAGAAGTTTACGCATTATATTGCTCCTTGGATAAGAATATAGATGAAAGCAGTTATTCTAATGTGACATCTGAGCATGAGGCGTAGGCTATGATGTGGCAATGACTATCAAAAGGGATAGTGCCCTTGAAG
>DYKV01000395.1 GCA_020722415.1 Anaerolinea sp.
CGGTTTAATTTCGCGTTGTTATTCCACAGTTACTGATTTAGCGAGGTTACGGGGCTGGTCGACATCTAGTCCCCGCTGGCAGGCGATATGATAAGCTAATAACTGCAGAGGAATGATGGTTGTCACCGGACTGAGTAACCAAGGGGTGGGTGGGACCCATAAGACTCGATCAGACAAATATTTTGCTTGTTCATCTCCTTCACTAGCGACAGTGATGATTTTTGCGCCACGGGCTTTCGCTTGTTCGATTTGACTGAGCATCTTCTCATACCAAGGATCTTTGGGGGCAATTGCAATAATTGGCAGATTTTTATCAATCAGAGCAATTGGTCCGTGTTTCATCTCGCCAGCGGGATAAGCTTCCGCGTGGATGTAAGATATCTCCTTCAATTTCAATGCCCCTTCATACGCAGTGGGCATATTGATTCCACGGCCTAAATAAAGGCAATTGGAAACATTTCCGAATAATTTTGCTACTTCTATTACTTCTGCTTCTCGATCGAGACATGTGCCAACTAGATTAGGGATGCGTCGTAAATCACTGACCAATTGGAAACGTGTTTCACTTGAAATAGAATCACGTAAATCGGCTAAAAGTACGGCTAGCAAGTATAAATCTATCAACGGCGCGGTATAGGCTTTCGTTGAAGCCACTCCGATTTCTGGACCACATTGCATTGAGATAAATCCATCCGCCTGACGCATGACCTGTGAGCCGATTGCGTTAACAATACTCCAAAGGGTGGAACCTTTTTTACGTGCTTCTGCCATTGCTGCCAGCGTATCGGCGGTTTCGCCGGACTGACTGATGGCGATAGTGACAGTATTCGGCTCGATGATGGGGTCGCGATAACGAAATTCAGATGCGATATCAACCTCTACAGGGATACGCGCAATCCGTTCAATCAGAGTTTTGCCAACCAATCCTACATGATAAGCTGTCCCGCAAGCAATGATGAAGATTTTTCGAATGGATTGAGCAAATTCTCTGGTAAGGTTTAATTCGGCGAGATGAACCTTGGCTGTAGAAAAGTCTACTCTCCCCGCAATGGTATCCGTGGTAGACCGCACCTGCTCGTGTATTTCTTTTTGCATAAAATGGCGATATTCCCCCTTTTCTGCAGTGACAGGATCCCACGAGATCTGATGTTCGCTCCAGTCAACCAAGGCGCCTTGGATCGTTTGTAATTGCAGGGTGTCCCGAGTGATTACAGCTAATTGTTGAGGATCTAAAAAAACAACCCGGCGAGTGTGCTCCAATATGGCTGGCAAGTCAGAGGCGACAAAATTTTCCCCATCACCTAAGCCTATGACAACCCCTCCAGCGTTTCCAATTCGAGCAGCAATTAATTTATCCGGCTCATCTTGGGAAAAGACCACCAGACCATGCGCGCCTTGAATCTCATTGAGTGTTTTTCGTACTGCTGAGATGAGAGAACCGCTTGTGGATAAATAACGCTCAATAAGTTGAACGATTACTTCCGTGTCCGTCTCAGATTGGAATTGCACCCCTTCGGATTCTAATTCATCGCGCAGTGAGCGGTAATTTTCAACAATGCCATTATGGACTATCACAATTCTCGAGGAGCTGCTCAGGTGTGGGTGGGCGTTCCGGGCATTTGGTTCACCATGAGTTGCCCAGCGAGTGTGTCCTATCCCCAAATTTCCATAAAGAGGAGCCGCGTTGACGAGCTCAAACAGGTGTGAAATTTTCCCTGCATCACGCCGAACTTCTATTTTTCCTTGGCTATAAATTGCGATACCAGCTGAATCGTAGCCGCGGTATTCCAGCCGCTGTAATCCGCGCAGGATGATTTGGGTGGCATCCTGTGAGCCAATGTAACCAACAATTCCGCACATGAGATCCCTCCATGAATTAAATATTTTCCATGGATAAGAAGAACTCAAAATCGCCTTATCCTGGAAGTATTGCCCATTTTCCCGAGATTTGTGCAAACGATTACTCGTTTGTTTTGTTCGGGAAATTTTTTGGAGGGGAGAGAATGGGTTATGGGCAACCCAAAGGGCTTCCGCTGATCCTTCGATTTTCCTGCTGTGGAGCAGTTAGTCCCTCATCGCTGAGGGAAACCCTTTCCTCGTCATCCTGGAATGGAATTTGTTCCAGGACCATGCGCTAGCTCTCCCAAAATTAGTGAATTTCACCTCTGTTTTCGATTTCGATTTTAGATTATATCATGAGTCCACTGCCAAAAGGCTTGTTTTTAACCAGCAATTCTTAATAAGGAGTAACCATTCAATCAGATTGTTTGCTGGTTATATTCGGCGGGAGACATCCCCGCCTTAGTTCATGGA
>DYKV01000396.1 GCA_020722415.1 Anaerolinea sp.
AAATTGTAACTGTTCAATTTCTAATTCATTTTTTCAACGTTCTCTGTACTCAAGTGGTAAAATATTAGCTACCCAAACATGACCCTCACACAAGTCATTCTCATTGTGATCGTTGCCGTTCCTTTAGCGTTGGTCAGCATAGACCGCCTGCGGATTGATGTGGCGGCTTTGTCTATCGCCGCTGTTTTGGGTTTGTTCCAGTTTTTCGGCATGGCAATTTTTGGGGATCCCCATAATCCTCACGCGGCGATCAAAGCCATCGCCGGCTTTAGCCAGCCGGTGGTGATAACTTTATTGAGCCTATTCGTTTTTACCACCAGCCTAGAAAAATCTGGGCTAACCCGCTGGCTTGCCCGGAATTTGCTCAAAATAGGCGGAAACTCAGAGCGGCTTTTTATCGCTTTATTCTCTACCGCCACTGCCCTTTTGTCATTGATCATGAATAATTTAGCCGCCGGTGCACTCTTATTACCTAGTGCCATGGAAGTTGCCCGCCGTACGGGTATTAAGCCCAGCAAATTGTTGATACCAGTAGCCTATGGGAGTTTACTCGGTGGGGCTGCGACTTATTTCACCGGAGCAAATATTATCGCCAGCGATTTGCTCACTACAGCTAATCCTCCTCAGCATGCCTTGCATATCTTGGACTTCACTCCTACCGGTGGTCTGATCGCCATTTTAGGTATATTAATTTTAACTATCTTTGGCCCCCGCTGGTTGCCAGATCGCGAACCAGCTCCTGAGCAGATGATGGCCCGTCCAACCAGCCACGAATTGGAAATGCATTATAAAATCATTGAAAGACTGTGGGAAGTTATTGTCCCGCCAGATTCTACCCTGGCAAATAAATCATTAACGGAGAGTGCTATCGGTGAACGGTTTGGTTTGGCCGTGGCGGGGGTGTGGCATGGTCACCAAGCCTATTTTGCCCCCCCTCCAGACTTGATCATTCACCCTGGTGATATTTTATTGGTCGTTGGCCGCGAAGAAAGGGTGAGCGCTTTGACTGAAATGGGGTTGAAAATCGGAAGGGAGAGTACGAATGGACAACTTAGCGAACTAGGAGTTACTTTTGTCGAGGTGATGCCGTCACCGCATTCTCAAGCGCTGGGTAGATCGCTGAGTGAGATCGAATTTCGTTCAAAGTATCGCTTCACTGCATTGGCATTGTTTCGGGGAGGACGAAGTTATCGCACCGATGTGGGAAATTTTCCGTTGATGCTGGGTGATACTTTGTTGATGATTGGCTCCCGCCAATATCTCCGCCGATTGCGCAATACCCCCGACTTTATCGTGTTAGAACCCGATTTGAGCGACCAACCGATCAGCCGAATCCAAGCAGCAGCGACCATTGCGATTTTATTCATTGCGATTATCGCTTCTGTTTTGGGTTTACCAGTCTATCTGGCGATGTTAGCTGGGGCGATCTTACTTTTATTAATCAAAGTGTTGGACATAGATGACGCGTATCGGGCAATAAATTGGCAGGCAATCATTATGATCGCTGGCATGTATTCGGTAAGTCTAGCGATGGTAAATACTGGACTGGCTAATCTAATTGGCGAACATTTGCTGCGATTAGTCTCTCCTTTAGGCAAATTAGGTCTGGCAAGCGGCGCATATTTACTTTCTGCTTTATTAACCCAATTCATTGGTGGGCAAGTCTCCATTTTGGTCTCCGCTCCAATCACGATTAGCGCTGCCATTGCAATGCATACGAATCCACAAGCTGTTGCGGTTGCTACCGCGATTGGCTGTTCCGCATCTTTTTTTACACCCATTGCCCATCCAGTCAATATTCTGATGATTGCACCGGCCAATTACCAATTCCGTGATTTCCTTCATGTAGGTTGGAGATTGACTTTGGTATGTTTTGTGGGATTGCTGTTGGGGTTGATTTTATTCTGGAAGCTATAATGAGGCGAAGTTCACGGCGGAGTATTCACTCTGTTGGACGGATTAGCGGCATAAGAATATATTAAAACCTGCTTGCCTCTTCGATAAACCTTTCGATAAGCCCGGAGCAATTTCTTTTTGTCCTTTGTTCTCTTTCTTTGGTTGGTTTTATCAAGTGTTGCTGATCTTGAGGTGTTTCATTAGAAACCACCTCATTTGCTTTCGGCAGCCACCCTTTATGAAAAGACAGTTCTTCACCACTGGTAGAAAGATATTAGAAATACCTTCTATCCCATCTATGTGAGGGAAATGCTGATAAGGTGTAATCCCCTCTCACAGAGTTGGCTCAAGCGTATCCTGTGGAGAGTTTATCCCTGCAATTCCCAAAACATCTTGGTGAATCCATTCCGCAGGGT
>DYKV01000397.1 GCA_020722415.1 Anaerolinea sp.
TGCGAGGGGATTGCTTCGTCGCAAAGAACGCTCCTCGCAATGACAACTATACGATAATGTGACATTGTCAAATTATTTACGATCCTTCATTGAAATACATTTTTCCTAATCGAGGATAGGTTGATAGGCAGGTCACTTTTTATGGTATATTCAGGAAAATCTGGCTCGAACCATTTCTTCTTGAACATTCGGATGACTCTAATGGATTAAAACAGTCCAATCTAATTTATTAACCGTAATTTATGCCTTATCTACCAACACCTCCTTCCGTAAAAACAATTTTGCGTTCACCGATCCTCTGGTTAATCCTCATTAATTTCATCATTGGTTTTTTCACTTTTCGCGATTACGGAATGAGTCAGGATGAGGTAGGCATTAATGCCCTTGGACAAATCTCTCTTCGAGCTTATCAAACCCTGACTCCGCCAAAACCGAAATTATTTAGCGGGTACGCTTATGACTTGATCTATTATGGACCGTTCTATGCAATGATGACGGTTGGTATTACCAAATTTCTCTCGCTGATATTCCCTTTCGTTCGAGCGGTTAATTTCTGGCATCTGAGTTACTTCTTAGCTTTTCAATTTTCCGTGTTTTTAATCTTTCGATTAGCCCAACGCTGGTTTTCCCGTTGGACTGCAATCACCATTGCTTTACTTTTTTCCACTCAGCCGCTCCTCTGGGGACATGCTTTCATCAACCCCAAAGACATCCCATTTATGACGTTTTTTCTAGCAAGTATCGAAAGTGGATTGTTCTTTATCGATCGGCATTGGAACAAACCCGCTGAGAAAAATCCCGTGGAATTTGGAAGGCAATCCCTGCAAAAGATAAAAGCAGCCTGGGTGAATACACCCCATCCGGAAAAAAGAAGGCTGATCACCGTCAGTTGGTTGGGGCTTGGATTGATCATCTTGCTTTGGCTTAGTCTTCCTTTTGTAAACCGTTGGTTAGGAACCTTCATAGGCGTCTTATATCAAGCTAAACCTCCTGGTTGGGAATTCCAATTGTTTCATCGCATTGCTGAACAACCAGCCAAAGTCCCGCTTGAGCATTACATCGCGAAAACTCAACGCTGGATAATTTATGGGTATGTTCTATTGACTATGAGCGCTTTGATGGCTATTGGGTGGAGATGGCTGGGTGCTTTTGGGGGAGGGACAAAATCGGTATTAGCAGAAATACTGCATCCGATTCGTAACCTGCCAACACTCATGGCAGACTCATCCTTATGGTTAGCCGCGATTGTATTAGGGCTCACTACTTCAATTCGGGTGGGTGGTCCTTATGCAGGAGCTCTGGTGTGTGGACTGGCTATCTGGCGTGGAGGGAAAAAAGGCATATTGCCCAGCTTGGTCTATTTACTCCTAGCTGGTTTAGTAACTTACTTAACCTGGCCGGCATTATGGGGTGACCCGGTTACACACTTTATCCAGAGTGCACTAAGGGCTTCTCATTTCCCTTGGGAAGGGAAACTGCTCTTTATGGGACAGTACTGGCGGGCAGATTCTTTACCATGGACCTATCTTCCGATCCTTCTCGCGATCCAATTTACTGAACCGGTCATCCTCCTCAGCCTGATCGGGTTGATATGGCTGGCTGTCGAGATCGCCCATCATCGGCAAATTGAATTGGGCTTTTTGATCCTGTTTTGGTTGATGATACCCATCCTCGGTATCATCATTAAGAGACCTCCTCTTTACGATAATTTCCGTCAACTCCTCTTTTTAGTCCCTCCCATATTTCTTCTTATGGGTTTCCCTTTGCAATGGCTTTCGGAAAAAATAAAGCCGCTTTCCCTCCGCTATGCTCTATCGCTGGCTCTCATTTTGCCGGGGATTCTTGGGTATTTCCAGCTTCATCCTTATGAATATGCCTATTACAATAGCTTGGTAGGAGGAATCTCAGGTGCAAATAATTCCTTTGAGACGGAATATTGGAAGACTTCGTTCCGTAAAGCCATAGAATATCTTGATCAGACAGCCGAGCCTCATTCGAAAGTATTAATCTGGGGGGCTGCTTTCTTGGTAAAGGAGTATGCTCGCCCTGATCTGTATATCCAGTCCAAAAAGGGGAACTCCTATCAAAAAAATAGTGATTATGATTATGTGATCGTCTCGTACCGGAATGATAAGGATGAGCATATCTTTCCCACTTCTCCGATCATCTTTTCCGTACAAAGGCAAGGCGTGGATTTTGCGGTGGTGAAGAGAATAAAATAGCGGCTCAAGAAAATTGAGAAAAAATTGGATGAAGCAGAGAAAAAATCAAGCATCCTTTTGAAAATCTTGGTGACTTTACATCT
>DYKV01000398.1 GCA_020722415.1 Anaerolinea sp.
GGCTACGCCCACCAATGCGCCGACTTCGACCTGTACGCCGACACATAGACCGACGTCCATTTCGCCAACCTATCCTCCTACATCAATGCCTTCCATGCCAAATACTCCCACCCCGCCTGCACCTGCCATCAATCATGTTCCCGATCCTAAAGATGGACCGGCCTGGGGCTCTGTTAGCTCAGCTTTTTACGAGTATTATTTAGAGATGCACAAAGAAGAGTATTGGAATGAATGGTTCTGGACAACTTACGGTTCGGATGGACGTTTTTCATTGGTTGAGTTTGCATCACTCATATGGACACAGGAAGTATCGAATGCCCCAACTTATCGAGGTATAAACATGAACGATTATGTCGAAGCGATGGGGCGCAACGCTTACATTTGGTGCGCACGGGATGTCCCCCAATACAATTGCGACCCATCCACAACAGATCGCGGGTTGATATATTTCCTTGTAGAATACAGTTCCAAACCAGAGGAGATTATTGATCAATGTCCCTTGCCGGGCTGCGATGTGGCGTATCGTTTCAGAAATGATTGGGGTTCAGATAGTGCAGCCTGGGGCTTGAAGGTTGCAGAGGGGATCAGGGATCCTCTACCGGAGTGGAAAGTTTTTGACAAGAATGCCTTGTATGGTGTTGGTAATATCGCCCCTGGCGTTATAAAAATAGATCAGGTGACAAAAATGCATAATATGAGACATAAAGCGCATTATGAGTCACCTCAAGCTGATGAAGAGGGCAAATTCTTCATTACAACTTTTTGTGAAAATGCCTTCCTTAGGGATAATATGCCCCTGTACAATAGTTGGGCTTGTTCACTCGAGCCAAATTATTGACCATGAAAGGATAGAGCATGACTGAGATGACCCCGCGTAAATCTTGCTTGGCAGCACTGATCGTGCTATCTACCCTGCTTATTGTCAGTTGCGGGATCGGTTCTGATGAATTTCCGCAAACAAAAGCCACGGAATTCCCATCGAGTACTCCTACAGAATTCTCCAGTAACAACGTGACTTTGACTCCAAATCCGCCGGCAACAGCCTTGCCAGATCAAAGCGATGTCCAATATCAATGTCTCGACATTCGGGATGAAAACCTTCAATCGCTCCCAACTGGCGGGACGTTAATCCTCGGCGGAAAGTTAGACCTCAATGTTAGAAGTTTAGAAAGCCTGTTGTTTCTGAACCTAAAATCTGGAGATGAAAAAGTCTTATTACCGCCCGAAGACTTATTAAGCACCTTTTCTGTATCTCCGCAAGGCAAGTATCTAGCCTATGAGGTATGGAACGGTGGTAAAAGCTTTACACTGAAAATTAGCGATGCAGAAGGAAATATGCTAATAAGCATTGATGTAGCAAAGGATTGGTATAGTTTTGAATGGTTCGATGATGAAAATCTTTTGATTGAAGACTTGGGAGAAAAGAACAACCCTTTTATACTGTTTTCCCCATTTACGCAGGAGCAGAGCATACTCGAAGCATATTTCGCAAAAGATACGGACATTTTCTCCGATACAGACTTGATTTATTATTGGGGTTTCTATATGTATCACAAAAATGTTCATGACCCGCATCTGACGCGGACACTCTATCCCTCTAGTAATGCGGATTATGATCCGGTTGTTGTGCTCAGGGATCTGGTTTCAGGCGAAGACTTGGCAGCGTTTCCAACTTATGCGGGGTTTGGTGTATCGCCAAAATGGTCGCCGGATGGTGAAAAAATTGCCATTGGATTGAATACCAATACCTCAGCCAAGATTGATGGCGTCAATGCGTATGAAATCTTCGTGATTGGGCGCGATGGTGAAATCCTGCTTTCCACCAATCTCACAGCGCTTTCGAAGACAATATATACATCTTATTTATCCTGGTCACCGGATAGCCGCTACATCGCTTTCCGATACACAACGGATAGCGATATCAACGAAAACCTGGAATTGGCTGTTCTGGATACGTCAACAAACCAGATTACCAATTATTGCATAACGAACAATATTGATGACCTCTTTTTTGGTAGTAGCTATGACTCTGCTCCAATCTGGTCACCGGATAGTGAATTCCTGTTGATCGAAACCCTCGAGCCGGAAACTCAAGCGCGAAATACGTTGATCGTTGA
Organism: Anaerolinea sp.; assembly: GCA_020722415.1. GTDB lineage: Bacteria > Chloroflexota > Anaerolineae > Anaerolineales > UBA4823 > UBA4823. Next base: position 2,118 of record DYKV01000398.1, read on the forward strand.
TATTGGGAACGGGCAAGCATATTTGGTAAGGACTGGATTTGCGCCGATAGGTTGGATGAAATAGTGCGAAGCGATTTGGCAAGCTCAGTGCGCCTCCCATCAGGTGTGAGTTCGATCCTGTACGTCCTGTGCCTCTTGTAGAAATCGATCCCGAAGTTCTCCATCTCGCGCTGCATGACTTCGTTTTC
>DYKV01000035.1 GCA_020722415.1 Anaerolinea sp.
AACCGCTGAAAGCATCTAAGTGGGAAACTCGCCTCAAGATGAGATCCCTCATGGCATAAGCCAGTAAGACCGCAGGTAGACTACCTGCTTGATAGGCGGCAAGTGTAAGCGCAGTAATGTGTTAAGCTAAGCCGTACTAATGGTCGAGGGCTTTACCGTGATGCGGAGAACTCGGAATTTTTCGGAACCTATTCAGTATTATCAGTTATATACTTATTGTGAAAAGAGTCTCTTGGTGATTGGAGCGACGGAGGTACACCCGGCCACATTCCGAACCCGGTCGTTAAGCCCGTCAGCGCCGATGGTACTTGGGGGGCGACCCCCTGGGAGAGTAGGTCATTGCCAAGAGACTTTTTTAATTTCCCTTTAATCTCTCTTTATTTTTTCCCTTTTATACGGTATAATAGATTTGAATTTGCGCAATCAGCTTTTGATTTGGGTATGATCAGGAGGTTCTTTTTTCAAGCAATTTCTTGTTCCTATGCCTTTTAAACTTATCCCATTCGGCTGGATGCGTGAACTTCAGCCGATTTTTTCTGATTCAAAGCAGAAAGGAGGTGAATTGCATTGACTGTAGTGAACTTACGCCCAAATGAATCTCAAGATTCGCTGATGAAGCGTTTCCGTAAAAAAGTGGCGAAAAGCGGTGTCCTCAGCACTGTACGCCGCAAACGTTGGTTCGTTTCAAAAAGTGAATTGAGACGGATTGCTAAGAAGAAAGCTACCCGCCGCTTTAAACGCCGCCAGACGGTTGAGGTAGAATGATTTGGAAGCTATAATTTATACGGAGGAGTGAATGGCAAAAGATGACGATAAAATACTGGTCGAAGGAACTGTAATTGAGGCTTTGCCCGGAACTCAATTTAAAGTCCGTCTAGAGAATGGACATGATGTTTTGGCTTATCTATCTGGAAAAATGCGTAAATATTATATTCGCATCTTGTTAGGGGATAAGGTGCGGGTGGAAATGTCACCCTATGATCTTACGCGTGGACGTATCGTTTATCGGCACAAGAAATTTGCCGATGAACCAGAGATTGAGGAATAATTCATCTTCTTATTCATTCTCCGTAATATTCTCTAATAAAAAAAGACTGCCGATCAGGCAGCCTTTTTTATTCTTATAGCGATAAATTGTTAATAAGAAGAAAGGACTTTCATATAATTCGCTCTCTCAATGAGGCTTGGATCAGCAATAGCTTGCTGGCTCATGCTCCCGATCATTTGGGAAACAGACATATATTCATGCTCTTCCATCCATTTTTCTAAGTCATTAAGCATGATGGTAGCATGTTCGACCCCATTCTGTAAAAACGCGGAGGTAACCATTGTTACCTTTGCCCCAGCCATCAACGCTTTGAGCATGTCTTCAGCGGTGTGCACGCCACTTGTCAGCGCCAAATCGATTGGGACTCTTCTGTATAATATTGCAATCCAGCGCAATGGCAGACGCATCTCATTAGAATTACTCAAGACCAGGTGAGGGATGACATCCAGGTTCTCTAGATCAAAATCGGGTTGATAAAAGCGATTAAACAACACGACCCCGTTTACGCCCGTTTCGCTCAATTTTTTAACGAAATTGGGCAATGAGGTAAAGAATGGGCTTAGTTTGACTGCTAGAGGAATTTGCACCTGCTTGCGGATATTGTGGATTAGTTTTAAGTATTCCGCTTCTAAAGCGTCACCGGTTATTGTTGGATTTGTGGGGAGTACATATAGATTTAATTCCAATGCATCGGCGCCGGCATCTTGGATTCGTTTGGCATATTCTACCCATCCACCATCGGTTATGCCATTCAGGCTGCCGATTACCGGCACATCCACGGATTTCTTTACATTCATTAAATGGCGCAAATAAGATTCCGGTCCGATACTATATTGCCCAATTTGCGGAAAATAACTTAGCGCTTCAGCAAATTGTTCACTACCCCGGCTAAGGTCCTCGTTCAATTTTAGACCTTCGCGCAGGATCTGTTCTTCAAACAAAGAGTGCATGACAATAGCCGAGACACCGGCATTAACGATTTGTTGAGCCGTTTCCACTTTTTGAGCAAGTGGGGATGCAGATGCGACGAGAGGATTTTTTAGGTTTATTCCTAAGTAATTTGTGGAAAGATCGACCATTTTGATCTCCTTTTTAATCTAGATAAAAAGAGGGCTTGCCTGATTGGTAAGCCCCCTTTCCTATAATTATTTAGTCACCGTTGCCATTGTCACCTGAATTCGGCTTGCTATAGGTCAGCGAAGTCATCTGTCGGTACAATTCCCATCGCCGGTTTGCATCTTTCTGGGCTAATTTGATTAACATTTCGGCGCGTTGTTCATCGGTTTGGACGAGCATCTTGTAGCGGGTTTCGTTGTAAGCATATTGCTCGATAGGGATACTAGGCTCTTTACTATCTAGGATGAGTGGGTTCTTCCCTTCATCGGCAAGCAGCGGGTTGTAGCGGTAAAGCGGCCAGGCGCCTGAGGCAACAGCTAATTTTTGTTGTTCTAATCCATATTTCAAATCATAACCGTGGGCAATGCAGTGGCTATAAGCGATCACAAGTGATGGGCCTGGATACGCATCCGCTTCTAGGATGGAAGTTAGCGTATGTTGATCGTTTGCTCCCATGGCTATACGGGCAATATAGACATAGCCATAAGCCATTGCCATCATGCCCAGGTCTTTTTTGGGCAGTCCTTTCCCGGCTGCGGCGAATTTAGCTACTGCGGCGCGCTGGGTAGATTTTGAAGCTTGCCCACCAGTATTCGAATAGACTTCAGTATCCAACACAAGAAGATTGACATTTTTACCGGTCGCTAACACGTGGTCCAACCCGCCATACCCAATATCATACGCCCAGCCATCCCCTCCTACAATCCAAACACTCTTCCGAACCAAAGAATCGGCGATTGATAGTAGCTGTTTGGCTTCAAGGCTGTTCTGGTGCTCTAGTTTTTGTTTGAGAATGGCAATCCGTTCGCGCTGCTGGCGAATACCGCTTTCGCTGGTTTGATCCGCATTGAGGATTGCATCTACTAAACTATCTCCGAGGATCGCGGCGAATTTTGGCAATAGTTCACGGGCAAACTCGTTTTGTTTATCTAGGGTTAAGCGAAAGCCCAAACCAAACTCAGCATTGTCTTCGAATAAGGAATTAGACCAGCTTGGGCCACGCCCTTCATGGTTGACTGCCCACGGGGTGGTCGGGAGGTTTCCACCATAAATGGAGGAACAACCGGTAGCATTAGCGACCATTAAACGATCACCAAACAACTGGGTTAGCAGCTTAAGATAAGGTGTTTCACCACATCCAGCGCATGCGCCGGAAAATTCAAAAAGGGGTTCTAGTAATTGAGAATTTTTAACCGTGCGGACGCTAATGGTGGTGCGATCAATTTCTGGAAGGGAAAGGAAGAAATCCCATTTCACCCGTTCGCGTTCTCGAATTGGCGGTTGGGCTGCCATATTGATTGCCTTGCGTCCTACCTGGGTTTTATCTTTCGCCGGGCATGCTTCCACACAGATGCCACATCCAGTGCAGTCTTCGGGAGACACTGCGATGGTGAATTTCATGCCTGGTAGTTCCTTGAATTTCGCATCAATCGCATTCCAACCTTCTGGTGCGTTCTTCAAGAAGCCGGGATCGTAAACCTTTTCTCGGATTACTGCATGAGGGCAGACCATGACGCACTTTCCGCACTGAATACAAAGATCTGGCTCCCATACAGGAATTTCAAGGGCGATATTCCGTTTTTCCCAGCGGGTTGTAGCTGAGGGATATGTGCCATCAACCGGGAATGCGCTGACCGGCAGAGAATCTCCCTCGAGCGCGATCATTTTTCCCAAAACATTCCGGACGAACTCAGGCGCTTCGGGTGGTACGGGCGGGCGGCGGGTGAATTGGCTGGTAACTTTGTCAGGTGTTTTAATTTCATGCAGGTTCTCCAAGGTTTGATCGACAGCCTCGAAGTTCTTTTTGACTACCGCTTCACCGCGTTTGCTATACGTCTTTTGAATTGCTTTTTTAATTTGATGTATCGCTTCTTCTTTTGGCAGGACACCTGAGATAGCAAAGAAGCAGGTCTGCATGATGGTGTTGATCCGCGTCCCCATCCCAGTCTTTTTGGCAACTTCATACGCATCGATGATATAAAACTTCAGTTTCTTATCAATGATGTCTTTTTGTGTTTCTTGGGGGAGATGATCCCAAATCTCATTAGGCCCGTAAATACTATTTAGTAAGAAAACTGCGCCTGGTGAAGCCATCTTTGTAATATCGAATCGTTCCAGAAAAGAAAATTGATGGCAAGCGACGAAGTTTGCTTGATGGATCTGATATGGAGAATGAATTGGTTTAGGCCCAAAGCGCAAATGGGAAATAGTTACGCCCCCCGATTTCTTCGAATCGTAAACAAAATAACCTTGGGCAAAATTATCGGTTTCTTCACCAATGATTTTGATTGAATTTTTATTTGCACCGACTGTACCATCCGAACCTAACCCCCAGAAGACACAGCGCACTGTTTGTGGGTCTTCGATGTCAAAGGTGGGATCAAAGGGAAGGCTCGTTTTGGTAACATCATCTTCAATGCCAATCGTGAAATGATTTTTGGGCTCAGCTTTTTGTAATTCATCAAATACTGCTTTCGCCATAGCTGGAGTGAATTCTTTGGAAGATAAACCATAACGTCCGCCGATCACCCGCGGATATGGCCGGTTGGCAAATTGGGCGTATGGTACACTACCTTCCGCCAAGCCTTCGTTGATTGCAGTCACTACATCCTGATAAAGCGGTTCTCCAGCTGCCCCTGGTTCTTTTGTTCGATCGAGAACAGCAATAGCTTTCACTGTAGGGGGCAATGCCTCGAGGAAGTGGAGGACTGAGAAGGGGCGATAAAGATGAACTTTGAGTACGCCAACTTTTTGTCCTCGTTCAGCTAGATAGCGGGCAGTTTCACCGGCAGTTTCACTGGCTGAACCCATGATGACAATCACTCGTTCAGCTTGTGGGTCACCGACATAATCGAAAAGGTGATAGCGGCGGCCGCTGATTTGGGCAAATTTCTCCATCACTTTTGCAACGATATCGGGACAGGCATTATAGAATGGATTGACGGTCTCGCGCTCCTGGAAGAAGGTATCGGGATTTTGAGCAGTGCCTCGGATGAACGGATGATCCGGGGAGAGGGCACGTGCTCGATGTGCTTGCACAAAGGAATCGTCAATTAAAGCCCGTAAATCATCCTCGCTGAGTTGTTCAATTTTATTCACCTCGTGGGAAGTTCGAAAACCATCGAAGAAATGCAGGAATGGCACGCGCGATTCCAAGGTGGCGGCGTGGGCAATGGCAGCCATATCATGGGCTTCTTGGACAGACCCAGAAGCAAGGAGAGCAAAACCGGTAGAGCGACAAGCCATTACATCGGAATGGTCACCGAAGATTGAGAGAGCGTGGGTGGCAATGGTCCGCGCGGAGACGTGGAAAACGGCTGGGCTAAGTTCTCCGGCTATCTTAAACATATTCGGGATCATTAAGAGTAGTCCCTGTGATGCGGTAAAGGTGGTAGTTAATGCTCCGGCTTGAATGGCTCCATGGACTGCGCCAGCTGCACCCCCTTCTGATTGCATTTCGGTTACAGAGGGAATTGTTCCCCAAATATTGGGCTTCTTTTTAGTTGCCCACTCATCTGCGAATTCGCCCATACCTGAGGAGGGTGTAATTGGATAAATGGCGATCACCTCACTTAGCCGATAGGCTACATACGCAGTCGCTTCATTTCCGTCAATTGTGATAATCGTTTTTGACATCATTCAACTCCATTGATAGTAAGTTTTCGCAAAATTCCTACCATTTTTTGTGGTACGAATAAAATTTTGTTGACATAGACAATAGGCATTAATTAGTTTAATCCTTCAGCGAAAAAGAGAGTAGTAATATATTACATAAATTTGTTCGTAACCTGTCACATATTGGACTAATCATGGCAAAAATCTTGCAATATACATAACAAAAATTTATGTCTGATTTTGTAAGAATTTATTACACCAGGATATTAAATTGCTCAATGAAATAAACGATATATTAGAACATTCGTGAGATTTATGCTATACTGATATTATGTCTGAGAAGCGCAATATCTGGGAAACATGGTCGAGAAAGCTCCATAGGTGGGGGGTAGCAGATTTTGTAGGACCTCTTCTCAACTCTTTAAATGGTTTTAATGAGCTGATAGTGCATATTCTCTATCTCATTGAACCTTTCGCTCCTCTAAATGGAAACAAGCATGGTTGGGGAGCTCTCATTGCTCTTTTCCATGATGAGCAAAGCCGCACTGTATTTCTCCAAATTCTAAAGGATACCGCTCATGAGCGTTCCTAATTTAATTGGTTTATCTTTCTTATTCTTTTTTATTTTGATCCTGGTAGGGGTCTATTTTGTTTCGAAAAACAAAAAAGGGATCACTTTGAGGGAGATTGATGCGTTTCAATATCTCCGCCGGGCAATTGGGTTATCCGTAGAAGAAGGGAAACGGGTTCATCTAGCCCTGGGGTGGGGGAATTTGTTTACCGATGCGTTCAGCAGCGGATTAATCGGGCTCAATATATTAGAAAGAATCTCGCGGGTAGCGCTATTTAGTGATAAACCACCGATTGCAACTAGCGGCAACGGGGGATTGATGCTCTTATCTCAAGACACGATCGGTCATTCTTACCGCAGTTTCCGGTTAACCGGGAAAGACCAAATCTATTCTGGTCAATTGATCGGTATAACACCATTTTCTTATGCGATAGGCGCTCCTCTTCTTATCAAAAAAGAGAGTGTTTCTGTGGATGTTTTGTTGGGACACTTCGGTTCAGAATTAGGCTTGATCTTGGCGGCTTCTGAACGGCAGAAAACCTTGTCTATTGGGGGCAGTGATGATCTCACCGCACAAGCGGTTTTTTACGGAGCAGCGAATTATCCTTTAATTGGGGAAGAAATGTATGCTGCCGGTGCTTATTTGAGCAATAATGAGATGCATAAAGCCAGCATAAAAGTTCAAGATTATTTTCGTTGGGGAATTATCCTTTTCATCCTTATGGGGACAATATTAAAGATAATTGGGATTCTATGAAAATGAAGATCAATGTACCTTTTTCGATTGCAATTGCAGTATTATCCGCTATCATAGCTCTCCTCGGTTATTTCATTGAAAACAGCCTTCTAAATCAAATTCGGTCCTCTTTGCTTCAGAGTGCAATCATCCTGGCTGGGGTTGCCCTAATAATAGGGGTAATTAATATGATGCGTGTGCACTGGGTGGAAATGCGCGGAGGGAAAGGAAATAAGATTTATCATTTAACTTTCTTCGCCGGGTTGATACTGACATTATTGCTTGGGGGGTGGTTTGGGATGAGTAATCCCAATGGATATTGGCTTTATGAGGCAGTGGTGGTTCCCGTGGAAGCCAGTTTGATGGCGATCATGGCTATTTTTTTGACCTACCTGCTCACAAAAATAATTAACCGCCGCAAAGATTTCTTTAGCATAGTTTTTCTGGTGACGGTATTAGTAGGACTGCTCACCTCAGCGCCTTTCCTCGGTCAGGAAATACCTTTTATCGCGACTGGAAATAGCATTGTGAAATCATTGCTTCATCTTGTTAGTAATGGTGCAATGCGTGGAATATTGATTGGCGTTGCTTTGGGAAGCATTGCAACCGGTTTAAGGGTTATATTAGGTTCCGATCGACCGTATGGAGGATGATCATGGAGACGCGTTTCTGCCCATTCTGCGGTCAACCTAACCAACCCGATGCGCAAGAATGCGAATTTTGCCATGCTCGACTGATACCTCTTGGAGAGATTGAAAAAGGACCAGAAAGCGAGACCAGCTCTGTGGTTCCTTCGATAGAACAAGAACCGCAGCCCGAAATACCAGAATGGTTGAGGGATTTACGCGATCTAAAGTTGGACGAGACGGAAGGGGAGATAGACGAGGGAATAATAGAACCAGTGGAGGATTTACCAGAATGGCTCAAGTCTCGTGATGATCAAAAAGGAAGTATTTCGTTAGAGTCATCAGAGACTCTGCTCTCCGACTCCTTGAAAAATGAAAGTATTATCGGAACCGAGGCAATGCCAATAGAATCGGCGGCGATAACCTCAGATGGACATACAGAAAACTCAATATCATCTAGTTCATCTAACGAAGATTCGCTGCCTGACGCAGATTTTCCTGATTGGTTGAAAGCAATGCCAGGAAAGGAATGGGAGGATGACAGCGATAAAGAAGAGGATTTCTTTGGAGGCGTTGTTCCACCCTTCGTTGACTTCGATGAGAGCCTTTTAGATATTGGGCTCTCTGACTCAAGCATTGTGCCGGAAGAAATCGCCGGAGAAGGGGTATCTACAAGTACACCATCGTCAACTCAGGAAACCGGGGAGGTGTTGGAGAAGGAAATTCCTGGAGGTCTCGAAGATCTCCTTGCAAAGAGTATGCATCTAGAAACAGAAGAAAAAAGAATCGAAGTGGCAGGACCGCTAGCTGGGTTAAGCGACATTTTACCGGTTGAACCTTTAATTGCCGAAGAGAAAAAAGGATTTGATATATTCTCCAATTTATTGATCACCGAAAAGCAAAGGCAACATGCTGAATTATTTGAGCAACTTATCGCTGAGGAAGGAAAGACGAAACCGATTAAGAGTGCAGTGACTGAGGGATCATCTCCCGGGTTGCGAATTTTTATATTTGTGATAATTTTAGCGGCGAGTATCTTCGGGGTGCTGTTCAATCCGTTACCAGGGAAACCCAGTGAAATATCTGTTGGAGTTTTTGATGCTATGCAAGCTCTCACTAAGGTTTCTGCTCATTCACCTGTGCTGCTTATTGTTGACTACGAAGCGGGAGATTTTGCAGAGATGCAAACAGTCGGGTTTGGTTTGATAGATCAATTAATGGTCAAAGGAGCGTATTTAGTACTATTATCTACCAATCCACTCGGTGCTTTACAAGGAGATCGCTTGATTCGGCAAATTAACTTAAGGGGAAATCATGACTATGAAGAACAAACCGATTGGGTTAATTTAGGATATTTACCGGGTTCTTCAGCGGGTATCCAGCAATTCATTCAATCACCACGCATTACCCTACCATTAACCAGCCATAATCAAAATATCTGGGCGACGAAGGAAATGAAAAATATCCAGAAAATAGGCGACTTTGCTTTGGTTGTAGTAATGACCGAAAATGCAAGCCAAGCTCGGACATGGATAGAACAGCTTAATGGGAATATAACCCCAAACCAAGTGGTTTTTCTGGTCAGCTCACAAATCGAACCGGTTGTCGAACCATATTATGCAAGCATATCACCTCAAATAGGCGGGTTGGTGGCAGGAATTAATGGCGGCGCAATTTATGAGACTCAGGCTGGCAGAAATGGAATGGCATTATTGTATTGGGATGCCTATGGCTTGATTGTATCAAGCAGCGTTTTCTTGATCTTATTTGGCATTCTGGTGAATACCATTGGTAAATTCAGGCAATCAAGCTCAAAGAAAGCGGAGGGGAAATGAATCTCTCTGCGGATTGGCTGAATTTCACAATGATGCTGGTAAGCGCAATGCTCACCTTAATCATTTTTAGCTATATTTTTGGTGATCATTTCCTTTTCCATTTAGCAGTGGCGCTATTTATTGGCGTTTCCGCTGCTATTGGATGTTTAACAATTTATCATAGTGTGCTTTATCCTGCACTCATTCAACCCATAATTCAAGATCCAATTCGGGGCTGGATAACCATTGCCATCCCATTGCTATTAAGTTGTCTGTTATTCTTTAAATTATCTCAGCGTTGGTCGTTTATGGGAAATCCCAGCCTGGCTATAATGGCTGGAGTTGGTGCGGCCACGGTAGTGGGCGGGGCGATTAAAGGAACTTTGTTTCCCCAAATCGGTGCCAGCATTACCCAATTTGATCTCCAAGCGATGAAGGCTGCTTCGGTAAATCCTATCGTGGGTTTAATTGAAGGTGGAGTCATATTGTTCGGAACAATTACCACTTTAGCCTATTTTCACTTTGGAGCACACCTTACTTCAGAAGGTAAGTTACAGCGAACCAGCTGGATTGAACCCTTGAGCTGGATCGGAAAATTCTTCATTGCCGTGGCTTTAGGTTGGATATTTTCGGGGATATTACGGGCTGGATATATCGCCTTTCTTGAAAGAGTACGTTTTATGATTGATCTGATCCTCGATTTACTGAGGGTGATTTAAAAATGAGCCTCTCGCTAATCAAAGCTGATTCATTATTAGCCATTGATGTTGGAACGGTTTATACCCGGGTCTCCCTCTTTGATGTAGTGGATGCGCGTTATCGCTATCTAGGCAGCGGTACAGCGCAAAGTACTATTTATGCGCCATTTAATGACCTTCGTGAAGGAATTCATCAGGCAATTGAAAATTTACAAGCCATTACCGGCAGAGTGTTGATTGGGGAAGACGCACAGCTAATCACACCCGAACAGATTGACGGTAGTGGGGTTGACTTGGTAGCAGCAACGGTTTCGGCTAATGAACCGATGAAGGTGCTTATAACCGGTTTGTTGGAAGATATTTCAGTTGAAAGTGCAGCTAGATTAGCCAATTCAATCCCTTCGCTGGTATTGAAGAGGTTTGGATTAAATGATCACTTAACGACGGAAGAACGCCTAAACGCGATTATTCAACTAAAACCAGATTTAATATTGGTGGCTGGCGGGACAGAACAAGGGGCGGAGAATGCGACATTAAAAATGTTGGAAACGATCGGGTTAGCGAGCTATCTTCTTGAGGCTGATCAGCGGCCGCATATCTTGTTTATTGGGAATTCTAAATTACATGAAAAGATAAAGCAGATCCCTGTCATTGGGCAAACAGTCCGCCTCGCTCCGAATATCCGCCCCACTTTAGATTCGGAACAATTGCAACCAGCGCTTGTGGAATTGGTGGATATATTCCGCACCATCCAGCAGAGTCGAATGCCTGGTTTTGCTAACCTGGTTCAATGGACGAAGGGGGCGACTATCCCCGCTTCTTTTGGATGGGAGAGAATTGTTCGTTTATTAAGCAAAGTGTACGATACTCACAAAGGGGTCCTCGGAGTTGATCTCGGAGCCTCAGGGATATGTTTAGCGGCTGGTTTTGGTGGTGAGACTCGGGTGACAGTTTACCCAGATTTAGGCATGGCAAGTCACCAGCCAGTACCTCTTGATTCCAGTCAGATAAATGAACTCCAGCAATGGCTCATCTATGATTTTTCTGCTTCAGAAATAAATAACCTGATTCAAACCCGCCAAGTTTATCCAGCCAGCATTCCGATGACAGAAGCCGAATTAGACTTTGAGTACGCATATAGTACGGTTTTATTGCAAAAAAGTATACAGCAATTCCTAGCGAGCATTAAAACCATCTCGTCCATCGGTCAAACAGTCTGTTTACCAGCCGTTGAACCGATCATCGCATCCGGATCGGTGTTAACCAATCCGTCCCAATTAGCCCGCAGTGCGATGACCCTCATCAATGGTTTGCAACCAACCCGGATCACTACATTAATTTTGGATCAGCATCATCTAGTTAAAGTGCTTGGAGCAGCTGCAGCCGTAAATTCTGTTTTAGCGATTCAGGCGATGGATTTTGGAACATTATTGAACTTGGCGTCGGTAATTGCACCGGTAGGGCATGCAAAACCGGGCACAGTGATTCTTAAGGTGAAAATGACGAATGAAGATGGAAGCGAACAAAAATTGGATGTACGTTATGGACAATTTATTTGCTTGCCTTTAGCCATAGGTCAGACGATGGAAATGCAATTACAGCCTTTGCACAAATTTGATATTGGCATGGGCGGAGAAGGCGTTGGTGGAAAGGTGCGTTTGAAAGGAAGTGCTTTAGGCGTCATCATAGATGCGCGTGGGCGCCCACTTCGCTTACCGCAAGATAAAGAGAAAAGGCAAGAATTACACGAGCGTTGGTTGTTGAAGTTAGAAAAACGATAATGGCACTAAACTTGCATTGATTTAGTTACGATGAGAAATGGATTAACCACCCACATTCAGCCTTTGGTAACCATCCGTCGTGAGCGTTTTTTACCGCAAAACGGAAAGGTATTGGTTCGAAAAGGGCAAAGAGTTACTGCGGATGAAACCTTAGCCGTTTGTGAAGCCAACCCAAAGTATCTCTTGTTTGATTATGCTCGGGGACTTGGATTGCCAATTAAAAAGGCGGATGAATTATTACAAGTTAAGGCTGGGCAGGAAGTAGAAGAAAATGAAATCTTAGCCGGATTAACCGGATTGGCTAAAAGGGTTGTCCGTTCGCCCGCTAAAGGTCAGGTCATCTTAGCTGGTGACGGTCAATTGTTATTAAAAGTGGCGCCTTCACTATTTGAATTAAAAGCCGGCTTTGAGGCTACCATTGTAGATTTAATTGCAGAGAGGGGGGTAATTTTGGAGACAAGCGGTGCATTACTGCAAGGGATTTGGGGAAATGGGAAAATCGCCACCGGTGTCTTATTGAATCCTTATCATGCTGCAGAACAAGAATTGAAAGTCGAACACTTTACAATGGATATGCAAAATGCTGTCCTTATCGGAGGATGGATTTCTAACCCGATGACATTAAAAACCGCGGCGAATTTACCGGTGCGCGGTTTGATAGTGGGAGGTTTAGAAGCTCATCTGCTAAATCTAGCGAAAGAAATGCCTTTTCCTATTTTGGTGTTGGATGCTTTCGGCTCGGTTGCAATGAATAACCTCGCTTATCGAATATTAAGCTCAAACGAAAGACGGCAAATATCTGTCAATGCGTGGGAATGGGATCGGGTCAGAGGAACTCGGCCGGAAGCCATCATTGTGGTCTCAGAGGTAGAGAAACCCGAATTACCCCAGGATATTGTGGAAATTTCTCTAGGCAAAACAGTTCGCCTTTGTCGTTCTCCTTATACTGCAAGAATTGGGCGTTTAGAACGGATCTACCCTGGGAAAACAATTCTAGGGAATGGACTATCGGTAAATGCTGGTGAAGTCATATTAGAAGATGGGGAGAAAGTAACCACCCCTCTTGAAAATTTAGAAGTAATACTTTGATATAGAAAGATTTAATTCTATTATCCCTCAAAAGGAGGAGAAGATCATGGCTTTTGAAGATTTCGACCTTAATGAAGATTTAGAAGCAGCACCACCACCAGAAAAGCGTTCCAATCGAACCTTTATCATTATCGCGTTGGGATTGATCTTTTTTGCATTAGTGGTTGTGGCTTGTTTGGCGGCCTATGCCCTTTATTATGTTCCAAGACAAAGACAAGCGCAAGCGAATCAGGTAGCAACAGTGAATGCGCAAAACACAGAAGTGGCAGCGAGCATTTTAGCCACTGATATGGCAAAAGCCTTTACCGCTACACCGCAAGCTACTGCGACAAACACACCAGTTGTAGCAGAAGCTACCGAAACCCCGGTTGTGATCATCCCAACGAATACTTTGATCCCAACCGGCGATCCCCGGACAGCTACCGTTGCAGCCTTGTTCACTCAAGCAGCTCAAGCACAGCAAACTTTAATTCCCACTTTAACCACCACTGCATTGCCGACCACTGGTTTTGCTGACGAGGTGGGTGTACCGGGCTTGATTGGCATAGCAGTATTGTTATTGCTGGTTATCTTCTTTGCCCGCCGATTAAGGACTGCCGCATAATCGCGCCGATAAGATTACGTCTTTGGAAACTGGACGAACAGTTCGCGATGAAGCCTTGGTAGGGAATATTAAATTATAGGAAAAGTTACTTGGCGAAGCATTCCTCGGGTCTAGAGGGGAATGCTTCGTTTTGATTGAGGTTGAAGGTCTGATAACTAAAACGACTTATTCTCTTGTGGCGAATTGTCCTTATGATCTCGCCCCTATGTAGTTCGATTGGCAATATTCTGCCCGAATTCGATTAAAGTATTTATACTTTCAGGCGAACGGCCTTCTGCATAAATACGGAGCACCGGTTCTGTGCCAGAAGGACGGATTAAAAGCCATGAATCATCTGCCAAAATATATTTCACTCCATCAATGGAGCGAATCTCATTTACTGTCATGTTGCCGATTTGACTAGGCGCTTTTTCTAGTAACATTTTGGTCATTTGCTCTTTTGAAACAGGATGATTGAGCCGTAGATCCACCCGTTGATAATATGAAGGTCCCACCTCTTTTAATAACTGGTCGACAAGTTCGGCAAGCGAGGATTGAGCTGTGGCAACGATTTCGATTAATAACAATCCCATCAATATCCCGTCACCCTCGGGGATATGCCCTTGAATGGACATGCCACCTGATTCTTCACCCCCAATCAGAACTTTTTCCTTCAACATATATTCGGCAATATGGTTAAATCCTACCGGCGTTTCATAAACAGGCAAATGATATTTTTCAGCTAAACGATCGATCATGCGAGTAGTGGAAACCGTACGTACAATCGGTCCTTGCCAGCCTCGTTTTTCAACGAGATGTTTTAGCGCCAGCGCCATGATTTTATGGGGGTCTATGAAGTGTCCCTCCTCATCCATGGCTCCAATCCGATCGGCGTCACCATCAGTTGCCAGTCCAAAATTTCCCATGTGGGTGCTGATGGCACCGGCTAGCGCACCTAAATGTTTGCGGATCGGCTCGGGGTGAATTCCGCCAAAACCCGGGTTCATTTCTCCCCGAATTTCTTGCACCTCACATCCACTACCTTGTAAGAAGCCTTTTATCACCCCCCTCCCGCTTCCATACATTGAATCCACTACTACTCTTTGGGGATTCTCTGCAATTGCGTCAAAATTAATTAGGGTGCGCAGATGATCTCCATAGGATGGAATAGGGTTAAAACGTTGGATTAAGCCTGATTGACGAGCTTGATCGAAATCCATTAAATTTGGTCCCCGGGCGCGTTCCTCGTTATCGTTCAGGTAGATTTCCACCTTGCGGCATTGTTCCGTGGTTGCTGAACCTCCGTAGTGGGCTTTGAGTTTAACTCCATTGTAACGAGGCGCATTATGAGAGGCGGTAATCATCACACCGGCTGCTGCTCCAAGATGACGCACCGCATAGGAAATTGCTGGTGTTGGTGCGTCGGATTGCGCTAAATATACTGTGTAGCCGTTAGCTGCCAGAACTCGAGCGACATCGGTAGCGTAACGATCGGATAAAAAACGTGTGTCAAAGCCAATGACCATTTTTTGACTATCAACGTGCTCAGAACTTTCATAGCCGTTCGACCATGAATCCGATGCAACTGCATCGGCAATCGCTTGGGCAACATTGCGAAGGTTATGGAAAGTGAATGTATCGGAAATAACAGCTCGCCAGCCGTCTGTTCCAAAATGAATTGTCATCTTTTACTCCTCGTCAATTTTGATCGGTCGAGAATTTCTATTCATATATAACTACTGTTTGGATGATCCTATTTCAGTGTTTCATTGTCGCCAAAAACATTCTATCACTGTCCCATTTTTTTGAGGATGGATAGATCTAGCGAAGGATCGCAGATATTCTGGCGTTTTTCTTGCAACAGATATAAC
>DYKV01000399.1 GCA_020722415.1 Anaerolinea sp.
GAAGCCTAAATTTCCAGACCTTACAAATATGTAAATCCTTTTTACCATTTTTTTATGGCTTTTTTATCAAGTTGCCATTATAGTTATGAGTAGATTTGAATGAGTTTGAACGGGTTTTAATTATGAAAACATACAACCCCTTACCCCAATCACCCTTACTGACCGCCCGCGAAGCTGCCAATTATTTACACATTTCCCTCTCAACTCTTTATCGCATGGAATGCAAAGGCTTGTTAACCCCTAAGCGAACCCCTGGCGGTCACCGCCGATATTCAATCGAAATGCTAAACGAGTGTTTGGCAAGCTCTCCCTCTAGCCTTGAACGTGATTTATCAAAATGATCGCTCCTCCTGTTTTTTCTCCCCCAAAAATTATCCAGGTCCTCATCGTGGAAGATAATGCCGATCACGCTGAACTAATGAAAGAATATCTCTCCTTCATAGAGAAATTTGAATGCCGCTCGGTCAACTCAATTGCTGCTATGTGGCGGTCAATCCATCAAAACATTCCTGATATTATCCTCTTGGATAACTACCTCCCTGATGGTAAAGGGTTAGATTCAATTAAGGAGCTGACCAAAGAGTTTCCTCTCATCCCGATCGTTATGATCACCGCCTTAGGCAATGAACAAATAGCTGTCCAGGCACTAAAATCGGGTGCGGCGGACTATTGGATCAAGGATGAAAAATACTGGGAAACACTGCCCGAATTAGTTGAAAGAACCGTCTTCACTTTCACCACCAAAAAGGCTCTTGCCTACCACAGCGAACAATTACGCTATCAAGCCTTATTACTTCAGAATATGCGCGATGCAGTAGTTGTCTGGAATACGAATAGTCTCATCACATTTTGGAATCCAGAAGCAGAAAATCTTTTCAAGTTAACTTCCCAGCAGGTCATCGGGAAATTGGTGACGGAGATTTACACAAACCTCTTCGACCCCACTATTGAGTTTCCTTTTGCCGAGAAATTTCTATCCCGAGATATTGAACGAAAAATGCTTCATTTATCCGGAGAACATTGGGTAAGCTCCCGCATTACACCACTGATCGATCCAGATAAAAATGAACGAATCCTTGGCTACCTGGATGTTATTCGCGATATTACCCAACGGAAATTACTCGAGGAACGTATCCAATATGCGCAGATACAACTCGCTCAGTCCACCCAGCTAGCCGCTATCGCTGATTTAGCCGATGGAATAGCTCATCACATTAATAATCCGCTCACTACAATCATCGCCGAATCCCAAATTCTGCTCAGTCAATTAGCTCCTAACCAACCTGCCTACGAATCAGCTAAAGCCATAGAGAAAGCTGGCTGGAGGGTACAAAAAGCAGTCCATCAGTTGTTAGATTTTGGGCGGCCACCCTCGACGAGCTTCCAACCGCTAAATGTTAATGAAACCCTCCAACAAGCTATTCAGATCATCGGAGATGGGATGCGCGCCAACAAAGTAAGAATACATCCCCATTTGGCAAGAAACTTGCCACTTATTTTAGGGAACCCGCAAAAAATTATAGCCCTGTGGATAAACCTGCTGATTTTAGCGAAAGATGGTGTTACGGACGTGCAACAGCCTGAGATTACGATAACCTCTCAACAGCTCAACGGCAATCAAATCCTCGTATTGATTCATGATAATGGGCATATTATTCCAGTAGAAGATCAGATTCAAATAAATACTACCAGTTTTTTTAAAGAACTTGGTGGGCGTGGAAGCGGTATCGAAATCAATATCTGCAAAGAAATCCTACGTCAGCACAAAGGGGAATTAAGGATTGAAAGCGAAGAACAACTCGGAACAACCTTTCGGGTTTCATTTTTAGCGGAGGTGAGCTAATGAGTGTATATAATGTTTTGGTGATTGAAGACGATGAGATTGTCGCCCGCACTGTAGAGCGGAGTTTGCGTGGAGAGGAATTTAAAATAACCACGGTAAACAGCGGTGTAGAAGGCTTAAAAATCGCCCGAAAACTCGTGCCCGACATCGTCATCTTGGATGTTGTGATGCCAGGCATGGATGGATATACTGTCTGCCGTGAAATGCGGGCTGATCCTGCTCTATCTGATGTCCCTATATTGTTTTTAACGGCAAAAATCAAGGATGAAGACAAAATCACCGGTTTCAATGCCGGCGCCGATGACTATTTGAGCAAGCCATTCAACATTGACGAATTGATCCTGCGGGTACGCGCCATCTTACGGAGGAGTGCCCGTCACAAACTATCTCCTGAAATCATTTCCCAAACAAACCCAAGCAATAGCACCTTACCCGAAAGAGTACAAACT
>DYKV01000400.1 GCA_020722415.1 Anaerolinea sp.
GGTCAGTCAAAGATTTACCCTCACAAAACACGGTCTTTCAATAAGCAAGTGGTATAATATGTGCGTTTTCTACCTCGAATCGATGAGATCATCTTTTAGCCGATGTACATTCAGGGCAAAACAAATTTTCAAAAGCAGGCTTCAAGGTGTATCGGCGTGCCGCCGAACACGGGCGTGCAGGCGACTCGCGTTCCGCTCCGTTCCGCTTCGCTCCACTCCGCTCCACGCGAGCGCCTGACGCCGACCGTTGGGCGGCAAGTGCAAATGCAAAAACAGGTGCAATGATAATGGTTTCCAAAGAGCCGCAACCCGTTCAAGCCTGGTGAAATCCAAGCAGGCGCGCTCCCTCAAGAGTATGCACAAGAGAATGGCCACTGCGGGCAATGGCACGGCAGGGCGGAAACCTCCATCACGAGAAACCACCTCGGCGGTGTGGCACTCGGCGTCACTTCTACGATACAGGAGCGCGTGGCTTGCAGCGCGATAGTGTGCAGGCAAATTAACAAACCGAAGGCGTGCGTTTTGCCGCATTGAGCGAATCCGACAGCAATTAGCCCAGCAGAATGCGAACACGCCGCGCAATCGAAAGAAGGTCCCAAATGAGCAATGACCCCAAAAAACCTATTACCCGCGAAGATCTAAAACAACCTCCTGGAGCAACTCTAAATCGGAATTCAGATGGTACCGCAAAGAGCGAACGGCAAATCAAATGGGAACAAAGTCTGGTAGATATAGCAAATGATCTTCTTTCCAAACTTCCTGTGAGATCGGAAGAAGATCAAGAAGATGACTAAGCCAAAAAGCAAATAAGCGTGTTGGGAGGGTGAAACGCAACGCTGTGATTGACAACAGGGACAACCATTTTTCGGCTGTCCCTGTAATAGAAATTATTTGCGTTGTTACTTTGGTCTTTTAGTAAACAGACTGGAAGTTCTAAAGCTGTCGAAAAATCTAGTTTGAAGCCACGTGCCTAAGTCAAAGGCGTAATCGGTCTGAGAATCTATCATTAGCGCAAGTTCTTTGATTGATCGCAACATATCATCAGGAATGACGTGGCGTTCTTGGTCTTCGTCATATTTACATTCCCACAGTTGATATGCCATCTCATGAAATGCAATCGCGAGGAATCGCGCATCTTCGCTTATATTGCTACTTTCAGCAAGACTCATTATTAACTGCTGGCAATATTCGTTTAATTTTCGAGTGAGTGGTTTTTTCTCTGCATCGGCATTTTGCATCAGAAAGAACACAGAAAGCCCAAAACTATATTTTGCCCCAGAAATCCAAATTTCTTCTTTCTCAGATTGACAGGCTACATCTTGAACCGCTATGATTGAATCGTAAAGCATTTCAAAATCGCCAAGCGCACAAGATAATACGCCGAGAGTGACCCAATGTCCCATTAAATCAAATAAATCAAAAGGAGAAATACTCTCAATATTTGCAATCTTTGCGGCAATGCTTCTAGGTAAATCTGTGCGCGTATAGTTGGGCTGATATTCCATTATCAATCGCTCAATGTGTGGTCTTGCCATTTGATATTCGACTGGGTTTCGTGGAGCGTCAGGAATTAACAATGTAAGGATATCTGAGATGTTACTCAAACGAAGCAAAGCATCAACGGTTTTATCAACATGTTTGAGTTCGCGAACGAATTTGGCTGGCAATCTTAAGTCCAAGCCTGGCCATAGTCTATGTGCAATTTCAGCGGCAACATAATCTAATCCTTTTGACGTAGAAATACCAACTGCATCCGCAAGTAGCAAGTTATAAGATTTGACTTCTTTCGCGGTAACCTCGTGCCAAACAGGAAGTATGACTACTCCATCATCATCTTCATCATCCCTCATAAACAACATTTTCAATTCCCTCTTTGTCCACTTTTTAGCGAAAAAGTTAGGACTTAAAATCACTACTCCATACCGAGATTTTGCTATTCCCTCATTAATTTTATCTATCAGACTATCTCCAATTTTGAGTTCTTGGTTGTCAATCCAAACTTTTATTGGATACTTCGATAACTCTTTTGCCAAAGGAATAGCAACCGATTCTTTATCTTCGGTGGCATGAGAAATGAATATGTCCCATTTGAATTCGTTAGTCATGTCATCCTCTTTCTTAGTGTATTCACATCCGAACAGCGAACAGCGCAGTTTGTCTGTATTATACTTGGCAAATGGCAGTGGCTTCTTTTTCAGAGAGCGCATCTTGCGTTCATAGAGCCCCCCAACACAGCGTCCTGGGAAACAGTTCGATTTCAGGCCGGGACGAGTTG
>DYKV01000401.1 GCA_020722415.1 Anaerolinea sp.
CACGCGCGATATTGACCTGCTTGGACGCACATCCAATACCATCGAAACCATTGCGAAGATTTTCGGCCAGGTTTGCAAGTCAAATCCCGAAACGGACGGATTGACGTTCGATGAGGCATTGCAATCCGAAACCATCAAGGAAGACGCCAATTATGCGGGCGTTCGCATTACGGTGATTGCTTATTTGGGGAAAACAAAATTCCCGATTCAAATTGACATTGGTTTTGCGGATGTGGTCACGCCCGCGCCCGAAAGATTGGAATACCCAACCCTGCTCGATTATCCCGCCCCATACTTGTATGGGTATCCGCGAGAGACAGTTCTGGCGGAGAAAATCCAGGCCATGATCGCTTTGGGGATGTCCAACAGCCGCATGAAGGATTTTTACGATGTCTGGCAATTGCTCGAACGCTTTGAATTCGACGGCAAAGTGGCGCAATCTGCGCTGGAAAAGACATTTGAAAACAGGAACACGGCACTTCCGCAACGCGACCATGTTATCTTCTCGGATTCCTTTGCGGAGAGTAAAGCCATTCAGTGGAACGCTTTCATGCGGAAACTCAAAATTAGGGATGCGGCAAAGATGGAGACGATACTGGATGTAATCAGGCTTTTCCTTGCTCCCGTGTTGGATGCCAGCCAGCAGGGCATTGTCTTTGACAGGAAATGGAGCAACGGGTGGCAGTAAAATATGGATCGTCCCGCGACGAGCGCGAAGGTGTTGTCGAGGTTCCCGAAGGGATAAGTGGTAAATGGTAATTGGTAATTGGGACGGCCTGAGGGGGCAGGCCGTACCCGCAAAATAAAGGAGGATTATTGTGAATAATTTATTTGGTTTTATTTTTGGCACAAGCAGCAGAGCGTACATAACAAGGATTATTTCTGAGGCAGAAAGTGGAAATCTAGAGGCTCTTGATAGATTGCTAAGGATTCTAAAAAAGAAGGCAAAAGGATTCCCGCCGAATCGTAGTAGCAATGAGGGAGAAAAAATAAGAGCAGAGTCGGTCGATACCGAAATATCAAGTTGCTTATTGAGAATCTTTTTTTCTAGTTATTCGAGGCCAGAACAAAAAAACTGATTTGGAAACATAGGGATATAGTAATTGGTGTTGTATATAAGGAACATATTCGTTCTCTTCCTTCTGTAGAAGTGATGAATAGGCTTCAGTATTTTCATGAATCAGATGAGGTATCCGATTACGAATTCGATCCAAGCCCAATATATATTGGTGAAACGTTTACTTTGTATGATGAAATTAGACATCGTTTCTTTCCGTCAAAGAAAAAGAGATCATTTGACTCTTATTAATTTACGACATTCAAAAAAATATTTCTCTCTCCCATTGAAACTTCAAATAGTAAAGGATTGATATGATTCGAGTTCTTGGATACATTCTGATTGCACTATCTTTAATAGTTGGTTGCTCTGCCTTTTTTGCTTCAGGGACGTTTGCGCCTGCAGAGATAAGAAACCAGGCTTTCGTTCTGTGTTGGTTGCCTTTTGGAGGTTTATTGCTAGGAATATTTCCGGTTAAATTTGAAGATTTCTTTTTCGAATGGAGATTTAAAAGAGACGAGGCAGAACTCAGGCGAAGAGAAGATCGGGAAATAGAGGAATGGATAAACAAACCACCAAGCTATTAGTTGGCGCACTCAAAAAATATCAGAGAGATCTCTCCCTGATCGGCGTCATAATTGGCGTGGTGAATTGGAAACCTGACATGTCTCATCCGCGCCACGATTGACCAAAGCCTTCGCGCGGACAAAGGCCATAATCGTCAGACTTTCGCGGAGACATGTCAGGTTTTTGCGAGGATGGTGTCTCATGCGCGTTGTGGTTAATCGAGTCGCTGGCGGGGACGCGGGTCACGGTCAATCGGGGTTTCGCGGGTTCGAGTGGGAAACCTGACATGTCTCATGCGCGCTGTGACTGACCAAAGCCTTCGCGCGGACAAAGGCCATAATCGTCAGACTTTCGCGGAGACATGTCAGGTTTTTACTGGAATCGAAGTATCTCATCCGCGCCGCGGCTAACCAAGGTCACCGCGTGGGGGAAGGCCATAATCGTCAGACTTTCGCGGAGACATGTCAGGTTTTTGCGAGGATGGTGTCTCATCCGCGTTGTGGTTAATCGAGTCGCTGGCGGGGACGCGGGTCACGGTCAATCGGGGTTTCGCGGGTTCGAGTGGGAAACCTGACATGTCTCATGCGCGCTGTGACTGACCAAAGCCTTCGCGCGGACAAAGGCCATAATCGTCAGACTTTCGCGGAGACA
>DYKV01000402.1 GCA_020722415.1 Anaerolinea sp.
TTCTTTGTGCCTTTTGTGGTTTTATTTTCTTTACCGCAGAGAGTTCACAAAGCAGGTGCAAAGGGCCCCAAGGGGTATTTATATTTATCGCTCTTTTGATTCCATATTTCAACAAGGTAACGTTAGTTTTTTTGTCTGCTTCATCCAATTTTTTCTCCATTTTCTTGAACCACTTTTATATTTCTTTGCGTCTTGGAGACTTGGCGTTAAATATTTTATCTTTTTGCGGTTCTGTAAATAAATGTTTCCTTTTTGAGGAGCGCTGGATAGGGTTTGCGAAAGGATTCCAAACGATTTCTTAGCAAATTGAGAATTGCAGGCTCAATCAGCGAGGATTTGACAAAATTTTGGTAATAAACTAGCGCTGAGGGTTGTTTCCTGTAGATTTGCTATCAATTGTTGCGGGTCTTGCCCCGCTTTGACCAGCCGGTGTTGATAGCGCTCGATCTCATAACGCATGTAATCGGAGCTAAATTCCGGATGAAACTGTACTCCCCAAACGCGCGGTCTAAAACGAACGACCTGGTTTGCTTCCCGGGCACTTTGCCCCAGGTTGATTGCTCGCGGCGGCAGCACCATCGCAGATTGAGAATGACTGACTTGGGCAAAAAATCGTTTGGGAAAAGACGAAAATAGCGGGTCGGTGTCAGCGTTATCGTTTAGCTCGATTGCTGCCGTACCTAACTCCAGTCCAAAGGGATTCTTGCCAACATTACCTCCCAGAGCGTAGGTCAATAACTGATGGCCATAACAAATCCCCAAAATCGCTAGATCATGCTCAGCGGCTTCGGCAAGCCAATCTGCGCTGCGCTCGCTCCAGGCGCGATGTTCGGTTACCATCGCGTGAGAACCGGTAATAATCACCCCGCCGATATCGTGATGGTTGGGCAAATTTGCGCCACTGGTTACATCCACCACTCGCACTTCCCGATCCAGGTTTCCAAGGCGGGTAGATATCCAATCTTCAAAATCGCCGGCTTTTTTCCGATACTCTCGATAAGCTGAGCCGGTTTTCAAAATGATGAGTGCTTTTTTCATGGGGTTAGGGTTATGCTTTCCTCCATCCGGGTGAAATCTCGATATGCCAGTGTCCAGAGAGTTTCCGAGAAAACTAGGAAGACCCCGCGCACCACACTCGATAAAACAGCGACAACAAAGACAAAAAGCGCAATGATCGGCAAAAAAACCAACCAAGCCGCACCGGCTAGGTGAACTATACCCATCAAAAACACCATTAAGACGGCGATCATTATAACAAGGGGGATACTAATCAGTAAACCAATGCCGAAACTAATCGCAAATAGAATTAAAGCGAGAATGATGGAGGGCGCTAAATTCGCCAGGAAGAGTTTCCAACCTCGGCTTAAGCCAGCCAAAACGGGCATCCCTTCCAAGGCGATCGCCCGGCTACCAAACACTTCTAGTATTGCAATGAGGAGTTGCACCACCAGGGCTGCACAAGCCAGACTGCAGATGAAGATAACCATAGCCGGAGCGATGGTTAATAAGGTCCTTAAAAACGCGCTTTGACCGCCGCCATAAGCCATCCCGCTACTGCGCAATAAGTTTATTAATAACAAAACAACCAAAAGAATGATGGTTAAACCGATCAATAAACCTGGAATATTGAGCAACACCTCCATCCCAAATAAACGGCGAAATGTCCCTTTCCCTTCCGCCCATGCCCGGCGGAAATCCAGCGTTTCTCCATTTTCGAGAAGGTGAACAGATCGAATTAAGCTGCCACGCGCATAGGCGACCACCGCTATCCCGAGCACGAAAAAAACTACGATCAACACGATCAACAAACCTAACAAAAACCAGAGTAAACCGCTGCTCAAGAAATTTTCGATGGATTTGGTCATCGGATTGGTCGGGTTCAGAAACGAACCAAAATTATTCTGATTGGTTAAACTGCGGCTATTCCAATTGAAGTTGGAACCGCCTCCACTCCCAGCTCGACAGAACGCCATTGCAATGCCAAAAACCCACAGGAATTTATATCTCCAGGTGATTTCCCAAGCGCGACGGATTAACTTACCATAATCCATGTTCAGCCTCCATTCTATACTTGCTTACCCATTATAATTGATTAGCGATGGAAATCCTAAATTATCCTCGGTAAAAATATCAATAAGCTTTAGAGTATCTTCTAGGATGACAAGAGGATTTCTCGGGATGAACACCGAGTCCTCTTAGTCACCTCATCTCAAGCCCTTTTGGGCATTCTTCGCCTAAGTTACCATCTCCAGCGTTCTAA
>DYKV01000403.1:0-1124 GCA_020722415.1 Anaerolinea sp.
ATTTTATTTTTCGATTTGCCCATCACGCATATGTATCATGCGATGGGCGCGGGCAGCGTCATCTGGGGCATGGGTGACCATGACCAAAGTGACGGCATCTTTGTGGTTGAGATCGGTCAGGAGGTCCATGATTTCAGCCGCGGTGGAGCTGTCCAGATTACCAGTGGGCTCATCGGCAAAGATAATATCTGGGTGATTGGCAAGGGCACGGGCGATAGCCACCCGCTGTTTCTGTCCACCGGAAAGTTCATCGGGCAGGTGGTTGGCTTTGTCGGCTAACCCAACGCGCTTCAACAACTCTTGAACCCAAGATCGGCGTTCCGATTCGGGCCTGTTCGCTAAAACCATCGGAAATTCGACATTTTCAGCTGCGGTAAGATCAACCATGAGATTAAAGGACTGGAAGATAAAACCGATATGCTCACGGCGTAGACGAGCCTTTTCTTGTTCGGTCAACCGGGTGAGATCTTGCCCATTCAATAAAATTTGCCCAGATGAGGGTTTCATCAATCCGCCGGCGATACTGAGCAAAGTGCTCTTGCCGCATCCGCTGGGTCCAACAATCGAAACGAACTCGCCGCTTATAATAGATAAATTTACACCGCGCAGCGCTTGGACTTCAACGCCATTCAAAGGATAGGATTTGGTCAAGTTTTCAGTTTGTAAGATAATGTTAGTCATGCTAAGCCTCCGTAGTAATCACACCGTCGGCGATGTGTAGAACTCGCTGGGCGAGGGCTGCAACCTGCTTGTTGTGTGTGACCACAAGTAATGCCATCTGGCGTTTCTGGTGAAAGGATTTGAGCGAATCCATCACTTGTCGGGTGGTATTCGTATCCAGTTCACCGGTTAATTCATCAGCCAAGAGCAAATCGGGTTGGTTGGATAGGGCAATCGCTATGCCCGCCCGTTGCGCTTCGCCCCCGGAGAGCTGGTTGACTTTGTGGTTCAAGCGTGCACTCAAGCCTAAGTCATTGAGTAATTGTATGGCTCGCTGCCGGGCTTCGTTTGCAGAAATGCCATTCCAAGTCATGGGCTGCATCACATTTTCCAGTACAGTCAGGAAAGGAATCAGGTTGCCGGTCTGGAAAACGATCCCGATGTGCTGACGGCGGTAATCCGCA
>DYKV01000403.1:1174-2245 GCA_020722415.1 Anaerolinea sp.
ACCGGCGCTGGGAGTGTCCAGCCCACCGATCAAGTTCAACAATGTGGTCTTGCCTGCGCCAGAACGTCCTTGTATAGCGACGAATTCACCAGGGGCAAGGTCAAATTCCGCGCCGTGTAAAGCCACCGTTTCAATATCGTTTTCTTTGTAAATTTTATAGACGCCTCTTACAGAAAGTAGGGCGCCGTTAGTATCAATCGTGTGAAGTGGTTGTTTCGCGAGCATGGGGTTCTTTCCTTATTTCCAGGCAAATCCGGCCAAAATATTGTCGAAGATTCCACTTAGATCACTGTAATAGATATAAGGCGCAGTGAAAGTGACATGGCCCAACTTGTCTGCCGGGCCTCCGCCAATAAAAACCTGGCTGGCGATGAATTTGAGCGCTTTGCCGGTCACCGGATTAGTACCCGCTTCATATTGATAGATTAGGCTAGCCGCAGGCAGTCCGTTAACATTGCCATCCTGAATGACCAGTTTCTGATAACCTGCCATGCCATTAGCCTGCGAAGCATCTAAGGCTTGAGCAGCCTGCATGGGCGTTTGTCCTTGAGCGGAGATAACTTCCGCTTCGGCGTACCAGTCGCTTTGGGACGAGCGCAAACTACCGGGTGTGCTGCCAGATTCCTGTGTCCATGTATCTACGAATAGGATGGTAAACAGACCGGCCGGGTCCTCTACTTTAACCATGCGCTCTTCGCCTACTTGGGAGTTGGCATTATCCCCGTTCGACGGGGCGGCGGGCAGGTTGCCAGGGTTGGTCAACGTGGAGCCCTTCATGGCTTTTTCACCTCCCCCGCCTTCAACGGCAGGTGCTATTGTTGATTTTGTTTGGGAAGCTGTTCCACAAGCTGCCAATAGCACTGACAATAATAATGTGGCAATGAAAAAACGATACAAGCGATTGAACATGGCCGAATCTCCTTTTCTTGGTTATTACAATCATATTAATCGCTGTGAATGAAGCCTTCATGAAGTCAAGATGAAGCCTTCTTCATTAAGTGGCTTTTCGTAAATCTGTCGAGGTAAGATAGAAATGTCCTAGTCGGAGCAAGATAGAAATATCCTAAAGTT
>DYKV01000036.1 GCA_020722415.1 Anaerolinea sp.
GCCCGACCTTCCACTTAAACAGTGAAAGGTCGGGGTTGGGTTTGCGTGAATAGTTGAGTTGAGAAAGATTGTTTCTTAGCTGCGGAGGCGTGCTCCTAATTCCTGCTCCAAGCGGCGAACAATGCGGTTGCGAATTTGGGCAGCATCTTGATCGGTGAGGGTTCGATCCGCAGCTTGATAAGTCAGACTATAGGCAAGGCTCTTCTTATTTGCCCCAATTTGCTCTCCACGATAAACATCGAATAAGCGCAAAGCGACCAACATTTTTCCGCCGGCTGACCAGATACATTGTTCAACTTTACCAGCTGGAATCGCTTCGTCCACTATCACTGCAATATCTTCTAAAACTGGCGGAAAAGCCGCAACGGGGTTGATGACATAGCGATCGGGAACTGCTTCCAAAAGAGGTTTTAGTTCCAACTCAACCGCTTGTAAAGGAGCCTCCCCTAATTCGAATTTGGCTTGTACGGTTGGATGGAGTTCACCCAAATAGCCCAAAAGCGCCTCGTTCAGGTAGAAAGCAGCGCATTTGCCAGGGTGAAAGGCGGGGTGTTGGGCTGATTCGAAGTGTGCCCCTGACAGATGAAGACCATCTATTAGGCTTTCCAAAATTCCTTTCAAATCGAAGAAATCTATCTGTGTTTCTTCGGTTTTCTGCCAACCCGGCAAGGACCTTTGACCGCTCATGACGATTGCTAAGCGGTTTATTTCTTGGGGTAGTGGGTTGTCTGTGTCTCGCCAATACACTGGTCCAATCTCAAATAAAGCCAACCGATTTTGTAATCGGGCATTGCGCTCCGCTGATTCTAGCAGGCTGATAATCAGGCTCTGCCGCAGAATAGTGCGATCGTTGGCAATAGGATTGATTAGTTTGATTGGCTCACTTTGGCTGGGCGGTGGGTTTAACACGAATGGCAAACGCGATTCCCGTTCGGGCGATGTCATTCGATAAGTTTGCACTTCCTGAAGTCCCAAATTCACCAATAAGTCACGCAGACTTTCTTCGCGCAAACGGAAGGGTTCAACAATTTGGGGAGGTAGTTCATCTGCTAGTCGGCTGGTAGGGATGCGTTCGTAACCATATATGCGGGCAATCTCCTCCATCAAATCGGCTCGTCCGATTACTCCCTCACCGATATCCAGGCGGTGATCTGGAACGGTAGCGGTGATCCGATCACCATTTAGTTCAACTTTAAACTCTAATTTCTCTAAAATTTGGATTATTTCGTCAAGGTTGAGTTGAATACCCAGACTGCGCTGGACATCCGATGGTGTGATGGTGATCTGCGGATCTATGATTGGCTGCGGATAAGCATCCACCAGACCTTGAGCAACAACTCCATCACTCCACTGCTGCATAAGTTCCAAGCCGCGTAACACACCACGTTCCGCCAGGGCAGGATGAACACCACGTGCGAACCGATAGGCAGCTTCTGAAGGGAGATTTTGGGCGAAAACTGTGCGGCGGATAGGAATCATATTCCAAGCTGCCCCTTCCAATAGCACGTTGCGGGTGTGCTCGTTCACCTCGGATTCGGCGCCACCCATCACTCCGGCAATGGAAAGCGGCCCAGCTGTATCGCAAACGAGAATGGTAAAGTCATTTAGAGTGCGCTCAATATTATCTAACGTCTTCAAGCGTTCGCCCGTTTGCGCAGCCCGGGTGATAATAGTTGGCGCTTTTCCCCCTGCCCGTTGAACTAAGACATCATAGTCAAATGCATGCAGTGGTTCACCCAGTTCCAGCATGGCGTAATTGGTGGCGTCTACAATGTTATTGATCGGCCGCATCCCTGCTAAACGCAGTCTCCGTTGAACTTGATAAGGGCTGGGGCGGATGTGTATATTTTCGATGAGTCCTAGTACAAACCGTGGATTAAGGTTCGGGTCTTGAATCTGAATCGAAACTCGTCCGGCGATAGGCGCCCCTTGCATGATCGGTTTAGTAGATGCTTGCCGCAAAGGCTGATCAGTAATAGCAGCCACTTCGCGGGCTACTCCGAAGATACTGGCACAGCGGGCAAGGTTAGGTGTAATGGCAATATCAAAAACCGCATCACCCATGTAGTCCACTAATGGCATTCCGACCGGCGCATCCTCATCTAAGAAAATGATTCCCTCGTGATCATCCGAGATGCCCAGCTCTTTTTCGGAGCAAGCCATTGAGTAAGATTCCACGCCGCGAATCTTGGTGCGTTTTAAGGTAATTAATACCTGACCTGGTTGGTGACCATCGTACAAGCGGGCACCTTCCCTTGCATAGGCAACTTTGATTGGTTTGGTTAAGGGTCCTTTTCCGCGATATGGAAAAAGATTAGGGGCGCCAGTTAAAACGGTGTGGATTTTCTGCCCATCATCTAATTGACAGAGTACCAACCGATCAGCATTTGGATGAGGATTTACTTCTAACACTGCGCCAACCACGATTTTAGTTGGATCCCATTCGATGCCGCTAATTTTGATTTCCTGCCGCTGCGGCGTATCGCTGGAAATTTTTGGAAGGGGTAATCCTACGTAGCGGATTTCTTCAACTTCCAGTCCAGCCATAGTCAGCCGGTGGGCGAGGATTTCCAGCGGAAGGGTGATGTCAACAAATTCTTTTAACCAAGAGATAGGTACCTTCATACGAATTGCTCCAGAAAACGGATGTCATTACTATAGAAATAACGGATATCTTCGATGCCATAACGTAACATGGCAATTCGCTCGATTCCCATGCCAAAGGCAAAACCGCTGTAAACTTGCGGGTCATAGCCGCCGTTCTGTAATACGACGGGGTGCACCATCCCGCAGCCAAGGATCTCTAACCAGCCACTGCGTTTGCATACCGCACAGCCTACGCCGCCACAGACAAAGCACTCTATATCCATTTCAGCGCTTGGTTCGGTGAAGGGAAAATGAGAAGCGCGAAAGCGGCTTTGCACTGAGCCGCCAAACATGCGGCGGGCGAAATCAGTCAGGGTGCCTTTTAAATCGGAAAAGGTGATAGATTTACCAACCGCCAATCCCTCCACCTGTTGAAATTGGATCTCGGAACGGGCAGTGATTTGCTCATAGCGGGCACACATACCCGGTAGAATAATGCGTACAGGAGGAGGATCGGCTGGGTTTAGGGCGGCAAATTCGCGCATAGCGCGGATCTGCCCGGGTGAGGTGTGAGTACGCAGCAAGATGGGGTTATCAGGTGAGTGGGGTAGGTCGAGGTAGAAGGAGTCTTGCATCTCGCGAGCAGGGTGATGAGGAGGGAAATTCAATAATTGAAAATTATATTCGTCGGTCTCCACGTCTCGCGAGCGGTAAACCTGGAAGCCCATTTCGGCGAAGATAGCGCTGATTTGGCGAAGCGTCTGGGTGAGAGGATGCAGCCGGCCCCGGGCTACTTTCCGGCCTGGCAGACTGATATCGCTCACCTCGCTTTGCAATGCTTGTTCAATGGCGATCTGGTGCAACCGTTCTTGGGTTTGGCTGAATGCTTTTTCTAGGGTGTTTTTAACTTCATTAGCTTTTCTACCGATGGCGGGGCGTTCCTCTTTGGGAAGGCTGCCTAATTGGTCAAACACGCGCATCAGAGGTGAGTTGCGTCCAAGAAATGTCACATGCCATTGTTCCAGCTCTGTTTCTTGGGCAATCTCTTTTAATGCGATTAATGCGTTTTGTTCGATTTGACTTAATTCATCTAGCATAAAAACCTCCAAGATAGACAAAAAATCCCGTCCGAAAAAGGGACGAGATGTGAAATCCCGCGGTACCACCCCGCTTGCCTGCATTTCTGCAGGCCGCTTGACCCAACGACCCCGGAAGGTGATTGGTTGCTGATGATAACGCTGAGATGGCGTTCCAGACTACTAGCCCTGGTTGGGTGTTCCCCTGGACAGCTCGAGAGGGAATTTCAAACTGCCTCTGCCTACTGGGGTCTCAGTCTATGCCCCTAGCTCCCTGTTGGGTTAAGCAGGCTTACTTTCCTCTGTCTTTGCTGTTACGGATCACTTGATGGCTTTATTATCTGCAAAAATGAGGATGTGTCAAGAGCGAGGAGGTCAACTAAATTGCCGGGAGCCCTTTAGCTAATTTGAGTTTGCGGAAAACCCATGGTGCGCCACCCGCAATCCAAAAACCAACCATTCCATAACGTACATAACGGAGCATTGCTGGCAGGATGTTTTCGCCGGCTGGGAACAGCAAATCCAAACCATACCAAAGCAACAATACCCCGATTAAACCGATGATGAAGCGCATACATCCTTCGAGGATGTTTTGCGCTTTTTCGAAACTTCCCCGCTGTTCTATCCATAAACTGCCACTGGTCAATCCAAAAAAGGCAGCCGCGGAAGTTATCAGGCCGGATAACGTAAATGGGTTTACAGCCTCTGCGGTAGTTTGAGATGCGAGGGCACGCTGTATCCAATCAGATGGAAGCTGCCAATTGCGCAAGAACCCTTGTTCCACTAAACCAACCGCAATAAGCACTAATGAGATAATCCATAATATCCCATTTTGCTGGAGATAAGTTTTTTGCTTGAACCAATTCAGGAGCGGTTCTTCCCAACGCAAAAATACCCAAACGAATAATGCTCCGATTAACCATCCGGATATGACATCGCGTAGAAAATGGACACCCAAGAATAAGCGCGAGATCCCAATCATGAAAATGAGAAAAACAGTAACCGCCCATATCCAGCTTTGTTTGAGTTTGCCGGCTAATAAACCCCAAATCGAGGCGGATATTTGGGCGTGTCCCGAAGGGATGCCAAAAGAACCTTCGTATTCCACTGCTTTGATGGAGCTAGACACCCAAAATGGGCGAGGGGAGTGAAAGCCCAATTTCAATAAATCATTCAGGCTTGCGCTAAGCGTTAACATCACCCCTAACTGAATACCAAGGCGATTGTCGATTGTCCAATAGAGCAATGGCATTAACAACAGGTAAAATTGTTCTTTACCCAAAAAGGTAAAGAAGCGCATGATGGGTATCCAGCTATGCCCAAGCTGTTGAAGCTGGGTGATAAATTGAATCTCGATTGTCGTTATGGAGTCCATAAGGTGTTTGTCTTCTATCCTCCTCCTTCCGCTTTGAGAATCGCCAAAGTCGCCAATCGGGCGACTAGCTGAAGCACATCTACATCTTCCTGTTTGAATGGTTCGCCGCTGATGGTATTGACCACTTCTAATGCTCCTAAGGTGCGGTCATTGTGATAAAGGGGGACGCAGATGAGGGAGATAGTCAGGAAGCCGGTGAACTGGTCAACCTGAGGAGAGAAAAGTGGCTCGGCCCGAGCATCCATGACAAGTTTAGGCGTTCGGCTGGCAACCACCCAATGGGCAATCCCCTGACCGGCGGTAAGACGGTAATTGAGCAAGGCGGTTTTAGCCTTGCCGATGACATGGACAAAAACGAGATCGTTGGTTTTTTCATCTAGCAGCATCAAGGAACCATTATTAGAATTTACTGCTTCTAATGCAGTGGTAAGGATGAGATGGATGAGTTCACGGGGGTCTGATTCGGGGGTAATTTGTTCGATTCGATTTTGTAGATTAGCTAAAGAGCGCATTGTCTGTCGCAACCGAAATAACTCGTCTTGTAGGGTTTGTTTTTCTTGTTTAAGGCGGTAAAACTCTTCTCTGATTTCACGCGGGATTTCGACAACTGGTGGCATGGCATCCTCCAATAAGAACGTGGACAATTATTAATATTGTAGCAGATGAAATAGAAAGAGGTATACTATTGAGGGATGAATTCTGAAAATAAGGCAGGGATTTATCCCGCTCGAATACAGCCAGTGAACAAAGTTCGGCGGGCTAACCGCTCTGCTCTGGAATTCTCTTGATTATGAAGGGCTTTTTGAGAAAATTTTATCCAACTTGAGGACATTTCTATTTTGTTCTGATTAAGATAACTCTATCTTCCCTTGACATTGTCTGGAACAAACGGCTTGCCAACTCCATTAATTAGATGTACACTATATTATATTGAAACGAAATCAAAGGTATATACCTTGAGAAAAGAGGAGACTTATGCACTTGAATAACCCTCGACTCCTTTCCTTGATCAGCCTATTGGCATTCATTACCTTAGCCTGTAATCTCAGTACGCTAACTACACCGCAACCAGCTGAGGCGACAAACATCCCCGCTGAAGCGATTTACACTTCTGCTGCGCAGACTCTGGCAGCCCAGCTCACCGAAAATGCACCAGTAGAGATTCCGCCCAGCGCGACCATAATGGAACAAACTTCAGCAGAGGAAACTAACCCGACCGCCACGTTTACACCGATTCTCTTCACATCCACCGCAACTGGTACAGCCACTCCTCCGTTCACCGCCACTCCAACCTTACCTTCCGTAACCGCCAACATGAACACGAATTGCCGCAGTGGGCCCGGCCCAATCTATGATCTGGTCGGAGCATTGCAAAACGGACAAACATCTTTCGTCCATGGAAGGAACAGTACATCCAGTTGGTGGTATATCGAGAACCCGCGCCAATCGGGTAGCTATTGCTGGGTTTGGAGTGGTTCAACTACACTGAATGGAACAGCAAGCCAGCTACCTGTTTTAACTCCGCCTCCTCCGCCGCCAACCGCGACTGTTTCTGGTGCTGTGTTTAAATCATCTTACGTCTCTCGCCATAAATGCAGCGGAGACTACTATGCTTACTTTAGCGTCAGTAATAGTGGCGGCAAAGTGCTTGAATCTGCATCGGTGAAAATACGCGACATAACTGCTGGAACAGTGCTCTCTTCTAACGCCAGTGATAACCCATTCTTAACCGGTACCAGCGATTGCCCTCCCGGTGAAGATAAACTGGGTGTCGGTGACAGCGCTTATGTAGCCGGATTCATAGGGACTGTTCCTTCAGGGCATCTTCTCAAAGCCAATATTTATCTGTGTTCCAAAGAAGGATTGTCTGGCGCTTGTGAATCAGTCGTGGTGCAGTTTAATGCGCCTTAATCAATAAGCCTATTCTCGGCTATGGAGAATGATTGCGCGGATAACTAGCATTTCCATCTACAAGGCTGAAAATTTTCCTTGACGATGAAACATGATTACTTGCGACGGATAAGAATTATTTCTGTTAGCGTGCTTTTTCTGGCGCTCCTCTCTTCCTGTAACATGCCGCGGCGCGATGCGCAATCCACACCATCCGGGGCAGCGCTTTATACTGCTGCTGCCCAAACTGTTGCAGCCCAATTGTTGCAATCCACCCTTTTCCCCGCCACGGCAACTCAATTGGCCAACCCAACTGAAGCCACAATGGCGCCCCCTGTTCCTACCGCAACCGAGATTCCTCCAACTGTGACCAATACAGCGGTTCCCCCCACTCCCACTCCTTTACCTTGCGATCGGGTTAGATTTGTTAAAGATATCACCTATCCTGATAATAGCGTTGTTGATCCGGGAGCTACTTTCACCAAAACCTGGCGATTACAAAATGCAGGTGCCTGCACCTGGTCTCCCCAATATGCGCTCGTTTTTATTGCCGGAGAACCAATGGGAACACCAGCCTCTATCTCCTTACCCAAATATGTAGCTCCTGGAGAAATCGTAGATGTATCGGTCACCCTTACTGCTCCTTCTGCAGGTGGAACATATAAGGGGGAATACAAATTACGGAACGCCTCGAACGGAATCTTTGGCATTGGTGAAAACAATCAATCGTTCTATGTTCAAATCAAAGTCCCAATCCAAACCGGTGTGGTTTTTGATTTCCTGGCAAAAGCATCGGCTGCGGAATGGAAAAGCGGCACAGGGACAACCTTTGAAACAGCAATCACCTTCAATAACGCTGATGATGATCCAAACGGGACTGCAAAAATCAAAGAAGGTGTTCCCCTTGAAAACGGTTCTACCTCAAGCAAGGTTTTACTTACCTATCCCAAACGGGTCAATAACGGTTTTATTGCCGGCACTTATCCAGCTTATACCGTTCAAAATGGCGACCATTTTCGCGCCCGGGTTGGATTTATGCTCACTGGCGGGTCATGCGGTTCGGGAAAAGTTAAATTCCGCCTCAATGTGGTGGTAGATGGGAATTTAACCACTTTACAAACCTGGGACAAAACCTGTTCCGGAGATCTGCTCGCCGTGGACGTTAATCTATCCAGTCTAAGAGGGAAAACTGTTCAATTTATGCTTGCGGTATTAGCAAATGGCTCTGAAACAGATGATTGGGCAATCTGGAGTTCACCACGTATCGAGCATCCCTGAGATGCCATGAGCACTACAAAAAACCTTTTGGGGAGATGCCGGTTCGTTAATAAACCATGAGAATATTTCTGACATCTATTAATATAATCGTGTTTCAGTATAATAAAGAAACTTTACTAAAGGAGCAAGTATGTTTAAAAGAATTCAATGGCTAGGAGTATTGCTCCTGGCTATCACTTTTCTGTTGAGCAGTTGTAAAGGGAAAGGCGAATCTACCCCAGCACCCGAAGCGGTCTTTACTGCAGCAGCTGAAACTGCCTCAGCCCGCATGACCGAAATGGCAGCGGTGACGCCTATTCCTACCGATACTCCCACCCTCCCGCCAACTACAACGCCGACGATCACTGCCACTCCTGCTCCTCCCACTGCCACTCTACCGCCTGCAGCAGCCGGGACAGTCATGGACCGGGTTGAGTTCGTTGCCGATGTAACGATACCGGATAATACTGTGTTTGCCCCAAACCAGAGTTTCAAAAAAACCTGGCGATTGAAAAATGCCGGGTACACTACTTGGACTCCAGCCTACTCGTTGGTATTTTTCAGCGGAGAAAAAATGAATGCACCCACCGCCATCCCATTGCCTGGCGATGTTCCTCCTAATGGAACGGTAGATTTACCTGTTGACTTAGTTTCTCCAACTACCCCTGGACAATATATCGGTTATTTTATGTTGCGCAATCCTCAGGGGAAAAACTTTGGGTTAGGTCCGAACGCGGATCAGGCTTTTTATGTCTGGATTAATGTGGCAGCCAATGGAACCGTGGTCGCATCTCCTTCCCCAACCGGCCCTACCGCTACAATGGGAACACCAGGGACACCGTCAGCAACGGTTTCACCAACTGCCGCCAGTGTAATCAGTAACCCAAAAATCCCAGTGGAGGATAAAGCCAGTTTTACCGGAACATGCCCGCATACCTTTACCTTCCCCATTCAATTTGATGTCAGCCAAGCCACCTCGGTGACCTTTAAATTGGAGGCGGGCAGTGGCACGCCTGGAGTGACCTTGACATTGCCTGATCCATTAACTCAGAATGTCAATCCAGGGCTTTACACGAATTCCTTTCAATTAGAAATTAATAGTTCAATGAGCGGATGGGCAAAACTACATATAACTGCGCCGGTAGATATATCCTCTGAGGTTGTCAATTTTGCCTTGACCTGCCAATAATCGGATGTTATTTGATCCTGCCCTGATGAAAAAATCAGGGCAGGTTGTTTTCCATAGGTACAGGTTATTTTCCCCGTTTTGCGATTGTATGGAAAGCGCAAGCCTGGTGCAAGGGATTAAAGCAAAAGCTGAGGAGTTGGGGTTTGATCGGATAGGAATCACCACCCCCGATGAGCCAACGCACTATGACATCTATCAATCCTGGATTAAGTCTGCCTTTCATGGAGAAATGGAATACCTTTCTAACTCACGATCGCAAATTTGTCGGCGAAACCCGAGGGAGTTATTACCTGAATGTCAATCCATCATTGTCCTCGCCACGCGTTACGCAAACCCTAATCATTTTTCTCGATCCTTGCCATCCATTCAATCTCAGACAAATCAACTAACAACGGATTCCTCTTCCATAGAACCGTTCCTTTCCGGAAAGATTGCTGCTTATGCTTGGGGAAAAGATTACCATCATGTCCTAAAAAAACGGATGAAAATGTTCATCCGTGCTATTGAGGAACTTTGTGGAAGATCCCTAAAATATCGGGTTTTCACCGATAGCGCTCCTATCTTAGAACGTGATTTAGCCCAACGGGCTGGTCTGGGTTGGATCGGGAAAAACTCTTGTCTGATTGATCCGGAAATCGGCTCCTTTTTCTTTTTAAGTGAAATATTGCTTGATCTAGCATTGCCCCCTGATTCTCCTTTCACCGCCGATCATTGCGGAAAGTGTAATCGTTGTGTGACTGCTTGTCCAACGGAATGCATCCTACCCAACCGGACCATTGACGCCCGCCGCTGTATTGCGTACTTGACAATCGAATCGCGAACAGCACTACCCGAACCCCTGCGCCCAGCATTGGATACATGGATATTTGGCTGTGATATTTGCCAAACTGTGTGCCCATGGAATCACCACGCCATAAATCTCCCGGTCATTCCAGAGTTTCAACGTGATGGAGGTTCTTCGGAACTCAATTTGGTTGAAATTTTGCAAATGAGTGAAGCTCATTTTAACGAACGCTTCGCCGAAAGCCCAATCCGGCGGACGAAATGGCAGGGTTTAGCTCGAAATGCTGCGGTTGCATTAACTAATCTAGCAAAAAATAATCCACAGTTATCAGGGATCATCGCAGAGATTTTAACAAAAGTGCTAAAGACACATCCAGACGCTTTGGTGCGGCAGCATATTGTTTGGAGTCTGCAGCACATTAACAGTCAGTCAGCCAAAGAGGCGTTATAGTTGCCTGGGCAACAAAGAGAAGATGATGTGGAAATAAAATGGATTCTAAATGCCTCATAAGCGATGGTCAATTGACCAGTTAAAACACGACAATGTTTCGCATTCTTCATATCGTTATAAAATCTTTGCCAATTCTCCTTGTCTGTTTGGCTTGTTCCTCCTTTCAACCGTCCTTTGACCCAATTCCTCCTTCTCCATCACCCTCTCGGCCGGTTAGCAAAACCGAGCCCCCCAAAACATTAACCACTCCATCTCAGCTTCCTGCCAGCCCACGACCAACAGCTATTGCTTATTCATCTCCATCACCCTCACCCCAAACCATCACAACCATACTTTTCACTGGGGTTATAGTGCCAGCTCGGTGTGTTCAAGCCGCATTAGATAGATCAGATAATTATGATTATCCTTATGAAGAAGTGCGATCAACCATCCAGCACGCGGATTTCGCCGTTGGTACCTTGAATGCTACCATCAGCGAAGTGGCGCCCCACACAGGTTGTGTTCCTACTTATGTGTTGGTTGGCGACTCACGCAATGCCGATGCATTAGCCCGGGCTGGGTTTGATGCCATGAGCATCGCCACCAATCACATTAAAGACTGCGGTCCAGCCAATTGTGGCGATCAGGCTTTTTTCGAAACCTTACATAATCTTCAGCGAGTGGGTATTCAAATAGTTGGCGCAGGAGAGAATGAAGTCAACGCGCTTCAGCCAATCATTTTCACCGTTAATGGAGTGCGCTTCGCAATCCTTTCCCAAGGACAGATTGAGCAAGGCGGGGTGTATGCAGCCCAAAATAAAGCGGGCATTGCCCGTTTAACCGAAGAAAATATTACTCAGGCAATTCAAGCTATCCGCAGCATGGTGGATGTAATCATTTTCATGCCGCATTGGGGACCGGAAGATCGTGCTATCCCCACTTGGATTCAACGTAATCTTGCCCATGCAATCGTTGCTGCAGGTGCTGACCTAGTGGTGGGGAACCATACCCATGTGGTTCAGGGTTATCAAAAGATAAATCGAACCTGGGTCTTTTATGGCTTGGGTAACTTTGTTTTTGACCAATGGCAGCGTGACCATCAGCAAGGGGTGATGTTGCGCGTTCGATTTCAAGGAGCAACTCTGTTGGATTTTCAATGGATTCCAACCCATGTTGATCGAGATGGGCGGGTGCATCTCGCCGATTCAAGTGAATCAACCGAAATAATTCAGAAGATAGAGCAAGCCAGCCGTAATTTGAAGTAACCAGCTATTACGCTATCTCTGCCTGACATTGGTTGCACAAACCAAAAAGCTGCAACCAATGTTCTTTCACTTTATAGCCGCTTTTCTTGCTGATAGTATCTATCAATTCTGCAATGCCGTTTTCATCTCCCTCGAAAAACTCAACCCGACCACATTTCACACAAATCAATAAATGCTGGTGTCCAGAAAATGCACCAATAAATGCCTGGCATCCGCCTGGTTGATGAACCCGTTGGATCAGATGCAGTTCTTCTAATTTTTCCAGTGTGCGATACACTGTCACTAAACCCAGGCGCGGATAACGCTGACGGGCTTGTTCATAGACATCAAATGGGTTAAGCACATGTTGACTTTGGGCCATTGTTTCAATCACTACTCGCCGTGGAGCGGTAATCCTATATCCGTTTGATTGCAGACATTCTAACCACTCATCTGTCTTATTCATGAATACCCTTTTTTCTTTTTATCATTATTCCAAAGTAGTTGTTTCGGAAATGCACATTGCGCCAAGCCCAAACAACCAAAAAAACCAAGGTGGTGGTCAGCACGATCACACCACCGGAAGCCAATGAAAAATAATATGAGAAGTATAAACCAATCACACCCGAAAGCGATGCAATCAGCACGGCAATAAACATCATTCGCGGGAGGCGCGGCGAAATGAGATAAGCGGTTGCGGCAGGAGTAACCAGCATCGCCACCATTAGAGCTACTCCCACAGTTTGTAACGAAACCACAATCGCCAAAGCAATCAAGATTATTAAGAAAAAATCCAATAATTTGGATGGTAATCTTAAAGTAGCTGCTAGAATCGGATCAAAGGAGAGCACCAGGAATTCTTTATAAAAACCAAATACGCTCAATAGGATTACTAAACTAAAAGAACCTGATAACCACAAATCTCTCCCGCTTACCCCTAAAACATCTCCAAACAAGAAATGCGACAGGTCTACTGAATAACTGCGCACGGTAGAAATCAAGGTAATTCCTAATGCAAACATCCCGGCGAAAATGATCCCGATTGCAGTATCCTCTTTGATTTTTGTGTTACGGCTTATTGCACCAATCCCTAATGCACTAACTATAGAAGCAATTAAAGCCCACCAGAATAACGGTTCCCGAGCACCGTTCCCAAGTAAATATCCGACTGCAACTCCGGGTAAAATAGCGTGAGCTAAAGCATCTCCGAAAAACGCCATGCCGCGCAACACGACATAAGTCCCCACCACTGCACAAACGGTTCCAACCATGATGGCAGCGATCAAGCCGCGCACCATAAATGGATATTGTAATGGCGCCAATATCAAATCACTCATGGGTGATTCTCCCCTCCATCGCAGCAGGTGCCTTCTACCGCCAAAAACCCTGGGCCATTCTTAACAAAATGCAGATGGCCCCCATAAGCCTGCAGGAGAATATCCGGCTGGAGAACACTCGCTGGCTTTCCAAAAGCGATCAAACGGCTATTGAGCAGCAAGATTTTGTCAAAATGTTCCTCAGCCAATTTTAGGTCGTG
This sequence comes from Anaerolinea sp., assembly GCA_020722415.1. Lineage (GTDB taxonomy): Bacteria > Chloroflexota > Anaerolineae > Anaerolineales > UBA4823 > UBA4823. The sequence goes on from DYKV01000036.1 coordinate 13,368, forward strand.
CAAGGCGAGCAAAACAGTCACACCTTTAGTCTGTAATATTTCTAGAATGCGGAAAATATCCTCTTGCGTGGTCAGATCTAGTCCGGTTAAAGGTTCATCTAACAGAAGAAGTTCTGCTTCTTGGGCTAAAGCCCGGGCAATAAACATTCGTTGTTGTTGCCCTCCTGAGAGTTGATGGATGAGGCGGTTTGCCAGCGGGGTTATGCTAACTGTTTCTAGAGCTTGCTGAACAATCTCCCAGTCATACCGGGTAGGGTTATGGAATAAACCTAATTTTCCGATTCTCCCCATCATCACCACATCGCGTACCGTCACCGGAAAATTCCAATCCACTTGGTTGCGTTGGGGGACATACCCAATGCAAATATGCCCGCTTGGTTCGTGACCGTAGATGTCAATGCTCCCTTCGCTGGGTTTTAACACTCCCGCGATAATTTTCAACAAGGTGCTTTTACCTGCCCCGTTCGGACCGACAACCGCAACCCGTTCCCCAGGCTCGATTTCGAAATTGAGATTTTCCAAGGCGTTAACCCCATCGTAGCGCAATGACAAATGGCTTACTCGCAATAAAGGGGTACCCGCTGTATGCGGATGACGGTGTGATATCCAATGGCGAGTCTTTATAAACTCTTCGGTTAAACCCATTTCAGCCTCCACTGACTGTTTCTATTGATCATACTTGATTGTAATGCATAAAACCGCTATGCCTGAGATATTAATATATTGTCAAATAACAGACCTAATCCCCCGCCCATAGCTTACGAAAGGGGGATTCGCTTGGGTTGGAGAAGCTGCCTGAATAATCACTTCCTTACGGATCTCGCTTTACTTTAATGCTTGAACGATGGCAGATACATCGTAGCGCATGAACTTTAGATAAGTGTCGGCTTCGCCACCCGCTTCGGACAAGGAACCTGCATAGAAACGAACTATTTTAATCCCAGTATCTTCGGCTACCCGCTCAGCCAAAGATGGATTGACGGTCTTTCCTACAAAAATAGCTTTGATGTGATATTTTTTAATCGCATCCACCAAAGCAGCAATGTCTTGGGCAGAAGGTTCTGCCAGGCTGGAATAACCTGGGATTACTGCACCTTCTTGAATGAACCCGTATTGTTTGGCGAAGTAAGTGAACGCTAAGTGATCGGTCACCAGCTTGCGGTTTTCAACCGGTATCTGATTTACTTGCTGGCGAATCCAGCTATCTAACTCTTTTAGTTGTTTAATGTAATTTTCCCCATTTTGTTGAAAGAGTGCAGCATGAGCTGGATCTTTCTCGCTCAAGGCGCGTTGGATATTCTGTGTCCAGATGATCACATTATTGGGATCAAACCAGACGTGTGGATCACCGGCGCTGTGATGATCGTGCGCGCCGGGGGTTTCATTGCTGGTTGTTGGCGTTTCAGCGTCATGCTCAAACTGAGCTTTAGCAGATTGGAGCAGCTCAATTCCCTCTGAAACCGAGACCATTTTTTTGGTTGCACCGGCGCTTTCTAAAAGAGGTGTTAAAAATTCCTCCAAACCGGCGCCATTGGCGAAAATTATGTCTGCGTTGGCGACTTTTGCGACATCTTGTGGAGAAGGCTGAAAGGAGTGCGGATCTGCACCCGCGGGAAGGAGTACGGAAAGTTCTATCATATCCCCGCCAACATTTTTAACCACATCACCAACAATTGTGGTGGTAGCTAAAACCCGTAAAGGTTTTGCGGATGAATTTGGTTGCGCGGTGGTTGGCACAGAACTGCATCCTGCCAGAGAACTGGTGGCAAGAAATATGATAAATAGGAGAAAAGTGAAGTAGC
>DYKV01000404.1 GCA_020722415.1 Anaerolinea sp.
CGCCAACTATAATAACCGATAGATAATTGATTAACCGCCCAAACTAGCTGACGAAACAAACCTTGCGTCCCAAGGTCATGAAAACCGAGAGGATATAACTCTTCTGCTTCTGTAGTTGGCTGGCCGCTCACCCAATGGCTCTGATATTCCAACAACGCTAACAACAAGCGCGGATTAATAGAGTTTTCTACTGCAACCCGCTGGACAATCTGAGCGCCGCTCATTGTCCCAGTGCTTTTCATCCATTCCTTATAATCATGCAACTTTCCGGCAGTTTGAGAAACATACGAAACGATATCCAAATCAGCTGCAGAAGGAGAATAGACTAGCTCGGAGTCTGGTAATATATGAGTTGGTGAGGAAGTATTGGCGATGCGGCGGGGAATCATCAAGAGCTGTCCGGGTTGAAACAATGCTTTTTCAGGGATAGGATCTGGTGAGAGAATTTCTGTGGGCGAAACCCCAAAGCGTACCGCTAAAGCTGATAGAGTATCCCCAGCTTGGGTGTAATATAAAATAGGAATTGAAACGGGTGTTTCAGTAGGGTCATCCGCAAGAGGAGGGGCATCGGTCGCTGTGGGAGGCAGGGGTGAGACCTTCTCGGTTGGTTGTGGTGTCGGGCTTGGGGTGCTAGTGATCGCATAGGTAGGCGGAAGCGTTCCTGCCAGCAAAGCCAATTCTTGCGGCAGAGTAGGCGAAGCGCGCGGTGGAATAAAATAAGCACTTTGCCCGCAGGCTAAACTGCTCAATAACCAAGCGGTTATAGGTAAAATAATCCTTAATCTACTGCGTTTACCCATTAGCGGCTGATCTTGTTTTTATCTGAGGGACCTGAAACTGCCTCAATGATAACACCATTGCGCTCCAACGTCCCTTCATATTCCACTCCTGTGCCAGCGGATACCCAACCATCGAGGATAAAGGGCAGATTTTGATCGGCTGGGATCCATTCACCGTGGTAGCGCCGCGCAATATGAACATGGGTTCCTGAAGAAATGCCTCCCTCACAAGAAGGATGCCCGATCCGGTCACCCGCCTTCAGATAGGTTCCACTTTTCACCCGTTCCCGACTTTCAATATGCATATATAAAATCACCCAGCCAGTCTGTTCATAACCATCGGCTGGGGAGCTAAGGTCATCTACATCTTGGATGACCATGCCATCGCCGGTACGGATGATAGGTCCATTTGCCATTGCGACCACCCAGTCATCCGATTGAACACAACCAAACAAATCATTATCTGGAGCAAAGTCCAAAGCCGCCCAAGCCGAGCCGCTATCCCAGCCAGGGTGAGGTCCTCCCGTAAAAGCCCACTGCACACCCCGTTCAAACGGCAATTGAAAAGTGGGTTGAACTAAGTTTGCTGGCAACAATGGCTCGATCGCATAATCAAAAGGATAACCAAATAAAGCCGAATAAGTGGCAAAAAAACCATCTGCAGAGACAGCTTTTTGCCATTCTGGGTAAGCCAAGAGTGTCGAAAAATAATATTGGAGAGCAGCGGTACCAGCATTTATGGTTGGATCAATCGGTACAACCCTTCCATCAGCCATGGTCCAGCTCGCCACACCATTGATGCGCCATAAATAATAACCACGGTTGAGCTGATTTGCTGCCCAGGCAAGTTGATGGTAGAGCCCTTTGCGCTCATTATTAATTAATCCAAATGGGTAATTTTGTTGGACAGTTTTTGGGTTTGCGACCGTTAGCCAGTGACTTTGGTATTCTAATAAAGCAATCAGTAAACGGGGATTCACGGAATAATCTTGCCCAATCCATTGAAAAATCTGAGCCGCATTGCTGACCTTATCGTTGACTTTCTCGTCATAATGGGCAATAAATCCTTTTTGATTTTTAATGAAGGTTGCAAGATCGAAACCAAGGCTGCTAAAGCTATAGACCAATTCGGAATCGGGGATAATTTTAAAGGCAGAGCTAAGTCCCTCCGGCGTTGGTACGGGTATACGCAATTCCTGTCCGACATCGAGGCGGTTCGCATCTTGTAGTTGGTTGGTTTTCATGATTTGTTCCACACTCACCCCATAAATTTGGGCAATTATTCCTAGTGTATCTCCTGCCTGCACGATATATTTTTCTTCTTTGGTACGCAATTGTGGCAAGGGGTGTGGCGTATCTGGAGTAGGGGTGAGAATAGGCGCGCCAGGGACACGGGTTGGGAGCAAGAAGGAAAAAACAGTGGCTTGGGGAGCTTCGGTA
>DYKV01000405.1 GCA_020722415.1 Anaerolinea sp.
TAGTGCGCGCCGACCCTTCGCCAAGCTCAGGGCAGGCTCCCAGGATCGTCTCATCACCCATCACGGATTTCACACGCTTTCCGCTTGTGCCCGACACCGTTCCAGGGATGCAACAGGGCAGGAAAAAGCGACGCCCCCAAAGGTCACGGCATCCGGGGGCGGAAGGTGGGGAGTGCGTTGCATATTGGTAAACGGGGTTATCTGTCGGGTTGATGCAACGTACCGTCGCAAGGGCACTACATCGCGATAGACGCTTATGGCTCTACGGTTATCTTTCACAGAAATTTTGATAAATATCCCTGCCCAAAGTTTTATTAATATCCAAAAAGTGAATTCTATCTCTGCCTAAAAAACCCAGCTTTTTCCCATCAGGTGACCACGTTGGAGACCAAACATCTTCCAAATTTGGTATTTCGATTTCGCATGTTTCGTCTAAATTAATCAAATGTAAGTGTTTGTCTGCTACAAACGCGATAATGTTTCCCTTGGGTGACCACGCTGGGTATTCGCTTCGATTACTTTGAGTCGCCAATGTAGTGACTTCTCTTGTCTCTATAGCCAGTATAGATAAATTACTCGACACCTGATACTCTCCCAGAGAAAAAACCACATAGCGGCCATCGGGTGACCAAGAAAGACCAGCACTATAATCCATATCATAAGTTGCAATTAACTCTTCAGCTTTAGTATTTGCATCAATTAGCTTGAGTTGTATGCTACTGGTGTTATTTTTCGGTTCTCGTTGAAGTACGGCAATAAATTCTCCATTCGGAGACCATGCGATAGCGTCAACCGGGTCCATTATATGTTCAGATGACTTGGTTTCTACATCAACCGACCACCATCCAGAAGGCTCAAAACCACTTGTATCCACCGCCAATATGAGCACCTTGTTACCATTCGGCATCCATTTTGTTTCAATAAACTGTGCATTTACTACAGGCCCTACAAGGAATTCCTTTTCCCCTGTTTGAATGTTGAGAAGGTATATTTCCGCTGGTTGAAGTGGCGTTTCGTAAGCGCTGACCAATATTTTATTTTCATCCACTGGTGACCAAACAATGTTTTGAACAGGAAGGTTGCTACCGCGTGAGCCGACGATTTCGGTGGGATTCTCACCCTCTTCCGAATTGAAGCAACTGGATAGTAGAATTAATAGCAAGATCAACCAAACTTTGATGATTTGTCTTGCATTTATATTTTGTGACTTAGGATTGTTATCTCCCATGATAAGCTCCTCTTGCTGATAGCAAAGTATCAATTTATCTGAGAATCGCTATTTTATTCTTCTAAATTGATGAGAAATTTGATAATCCCATGGGAAGTTGATGCGAAGATACCAGGGTAAACCATAATTACAACCTCCCCAACACCATGCAGGATAATCAGGGTAAGTATACAGGCCCAATGTGCCATTAAACCAATAACCTGACCAATGCTCTTGTACTTCACCCGTGAATTCATCGAGTGTCTGTGCATTTAACACATCTTGCTGGGCTGGAGTCAAAGGCTGAAAATGACTCAATACATCAAATTGAATTTGCCATGCATCCATTTCGCCGAGTTTCGAATGGCTTAGTTCCGTGCCTTGTTCCATATGTCTTGCTTCGTGGATAACCAGCGATAATCCATATGCACTTGGTAAAGTGTCGAGGGAATAAGAATCCTCATTTAGCACAATCCTGTTTGCGCTTTTACTGAACCAAGCACCCCTATTTTTATCCATACCTAAGGGAAGATGTCCAACTTTGATGTGAATATTATGCGACACAATATAATTAACGCCATGTCTCGCGTGCCGACCACCTTTTTGGTACAGCTTTAGAAGTATTTGGGATTCCCAATCGGAGTAGCCGTAACGAAATAATTTAGAATAGTTCCATTTTTCTGCGTTCGGTTGCAGATACCAACCTGATTGGGAGCTATAGCAATTTCCATCTTCATCACAAACGTCATGCCCACTTGGATCTGTAAAATTCACCGGCGAGTTATTCACATACGCGTACCGATCCAATCCCTGCACCCCGCCAGGGACGATCGGATCCGCCTGGGCAAACCTACCGGTCAGGCTGTCGTACCACCTTGCATTGTAGAAGTACAGTCCAAACTCGGCTGCGTAGCTGAATTGACCGGTGTACTGGTACCTGGTCATGGCGTAGGCCGGGGTGGTGTCCAGGGACGGGTCGGCCCAGGTATAGCGGGTCTCGCCCCAGGGTT
>DYKV01000406.1 GCA_020722415.1 Anaerolinea sp.
TGAGAATTGTTGTAACAAAACCGCCAATTCCAATTTTTTCACACAGTTTTTCCAAAATTCCCCGCATTTAAAACCCGCACCTTAAAACCTACCGGGAATGCTTACCTTCGGATTAAAGGCAGAAACACTTGATTGGGAAAATTTAAATAATCTCGCCACGAAAACAGCACGATACCATCTAATACGTTGCTGTCAATATTTAACCTAACACTACCCCATGTTTCGTAATGCCCACCGCTATATTGGCGGACGCGTTGGTGTTGATTCCAGACATCGTTGGATAAGCGGTAAATATCCCATACAGTTGCATCAGGGTTGAATTGGCTGTAGATCCAATGGGCTGGCCAAATTGCGTCCGGTAGATTCGAGATAGCCGCGATTTGATTCAATACCGGTCCGGTGCTATAGATAGCTGCCAAACTGTTTTTAGCGTGCATTTGAGTAACCCACCCGTTGATAAAGCTTTTTACCGCATTATTGCAACTGGTATTGGTAGTATCGTAAGCTTCCATATCATAATAAATGATTGTGCCACTCTGATCAGGTAGGGCAAGGTTCAGTGCCGCGGCTGTTGTCAGCGCACTGGCGGCTTCATTTACCCCCTGCTGATAAGCAGTGCTGATGTTGCTGCTAATTTTTTTCGAGAATGTTGTACACGGTGCTTGAGGACCTACCCAGGTGGGGATAAGCGACCAGCCCTGCACTCCTCGGATTTGATTGACATACTCTGCATTTAAGGCGGAGTTCGAGCAGGCGCGCAGGACGCCGCCTATATATAAATTCAGACCACGATAAGGGCTTGAATTTATCCAGTCCTGTAATTGCGCTAATGTGGGCACCTCACATTTATCAAAAGCGTGTCCTTGATAGAGAGAGGTGAGGTTGGCGGTGGTCCTTGTTCCAGTAATGTTGAAAGTCTTTTCGCTAGCGGAGATGCTCTGGACATCTTCGGTTAACCCTTGATAAGGTAAACCGGGTACGGAAATTGCTTTCCAGTTCGATCCCCCATCAGTTGTTTTCAATAAACCAAGATCGCGGTGGCAGGTGATCTTTTCGGTTCCGTGGGGATTACACTGTCCTTTTTCGTAAGTTGCCCAACCAATCTCGTTATTGATAAAGTCTATCCGATCGATCCCTTCCCAAAACCTAGTCGCATCAACCGGAGGATGTGCGGAAGGATCCACCTCAATTGGCTTTCCTTTCGCCAGCAACAAGATATTTTGATATGGTTGGTCGCCAAGAAGTTTCGTTTGGGCTGGCGGGGTGGGATATAGCACAATTGGCAGATTTTGAATCGGCTGCCAAGAAAAACCGCCATCTCTCGTTTGGAGCATACTTACCCTTGGCTGTTCCACGGTTAACCATCCTAAATCAGGGTCTGAAAAGTAAATCTCTCCTGCCATATCCAAGCTGCTCTTCAGCCAATTTTTCCCACCATCGCGGGTGAGATAGAATGACCCCAAGTTGAAGTTCGCGCTACTCACATATTTAACCATCAGCCAGCCATGGTCAGCATCCAGAAAATTAATTTGGTATTTTTCAACGATCGGTTTCCATAACTCATTGTCAGGGAGTGTTATTTCTTGAATGCTCCAACCAGCTTTGGGGTCATTCGTCTTTGCTAACCATAATGCCTGCCAATTTCCATTATTGGGTTTTCCTAATATTGCATACCCCAGATTTGGATTAGGGAAATGCACTGCACTAAGATGAAGGTCATCAGGCGTTTGGGGAGTGATATCCAGCCAGGATTGCCCGTTATCAGTTGACCAGTAAAGACGGTCGTTCAACCAAATCCATCCCACTTGTTGATCGAGCAGATCAAAATCAACGATCGGATTGTTCCCCATGGCAATGTTACTGCTAGATTGGGCTAGCGCAGGTGAACTAATGCAGAGGCTTAGAAACAAGGCGATTGCTAAGCATAGAGTATGGATACGAAGGATAGGGTCGCTTTTGCTTTTGTATACAGCCATTGCACTTAATTTTCTCTTATAAAGAAAAGAATACCATAAAAATTGGCGTCAATCTCCTGTTGATTACCTTACAATTTTGATGGCTGACAGGAATGGCGCAACCGAAAAGCCTTTTCCTCAGCATTGCTCAATCAAAAAAGAGGGGTATTAGATCTGGTGAATATTCTCTTTGGAGACGAAAAATTAGTGGTTTTTCTGTTCAGATTGGGAGGAGATAATCGAGAAGGAATATTCAAAC
>DYKV01000407.1 GCA_020722415.1 Anaerolinea sp.
GAGCGCCGCCCTTGCAAGGCGGAGGTTATCGGTTCGATCCCGATTAGCTCCACTAAGCAGAAATAAAGTTCTTTGAAAGATTGGAGAGCATAAATTGTCAAACGATAATTTATGAGAAACGAAAACTGTACCATATGTAAAATTAAATTACATCTATCTTGTAATAAATAGATTTTGGCTAAGTTACTAAGGGCATACGGTGGATGCCTTGGCACAATGAGGCGAAGAAGGACGCGGCTACCGGCGATACGCCACGGGAAGGTGGAAGCAACCTAGGATCCGTGGATTTCCGAATGGGGCAACCCTCCTCGAGTAATGTCGGGGAACTCTCGCTTGAATCCATAGAGCGAGTAGAGCCAACCCGGAGAAGTGAAACATCTCAGTACCCGGAGGAAAAGAAAACAACAGTGATTTCCTGAGTAGTGGCGAGCGAAAGGGAATGAGCCTAAACCGTTCAACATGTTAAAGGCCGTAACCGTTGTGTTGACGGTGTCGTGGGATGCTTTCAGGCTGATTTACGGTAAGCCGGGAAGTCAAAAATTGTATTGTTAGCTGAATGTTTTGGAAAATTCAACCATAGAGGGTGATAGTCCCGTAAGCGAAAGCAATACAACTTCCTGGAAAGCATTCCCAAGTAGCACGGAATAAGTGAAAGTCTGTGCGAATCTGGCAGAACCATCTGCTAAGGCTAAATACTCCATTGTGACCGATAGCGCATAGTACCGTGAGGGAAAGGTGAAAAGTACTCCTAACAGGAGAGTGAAATAGTACCTGAAACCGTATGCTTACAAACGGTCGGAGTCCCGCCTCGGCGGGATGACGGCGTGCCTTTTGGATAATGAGCCTACGAGTTAGTCGTCACTTGCGAGGTTAATCCCCTCAGGGGAGAAGCCGTAGCGAAAGCGAGTCTGAATAGGGCGTTCAGTAAGTGGCGCTAGACGCGAAACCGGGTGATCTACCCTTGTCCAGGATGAAGTGAGGGTAAAACCTCATGGAGGTCCGAACCAATGTGGGTTGAAAACCGCTTGGATGAGGTGAGGGTAGGAGCGAAAGACCAATCAAACTCGGTGATAGCTCGTATTCCTCGAAATAGCTTTAGGGCTAGCGTCAAGTAATAGTGTGCAGGAGGTAGAGCACTGATTGGGCTAGGGCTGTCACAACGGTACCAAACCCAGACAAACTCCGAATTCCTGTCACATGTTCCTTGGCAGTCAGGCAGTGGGGGATAAGCTTCATTGCCGAGAGGGGAACAACCCAGACCGCCAGCTAAGGTCCCTAAATAGTAGTTAACAGAGAAAGGATGTTAAGTTGCTCAGACAACTAGGATGTTGGCTTAGAAGCAGCCATTCATTTAAAGAGTGCGTAATAGCTCACTAGTCAAGCGACTCGGCGTCGACAATACACGGGACTTAAACTATCTGCCGAAATTATGGATCCCGACTTGTCGGGATGGTAGGGGAACATTCTATATGCACTGAAGGTATGGTGTAAACCATGCTGGAGCGTATAGAAAAGCAAATGTAGGCATAAGTAACGATAAGATCGATGAAAAATCGATCCACCGAAAATCTAAGGTTTCCTGAGCAATGTTAGTCATCTCAGGGTTAGTCGAACCCTAAGCCGAGGCTGAAAGGCGTAGGTGATGGAAAACAGGTTAATATTCCTGTACCTGGTAAAAATCGTTTGACTGTAAGGAGGGACGCAGGAGTGAAGGTCAGCCACCTGATGGATTAGGTGGTCTAAGTATGTAGGTTGAAAGTGTAGGCAAATCCGCACTTTCTTAAGACCGAGATACGAACGGGATGGCATAGCCAACAAACTGATCATAATCAAACTGCCGAGAAAAGCTTCGTACAGAAGAGTTTTATCAGTTCGTACCGCAAACCGACACAGGTAGATGGGATGAGTATTCTAAGGTGCTCGAGTGAGCCGTGGTTAAGGAACTCGGCAAATTAACCCCGTAACTTCGGGAAAAGGGGTGCCTCAAGTAAGTGAAATTATTTCTAACGTAGCTGAAAAGGGTCGCAGTGAAATGGCCCAAGCGACTGTTTAACAAAAACACATGTCTCTGCGAAGTCAATTAAGACGACGTATAGGGACTGACACCTGCCCGGTGCTGGAAGGTTAAGGGGAGGGGTTATCCTGACTTGTCAGGAGAAGCTCTGAACCGAAGCCCCAGTAAACGGCGGCCGTAACTATAACGGTCCTAAG
>DYKV01000408.1 GCA_020722415.1 Anaerolinea sp.
AGGTCTTCCTTCGTAACCTTTGTGCCCGTAGAGTTTGAATCTCTTTTGGCTTGGCCGAGTTAGGGTTTAATAAAGCAATAATCTGAGTATTCAGATAGGGTCCAAAGGCATCGAGGCGGGACAACCGACGATATTCCCGCTATATTCAATAGCCTTTGGTAATTTCAAATGAGGAGTTAATAATGGAATCTTTTGATGTAAAAGACATTCAGCTAGCCCAAGGGGGGAGGCTGCGAATCGAATGGGCGGCGCGGGAAATGCCCGTGTTGCGTTTGATCCGTGAACGGTTCGAGCGTGAGAAACCATTGCGGGGGCTGCGTATCTCGGCTTGCTTGCATGTTACAACCGAGACAGCCAACTTAATTGAAACTTTGCATGTTGGCGGCGCAGATGTGGTGCTCACTGCTTCTAACCCACTTTCGACTCAGGACGACGTAGCCGCTGCCCTGGTAAGCTTTGCTGAAATTCCGGTGTTTGCCATTAAAGGTGAAGATAATGTCACTTATTACCGCCATATTGGAGCGGCACTCGATCATAAACCTCAGATCACCATGGATGATGGGGCTGATTTAGTGAGCACCATGCACAAATCCCGGCGCGAGCTATTAAGCGGTATGCTCGGCGGAACTGAAGAGACCACGACCGGTGTAATCCGCTTGCGGGCGATGGCGGCAGATAACGCCTTGGCTTTTCCGGTGATTGCCGTGAATGATGCCATGACGAAGCATTTCTTTGACAATCGCTATGGCACCGGTCAATCTACATTGGACGGAATTATTCGGGCTACTAATATCCTCTTGGCTGGGAAGACTTTTGTGGTTGCCGGCTATGGCTGGTGCGGACGCGGTTTAGCTATGCGCGCGCGCGGGATGGGGGCGAACGTAATCGTCACCGAGGTCAATCCGTTACCGGCTTTGGAGGCGGTAATGGATGGTTATCGGGTGATGCCGATGGATGAGGCGGCGGCAATTGGCGATATCTTTGTTACCGTGACCGGGGATATCAATGTGATTGACCGTCATCATTTCGAGAAGATGAAAGACGGTGCTATTGTCGCCAATTCAGGGCATTTTAATGTTGAGATCAATATCCCCGCCCTGGAAGAATTGGCAATATCCAAACGCTTGGTACGTCCCTTTGTCGAACAGTATGAGCTTAAAGATGGGCGCTGTATTCATATACTAGGGGAAGGACGATTGGTGAACCTCGCTGCTGCAGAGGGTCATCCGGCCAGTGTGATGGATATGTCCTTCGCCAATCAAGCCCTCAGTGTAGAGCACATTGCCCGCCATTATATGGAATTGGAGAAAAAAGTATATTCGGTACCGGAAGAGATAGACCGTCAGATTGCGCTGCTCAAACTGGAGGCAATGGGCGTGCATATTGACACCCTCAGCGACGAACAGCGTAAGTATTTAAATTCATGGGAAGAAGGAACGTAACGCGGCATTCATGCCGCAACCAAACGGCGATATCAATGTCTACAACATTTGCGCGTTCGATGCAAATGTTGCACGGTAATACTATAGGAGCGGGATTCCGCGCTTGGTTGAGAATGTATGGGCAGGTTTACTTGAATGGAATATCGTGATTGAATCAAAATCAGGTACCTGTCTGTACCTGTGTCTCTTCCTTCCAATTTGCGGGATTGTTCTCAATATAATATGTAATCCGTTCCAATTCCTGGTTGTTGCGGATGATATGTTCGTAATAATTTCTATGCCAAACCGGCGACCCCTGCATTTTTCGGAGATGGTTTATTCGCCGTGCCGAGAACGTTTTGAATGCCCGAACAATTTCGGGTATACCGTGACGTGAAGGTGATTTAAATTGATCTGTGAGAATGAGAATCCCATGGACATGATTTGGCATTACGACAAAAGCCCCTAATTGTAAATATCTGTAGTGGTGGGGCAAATCATACCAGGCGTGTCTTACGATTTCTCCATAATGGTTTAGTTTCATCTCCTTATTAACGATATTGCCAAATAAACGGAGGCGATTATGTGAGACGATGGTGACAAAATACGCACCAGCTTGTGAGTAATCATAACCAGGCAGGCGAATGGAATGGCGATTGTATAGTTGCGAAGCGGATGGCATAATCGAGATACTTAATTATACGCGATACGTGCGTGGTGCGTAGGGGCAGTAGGGGCAGTAGGGGCAGGTTTATCTTGTATAACAGGTAAGACCAATCGCGTATG
>DYKV01000037.1:0-11751 GCA_020722415.1 Anaerolinea sp.
CATTGAATAGGACATCTGAAATGAATCAAAAAGGCTTGATCTATGGGCTGACAGCTTATTTAATTTGGGGATTTTTTCCGCTTTATTTTAAGTTGATTGATGTTGTACCATCCATTCAAATTTTAGCCCATCGTTTTGTGTGGTCTTTTTTATTGATTGCTATCATCATTACCTTCCGCCATGAGTGGGAAATGATTATTTCCTTGGTTAAACGTCCAAAAATCTTTGCCGCTTACGCCATCGCCGGTGGCTTGTTAGCCATTAATTGGGGAGTGTATGTTTGGGGGGTCAATCATGGGCACATTGTAGAGACTAGTCTGGGTTATTTCATTAATCCTTTGCTAAACGTTGTATTAGGTGTTTTTATTTTAAGGGAAAAACTACATTGGTCTAAATGGATTCCGGTTGGATTAGCTGCTCTAGGAGTGCTTTATCTTACCATTCAGACTCAGGCTTTACCTTGGATTGGTTTGGTGTTAGCTTTTTCATTTGGGTTATATGGTCTAGTAAAGAAAGTTGCTCCACTTAATTCACTGCAAGGATTAACCCTGGAGACGATGACTATTTTTATACCGGCTTTGGGTTATCTACTTGCAATGAACATGAAAGGAGAAGGAGTGATCTTTCATACAACCTGGTTGATTAACATTTTGCTTATCCTTACTGGAATCTTGACAGTAGTTCCCCTTTTACTTTTTGGAAATGCGGTGCGGATGATCCCGCTATGGGCTCTTGGTTTTCTGCAATATGTAACCCCTACCTGCCAATTTCTTTTAGGGGTATTTGTCTTTCATGAACCTTTTTCGTCTCACCGGCTGGTTGGATTTGCCATGATCTGGCTGGCATTGTTACTTTTTTCAATGGGGGAATTGATGTCACGTCGTCAGGCTGTTGTTGTGTACAAATGAATGATATATTACGAAGAGATACACAAAACGATTACCACTCGGACGAGTAGGTTTTAGGGGTAAAATAGTTTATCAAATTCAATGAGAATTGGAGGATAAACTATGCGGATTCATCCGATTGATGAACGTGCTCTTCAATCTAATTGGGATGTGATAGTAATTGGTGCGGGAATTAATGGTAGTGGGATAGCTCGTGATGCAGCCATGCGTGGTTTAAAAGTGCTAGTATTGGATAAGGAAGATATCTCCTGGGCAACCTCGGCTTGGAATACAAGACTGATTCATGGCGGCTTACGATATTTGGAATATTTTGAATTTTACCTGGTGCGCGAATCTCTAGCAGAGAGAGAAAGGTTGTTAAAGAATGCTCCTCATTTGGTCAAACCATTGCCTTTGGTTGTACCGTTTTATAAGCAAAATCAACGCAGCCCTTTAATCCTCCGTTTAGGAATGATCCTTTACGATATCCTTTCTTACGATAAATCACTGGATCATCATCATATCTTTTCAGAAAAACAGGTCTATGAAAAAGTAGGGGGTTTGAACTCAGCTGGTTTGAGCGGGGCAGCAATGTATTATGACTGCCAGGTTGAATATGCCGAACGCTTATCTATTGAGAATATGATCTCAGCTATTGAAAATGGAGCGACTTTTATCAACTATGCAAGGGCAGACCGGTTCTTGATCGAGGGTAAGGTTATCAAAGGGATTGAGTTCACCGATTTGTTAGAGAATAAGACCTATCAAGTGCGTGCCCCATTGATCATTAATGTTGGCGGACCATGGGTGGATGAGGTTTTGAAAGGAATGGGGAAACCAGTAAAGCGGATGATTGGAGGAACGAAAGGTAGCCATATTGTGGTGGAAAAATTTCCTGGAGCACCGAAGATCGCGATTTATTTTGAAGCTCGTTCGGATGGCAGGCCGATGTTCATTATCCCATGGACTGGCCGGTTATTGATCGGGACAACTGATTTTCATTATCGTGGAGATTTAGATCAGGTTGTCATGGACGATGAAGAGCTGAATTATTTAGTAAACGAGACAAATCAAGTTATCCCTAATGCCAATTTGACTCCCCAAAAGGTTCTCTATTCTTATTCCGGTGTGCGTCCTTTACCATACACGGGCGACAAAAAAGCTGGGGCAGTTACCCGTCGCCATATTATTTATGATCATGCTCCCGAAGTTGAAGGTTTGATATCTATTATCGGTGGAAAATTAACTACTTTTCGTAACCTCGCCCAACAGTGTGTTGATTTGATTTTCAAGAAACTCAATAGACCAAGCGTCCAATGTAAAACGATGAAAACGCCTCTCCCTGGCGCGGGGAATGGAAACTTTGCGGGTTTTCGCCGACAATTCATAGAGCGAAGTGGATTTGAGGCAGATATTGCCCAACATTTGCTGGCTGTTTATGGCGTTCGCGCCGAGGAAATTCGCAAACTTGTCCAAAATGATGCAAGGTTAGGCGAACGAATCAGCCCTACTGATCCGCTCATTGCGGCTGAAGTGGCTTTTGCTCTCCAATATGAAATGGCAGAAACTGTGCGAGATGTCCTTCTCCGCCGTTCACTTAGTGCATATAACAATCAAGTGGGTTTAGATGTAATTGAACGAGCCGCTCAAATTGCGGGGGATATCGCTGGTTGGAAAAAGGATCGTGTAGAGGAAGAAATTGAAGCCTATCGTACTTATATAAAGAGATTTCGACCAGCTGTGCAACGCCGAGAAAAAGAAGTAGTGTAAACAACATATTTGCAACGCTCTTATCGAAAGCGGCTGTCTCTTTACCAGGAATGTTTTTGAGGATCTATCCCAACGCGAAGATTTATTGGGCGAAATTCAATTTGCTTTTAGTGCGAAAAGATTTCCGCACTGCGCTTTTTAACTGAAATCTAACCCAAGAAATCGTAAATATAGGGTATGATGGAGGTTTGTAATTTATAGTAAAGAAAGTCTATCCAGAGAAATGTCACTGTTCGAAACAACTCCATCGGTAAACACGCTAACCAAGGCAGAGAGCTTGAGTATGACCAATGCGCCTCTGCTGGAAATCCGCAATTTACGCAAAAACTATCAGACACCAGCCGGGGTCATAGAAGCGCTGCGCGGAGTAAACTTAAAGCTGTATCCGGCAGAATTCGTCGCTGTTGTGGGGAAATCTGGCGCGGGTAAATCTACACTAATCAATTTAATCACTGGTATTGATACCATAACTCAGGGGGAGATTTATTTTCGCGGCGAAGCAGTTCATTCTCTGTCTGATGAGCAGAAAACGCAATGGAGGGGTAAAAATTTAGGTGTTGTCTTTCAGTTTTTTCAACTTCTACCAACCTTAAATTTAATTGAAAATATCAAAATAGCCATGGATCTGCAGCATTTCCTCAGTCCCTTGGAACGCTATGAGCGGGCATTGGAATTACTAGATCTAGTAGGCATTAAAGAACATGCCAATAAAATCCCAGCGAAAATCTCTGGTGGACAACAACAGCGGGTGGCAATCGCCCGAGCCTTGGCTAATGATCCACCCTTAATTGTGGCTGATGAACCCACCGGTAATCTGGATTCACGGACAGCAGCGGAGATCTTTGACTTATTTTCGGCTTTGACGAAGCAGGGAAAAACAATAATGATGGTCACCCATGATCGTGGGATTGAGAAATGGGCTTACCGAATAATAGAAATTTCAGATGGAATGGTTTACGAAAAATGATCTTGGATGCACGTTGGATAAAAATTTTTAAAGATATTTGGAGCAATAAGACGCGATCTCTGCTGGTAATCATGTCTATTGCAGTTGGGGTAGCTGCTCTGGGAATGATTTATAATGCCAATAGGATTATCCAACGTGACCTATATGGGCAATTTCGCGACGGAAATCCAGCGCATGTTTTCATGGTTCTTTCTCCTTTCCCAAAAGAATTAGCCAGTTCAGTCGAGAATATGCGCGAAGTTCAGTCAGCCCAAGCTACCCGCATTTTAGCTGCGAAAATTCTAAGCCCCAAAAATAAATTCGAGGATATCAGTCTGCATGCATATCCTCCTACTGGCGCGGTCAAGATAAATCGTTTTTCTATCGAGCAGGGACAATATCCACCGCGGGTGCGCGAGATTGTCCTCGAACGACAGTCGGCACAATTGTTGGGTTATAAAGTTGGCGATATAGTAACCTTGAAATTGGAAGATGGTCGTTTATTTCAATTAACAGTTAGCGGGATTGTCCATGACGTTTATGAAATGCCGTTTTCTTTAATGGGGGAAGCAACTGGATTGGTCAGTATAGATACTTTGCGTTGGATGGGCCAAGATCCAACTTATAACCGATTGGAATTGGTGGTTAGCGGATCGAGGATAGATAAAGCGTATGTCTTAGATGTAGCAGATAAAATTAAAAATCGGGTGATCGAACCAGCTGGATATATGGTTTTAAGCACACGCATTCCTGGAGTAGGTTCCAATCCTGGTGATCATTGGGCACAAAATCAGATTCACGGTTTCTTGTTAATTCTTCAAATTATGAGTGTAATAGCAGTATTATTAAGTGGGGGGTTAGTTGTCAATACGATCTCAGCAATTATCGTCCAGCAGGTTAAACAAATAGGGATATTGCGGGCAATTGGTGGTTCGCAGGCACAAATTATGGCGATGTATTTCTTGAATGTCTTTATATTTGGAGTGATTGGATTAATTTTTGCCATTCCGATTGGGTTACTGGGTAGTTGGTGGCTAGCCAGTTTCGCAGCCCATTTTTTGAATTTTAATGTAACAGCGATAAATTTACCCTGGGATGTATTTTTGTTACAGGTGGGGGTAGGACTGCTCATGCCATTGGGTGTAGCTCTCCTCCCCATTTTGTCAGGTACACGTATCTCAGTCTATGATGCAATTTACCAATATGGATTAGGCAATATCAAAAAAGTGGGGCGCTTGGAACAATTCCTCAGCCGAATTCGATTATTAAACCCACCAGTTTTGCTTTCTTTACGCAACACATTTCGCAAAAAATCCCGTTTAGCGTTTACATTAGCTACTTTGACATTAGCTGGGGCTATGTTTATCGCATCATTCAGCACCTATTCTTCCTTAAACGCCCAAATCCAGGATGTGGAAAGGTATGTTGCGTTTGATGTAATGCTACCGATTCCTGGTGGAGCAAACCGAGCAACTGTTGAAAGAGAAGCACTACGAACAGATGGTGTTGCGTATGCGGAAGGATGGATGCTCAGCGAAGGGGTAATTGTCAAACCAGACGGCAGTGAAAGCCAAGGGATCCAGTTAGTGGGATTACCGGTTGATGCCCGCACAATTCGCCCAAACATCCTTAGCGGAAGTTGGCTAACTGGGGATGGCTCAGCCCAACAGGTAGTAATAAACCAAGATTTAATCAACGATGAAGGAGAATTCCGAGTAGGCGATAAGATTACACTTAAAATCGGTGATCGGAAACACAGTTTTAATATAGTCGGGATTGTTTCAAAACATTTATCGGGGGCAAGGATTTATATGTCACCAAGTGCTTTTGCAAGCCTAAGCGGACGGCATAATGATGTAGATGTGGTGCGAATCTTAGCTGCGCCAGATCATCTTAGTGATCCAAAAACCCAAGATAAATTAGCTACCCGCCTCGAAGAAAGGTTTAGTAATTCCGGTTTGAGTAAAGAGGGTTCCACAACCCGCCATTCATTCTTCAGTGAGTTCACCCAAGTTTTCAATATTATATTATTTGTGCTGTTGATTATGGCTGGATTGCTTGCTATCGTCGGAAGTTTAGGGTTAACGGGTTCTTTGGGCATTAATATTCTCGAACGAACACGGGAGATCGGTGTACTGCGGGCAATTGGAGCTGCCAATCACGCGGTGGTCAAGATCGTCTTGCTAGAAGGTCTAGTTGTCAGCTTAATAAGTTGGATTTTTGGAGCAATTACCTCGCTCTTTTCCAGTCCAATTTTGGCAGCCGTGGTTATCTATGCCGTTTTAAAAACTGGCATGAATTTCCGTTATTCATATATTGGGTTGATTATTTGGTTAGGAGTAGTGTTGTTGATCGGTGTTTTCGCCAGCCTGTTTCCTGCTCGCAAAGCTGCTTTACTGCAGGTTCGGGAGGTTTTAGACTATGAATAATAAAGGGGCAGGAAGGGGTATGGCTGGCTCAAATCCGATAGAGTTGGTCAACCAAGTTCCATCCGTTAATCAAGATATTTTGATCCGGCTGATTAACCTTCAGAAATCTTATAATACACCAGATGGTAGATTTATTGCGTTAAGAGATGTAAACTTACAAATAAATAAAGGGGAATTTATCTCTATTGTTGGTAAATCGGGTAGCGGTAAAACGACATTGATTAATTTGATCACTGGAATTGATAGCCCAACTGCTGGTGAGATCTATATTCATAATATTGCAGTACATCTCCTAAAAGAAAGTGAAAAAGCAACTTGGCGGGGCAATTATATCGGGGTGGTTTTCCAATTTTTTCAATTATTACCCACATTGACTGTTTTAGAAAACGTCATGCTCCCAATGAGCTTTTGCAATTTATATCCAGGACATGAAGGGTTTGAACGAGCAATGTATTTATTGCGTCTTGTCCATCTAGAAGACCAAGCCGATAAATTACCGCATTTATTATCCGGGGGTGAACAACAAAAAGTTGCCATTGCCCGCGCCCTTGCCAATGATCCTCCCATTATTGCAACTGATGAGCCAACCGGCAATCTTGACTCACGCTCGGCTGAAGATGTAATGGCGCTGTTTACCGATTTGGTTGACCAAGGAAAGACTGTATTAATGGTAACCCATGACCCGGAGTTAGCCCAACGCGCCCAACGGATAATCAAGCTTGCCGATGGGATAATAATTGCCAGTTAAAATTTGGATAATCTATACGGCAAATTTACATATTTTATATGCGATTCAGCGTAAAATCCTGATTGAGAAGATTGCTAGAATTCGGTCAGGAAATAATTAATGAGTGAGAATATCCTGGAGTTATTCAGACGCATTGCGGAGGCGGAATCAGAAATCCGCTTAATGAATGTTTATCAAGGGATTCCGATCGCATTTCCCGCTGCAATTGTTTATGTAGGGGCGAATTCTATAACTATAAAAACAGAAAAGAATCAAATCGTCTGCCTTTTCCAGGAACGCCAGACATACATCCAATATCCCGGTTTTCGATCCGTGATTAAAGCGCGGGTTAATGGTCTAGATGTCAGTGCCTTACAGGCTGAATTGACGGAATTTTCCTACGTTAATGATAGGATTGGTGAACGCCGACAGGTGCGGGTTTGGCCAAAGGAAGCAGTAACAGGTCAGTTGCGATTACCCGATCGTATGGAAACGATTGCTGGAGAATTAGCGGATATATCATTAGAAGGGATGGGGATTTATATCCTTCACAGTGAATATACGATTCATCTATTTCGTCAAGGTCGCAAACTGGCAATCCTATTGAGACTCCCCGGGGTTTTTCAGATGCCTGCACCAAAACGGTATGAAACGGACCTTCCCGAAGAAGGCGATCGCTATGACCGTTCTCAATTACGCTTATCTCCTATTCATACGCCTACATACAACAATGAACGCAGCGCTGCTGGGGGTTCTCGCACAGTGCATTCCCCAGAAGTTGAAGTAAGCGGGATGGTTGCCAATATTTATACAGAAGCAGATACTGACCGATGTCGAATTGGGGTGCGTTTACAATCCAATGAAAACTATCGTATCCTCGTTTCGCAGTTTATTTCCCAGCGACAATCGGAGATCATCCAAGAAATCAATGCAGTCTACCGTTTGTTAAAATTGCAATCCGAGAAATCTCATAGTTAAAGTTTGCGATTTAGGGTATCCATCACTGCGACTGCGGCAATATTGACAATATCGCGCACTTCGTCCCCGGTTTGTAATACATGGATGGGAGCTCCCATCCCCAACAAAATTGGACCAATCGCTTGCGCATTTCCTAAACGAGCTAATAGTTTGTAGGCAATATTTGCCGATTCGAGGGATGGAAAAACTAATACATTCGCATCGCTTACCCGGCTGAAAGGAAAGCGCTCTTTTATGATTTCTGCAACCACGGCTGTATCCGCCTGCATCTCCCCGTCCACTATGAGCTCTGGGTGATGTTGATGAAGCATTTCTACCGCTCGACGGACTTTTTGTTGATGAGGATGAGGAGTACCCCCAAAATTGGAGAATGATAGCAGCGCAATTCTTGGTTCTAGACTTAGCTGAGTTGCAAAATCTGCAGCCAGGCAAGTGATCTCTACTAGGTCTTCGCTGGAGGGGTCAATGTTGACCGTTGCATCGGTGAACAAGTAAGTTCGATCATTCACGACGATAATATAAACCCCGGCAGCGCGATTTACACCGGCTTTCGTGTGGTGAATCTGCAGAGCTGGGCGGATGACATCGGGGTAGTCATAAGTTAAGCCAGAGATAAATGCATCGGCATCGCCCATTTTAACCATCATCGCCCCCAATATATTTGGCTCGAGGACTTTCTTTCGTGCATCCTGCAATGTGATTCCCTTGCGTTGGCGCAATTGAAAATAATTTTGCGCGTAGTGATCTAGTTTGGAAAAGTTAGTTGGATCAACGATTTCGAGGGTGCAATTTAACCCTAATTCTTGAACTTTTTGGGAGATGATATGGGGTTTGCCAATTAATACTGGTTCTGCTATATTCTCCTCGATTATCTGAGCAGCAGCCCGAATGATCTTTGATTCTTCGCCCTCTGAAAAACAAATGCGAGTTTTCTTGGGAGCAGATTTTGCTTTATTGAGGATATAGTAACGGATTTGCTCACCCATACCCATCCGGAAGGAAAGCTGTTTACGATATTCTTCGATATCTACCTGTTTCCGGGCGACGCCGCTTTCCATAGCTGCTTGAGCAACTGCTGGAGCTTCCCAGAGTAAAACCCGTGGGTCGAGTGGTTTAGGGATGATGTATTCCTCACCAAACTTGAGGCTGTTCAATCCATAAGCGCGTAATACACTATCGGGTACATCTTCTTTGGTTAATGCTGCTAGGGCGTAACTGGCAGCTACCTTCATTTCATCGTTGATAGCCCGGGCGCGCACATCTAATGCTCCGCGGAAGATAAAAGGGAAACCTAAAACGTTGTTGATTTGATTAGGATAGTCTGAACGACCAGTGGCGACAATGGCATCCGGACGGGTTTCTTTTGCTAATTCGTAACGGATTTCTGGATCCGGATTTGCCATAGCAAATATGAGCGGACGTTTCGCCATGGTCTTAACCATCTCAGGGGTGAGAATGTCTTTTACAGAAAGTCCATAGAATACATCAGCGCCGCGTATTGCATCGGCGAGGGTTCGGGCATCGGTATCAACAGCAAAACGGGCTTTATATGGATTCATCCCCTCATTTCGACCTTTATATACCACTCCGCGGCTATCCACTAGTAAGATATTTTCTCGGGTGGCTCCTAATTTCACCATTAATTCAGCACAAGAAATTGCAGCTGCCCCGGCACCCGAGACAACTACGCGGACTTTGGCTATATCTTTACCGACAATTTCTAACCCATTAATCAATCCGGCTCCGGTAATAATAGCGGTGCCATGTTGGTCGTCATGAAATACTGGTATGTCTAATAAGCCTTTCAGGGTTTCTTCAATATAAAAGCACTCTGGCGCTTTAATGTCTTCTAAGTTTATCCCCCCAAACGAGGGAGCAATTGCTTGAACAACCTGGATAACCGTGTCTGGGTCATGACTATTTACCTCAATATCAATACAATCTACATCGGCAAATTTTTTAAACAGCACTGCTTTTCCTTCCATTACTGGCTTCGCTGCCAGTGGACCACGATCGCCCAAACCAAGGATAGCGGTGCCGTTGGTTACCACGGCGACTAAGTTCCCTTTGGCGGTGTATTCATAACTTAATTGTGCATCTTTTTCGATCTCCAGAACCGGAATGGCAACCCCAGGGGTATATGCTAATGCAAGATCTCGTTGGGTCTCCATAGGTTTGGTGGGCGTGATGGAGATTTTACCGGGTTTCCCTTTCAGGGTATGATATTCGATAGCTTCTTCACGAGTTATATTACTCATCATCGACTCCTCTAGATTAATCCGTATCTAATTTTACCCCCTTTTTTCAGATTATTTTCTATCTTCCTTGTATGAATTTTTGGATGATTTTTTGCATGATCGTTTCAACCCAGCCAATTGGCATCCTTGTTGCATAAAATAAATTTCAATTCTTTATTCCTTGGTGTCATATTTGGCCAAATCACGCGGTTGACCCGCTGGATTCAGGATGCTATAATCATGATAGTTGTCGCATTAGGATGTGTCATTACAGATTATCAGTTAATATTTCTTTGTGGACAAAAATCTGAACGATTAAAGGATTGCCCATGGATGTAAAAAAAGAGCAGCAGATACAAAACAGACCCTTCAGAAGTGTAGGTGTCTTTCTACCCACTGCTTTTTTGATGATAGCGATCGGCTGGGGAGGTTTGATATTATTAATTTTCCTCACGCTACCTACACTGGGAATGCGTTGGTTGTTTTTCTTCTGCGCTGTTCTGGCAATATCTGGAACATTCATGCCTTTGATTGCTTTTTTGCATCTTCGATTTCCTGGAAAACCCCCGGCGACAGTGGCGGTGGTTGTGCGTGAATCGTTATGGGCTGGCGCTTATTTCCCCATGTTGGCTTGGCTGCAAATTGGGAGAGTATTGACTGTGGGTTTAGGAATTCTTATTGCAATTTCTATGATCGCGATCGAATGGGCAATCCGGCTGCGGGAACGCAGCCGATGGGATCCTCGAACGGGGGGAAATCCATAGTCAATGAGTGATTTGCGTAATTTGCCATCGGTTGACAAGCTGTTGCAAACAGAAACAGCTCAAGATTTTATCCAATTATATGGCAGATCTCTGACTGTTTCTGCTATTCGGTTTTGTTTAGATCAGATCCGCAATCATTATCAGGCAGACCAACCCGTTCCCTCTCTTCAAGATATATTAATCCAAGTACAGGATTATTTAGAAGATAGGGTTGAGCCCTCATTGGTGCGTGTAATCAATGCAACCGGTGTAGTATTACATACCAATTTGGGACGAGCGCCGATTAGCAAGATAGCAACCCAATACACACAGGAGATCGCCAGTCACTTCTCTAACCTCGAATTTGATTTAGGGAATGGAAAACGAGGCAGCCGTTTAACTCACACAGAAAAATTGCTTTGTCATTTGAGCGGGGCTGAAGCCGCCTTAGTAGTGAATAACAATGCCGCCGCGGTATTATTGGTGTTAGCCGGATTAGCGGCTCATCGTTATGTGGTTGTTTCCCGCACTCAATTGGTAGAGATTGGTGGTGGTTTTCGGGTTCCGGATGTGATGAAACAATCTGGAGCTAAATTGCTGGAAATAGGCACAACCAACCGGGTTCATTTATCGGATTATGCAGCAGCCTTGCAACAAAATCCAGCTTTGTTCTTGCTTGCTCATCGCTCGAACTTTCAGATCGTAGGCTTTACCAGTGAGCCAGCCCATTCGGATATTGCTGCGTTAGCTCATCAGCATGGTATTGTATTGGTGGATGACCTTGGTTCGGGGGCATTACTGGATACCGCCCATTATGGTTTAGCCCATGAACCAATGGTGCAGGAATCGTTAAGAGATGGTGCTGATTTAGTTTGTTTTTCTGGGGACAAGTTACTGGGAGGCCCGCAGGCCGGAATTATTGTCGGCAAAAAGGATTTAATTGCAAAATTGCGCCGTCATCCTCTAGCGCGGGCAATCCGAGCGGATAAAATGGCTCTAGCAGCGCTAACTGCTACCCTGATTCATTATGTGAA
>DYKV01000037.1:11851-14927 GCA_020722415.1 Anaerolinea sp.
TCAATGAACAAGTCTTATTTGATCCCCGCACTGTTTTTCCTGAAGAGGAGGAAATCTTATTGACTGCTATTCGGAGATTAAGTTAATGGATAACGGCTCAGGAAGGGAGTAATTGTGAAAAAAGATTTAGACCATCTGATGATCGAAAATCAGATTGATGTACTGATGGTTTGCGGGGCAGCGCAACACAACCCGGCAATGACTTATTTTACTGGTAGTGTTCATCTCACTCAGGGAGAGTTGCTCAAAGTAGTCCATCAAGAGCCGGTTTTGTATTATGCTTCGCTGATGGAGAGAGAAGAAGCTGCCCGCAGTGGATTGAAGACAATCTCCTATGAAGAATTAAAGATTCAGCAAATACTGGAACAATTGAAAGGTAAACCAATCCAAGCCCGGGCGATGCGTTACCAGCGGATGTTAGCTGATTGGGGAATCACAAAGGGAAGAATGGCGGTTTATGGAATGATGGATGCAGGGAGCGCTTACGCGATATTTCGAGAACTGAACCGCTTATTGCCCGAATTGGAAATTCACAGTGAGGAAGAACAACCCTTGCTCTTACATGCAATGGCAACCAAAGACAGCCAAGAGTTGGAAAGAATACAAAAAATGGGAGAGATTACGACAGAAGTGGTTGGCTTGGTTGCGGATTTTTTGACTAATCATTCGGTGAAACACCAAGTGTTAATGAAAAATGACGGAACTCCTTTATTAATTGGGGATGTCAAGAAGAAGATAAATCTTTGGTTGGCAGAGCGCGGGGCGGAGAATCCAGAAGGGACGGTATTTGCTATGGGGCGGGATGCCGGGATTCCACACAGCTCAGGAGCAGACGATATGCCAATCGAATTAGGGAAAACGATTGTTTTTGATATTTTCCCTTGTGAATTATATGGCGGTTATTATTATGACTTTACGCGCACTTGGTGCCTTGGTTACGCTCCAGATGAGGTATTGAAAATTTATCAAGATGTCTGGGATGTCTATCAACACGTAACCCAGGAATTAAGAACTGAGGAGCCCTGCCAAAAATATCAAAAAATGACCTGTGATTTCTTAGAAAGCCGCGGCCATGTAACTGTACAAAGTAATCCGCAAACTGAAAATGGTTACGTGCATAGCCTTGGCCATGGAGTAGGCTTGCACATTCATGAAAGACCCTGGTTTGGACGCAATGCAGATGCAACGGATAGGATCAAACCAGGTATGGTATTCACGATAGAACCCGGCTTGTATTATCCAGAAAAAGGAATAGGCGTCAGATTAGAGGACACTTATTTTGTTGGCGAAGATGGCAGAATTGAGATAGTAGCTCCTTACCCGATGGATCTCCTTCTGCCAATGAAGGCAAAGTGAGCTAGGAGAAAGGTTAGGATATTCGGATCCTCTAACAACAGCCGCAACTGTCATTACAATTTTACGGAGAGGATTACCGCTCTGATTCTGGTTATTTCGAGATTAGTGAAGGCATCTCCAATTCGAGCAGAGATATGCATGGTTATTGGCGTTCTTTTGCAGTGACTAAGTTTATGCTATTATTTTTTTTGATCATGAGAAGATAATTTAGAAATTATGCCCACGCAAGCAGCATTACGAATTCTGGGAATAGAAACTTCTTGCGACGAAACCGCCGCCGCGGTAGTGGAAAATGGGCGTTTTATCTTGTCCAATATTGTCGCTTCGCAGGTGGATATTCATGCTCAATATGGCGGTGTATTTCCAGAAGTCGCCTCACGGCAACATATCCTTACTATTTACCCAGTATTGGAACAAGCATTGAAACAAGCCCATCTAGATATCAATGATGTGGATGCTATTGCGGTCACCCGTGGTCCTGGATTGGCTGGTTCTTTGGTGATTGGGGTGAATGTAGCCAAAGGCTTAGCGATTTCGAGTGGTAAGCCATTATTGGGCATCAACCATCTAGAAGCCCATTTATACTCAGTGAGTTTGATGGAACGATCGAGTGATGTGGGCATCGCCCCGCTTTATCCAATGATTGGATTAATCGTATCGGGCGGACATACCGAGTTAGTTCTAATGAAAGAGGTTTTGCAATATCAATCTCTTGGAAGATCACTAGATGATGCAGCCGGAGAAGCTTTTGACAAAGTTGCTCGTTTACTCAATTTACCTTACCCAGGTGGTCCGTCCATTCAAAAAATAGCAGCGAGTGGAAATCCTATGTCATTTCAATTTCCGCGTGCATGGCTAGAAGGAAGTTGGAATTTTTCATTTAGCGGTTTAAAAACGGCGGTTTTAAGAGAAGTACGAAAGTTAGAGCGATTTCAAAAACCCCTACCGGTAGCAGATCTGGCAGCTAGTTTTCAGCAAGCGGTTGTAGAGGTATTGGTTGAGAAGACACTTAGAGCAGCTCAAGAATTTAAAGCGAAAAGCGTTTTAGTGGCTGGGGGGGTTTCCGCAAATCAGTGTTTACGGGATACATTTGCTTCGCGAACGAATATTCCCCTTTATATTCCCCCAATAGAATTATGTACCGATAATGCAGCGATGGTTGCTGCAGTGGGCTATCACCGCTATCAAGCTGGACAATTTGATGATCTCGATTTGGATGTAATTCCTAATTGGCCAATTGCTGAGGTAGGCATTGGAAAAGGGCAAGTTTTAGCATGACAACAGACATTCGATTATGCTGAAACCTGCCCGTCTAAAAACCTATTCTTATTTTCTCTACTCTGCCTTTACAATGCACTCAACCGGACAAACCGAAGCACATTGAGGTGAATCGTAATGGCCGACACACTCGACACAAGTATTTGGATTGATGACATAAATGGTGTCCCCTTCGCTAATCGACTCAGTGGGACATTCGGGTAAGCAAGCACCACAAGCGATACAATCTTCGGTAATTTTCATTGCCATAGGTTTTTCTCCTTATAAACTTGTCTTATTCTGGAATATTTCCACCGACAAGCGTAACCGAGGTATATCTCTCTGTCAAATGACAAATATCATAATGTATGGGTGGAATTATCACTCGTTATTAACCAACAGGAAAATGATCAACTTGCCTGGACCATGGACACCAATGGTTAATGTCATCTCGATATCAGCA
>DYKV01000409.1 GCA_020722415.1 Anaerolinea sp.
AGGTTTTACACAAATGTACCAGAATTTCCACTATTCGGGAACACCCCTAATATTCACCAAATTTGTTCAAAAGGAGAATAATTCTATGTTTCGATTTCACTACCTAAAAATTGTTGTTGCTCTCTGTTTGATAACAACAATAAGTCTATTTTTGTCGCCACTTGCTACGGCTCAAGCGGAGCAAGCGATTGTATCTAAATCAGATGTAGGGTTACTTTTGGATGATTACAGTCAATACATGGCTACAGGTAACACATCACAAAAAATATTTTATTCTGACCAAATAGCCGCATTGATAGCAGAAAGGCAAGATTACTATAGCGAGTTCTTTGCAGTTGGCTTACATTCCCAATTAATTTCAATCGAATCAAATTTTTTAGTGGATGATGCCGGCATATCTAAAACTGGTGATACAACGTCTGTCACCATACTGGAAGTGGTAACGCTGCATGGTCAATATGATTTGGAGTCTGTTAACGATTATCCTTTGCTCCTTGCCGCTAAATGGGCGATTTCTAAATCTGACAACGAATCCGTGCAACAAAATTTAAGACACTATATTACAACAATGACAGATGACATTAAGGAATCTCTTTCTCGCGGTGTCACAATTGTATTTCGAATCAATCATAACATTAGCATTGAGGACAGAAACGGCAAACTTCAAATCGTAAAAGATGAATTTACTGACAAGGGAATTGATATAGGGGAAGGCTTTGATAACGTAAATTGGACCAATGGACACCCTATAAGAAGAAAACCAGATTTAACTTTAATGCCGGATTACGAAATTTACAATACCCCGATTGAATCTTTAGGAAAACTATTGCTTGACGACTATACAAGAGCCTACGGGGATATCCCAACAGTTGAAGCTACTACGAGCTTTACATACAACAGAACGGCAGCAAAGAATTATGCAAGAACTTATGTTGTCAATACTATTAAAAAATGTCCATATAACACTAGCATCTACATGGACACTAAGTATTACAACACAACTTATAAGAATGTCTGGAGTGTTACAACAACCACTTGTAATGATTGTACCGATTACGTTTCGCAAGCATTAAAGGCAGGAGGGTTTCCAACAGACTCTACTTGGAAGCACTCTGGGAGTGGTTCTTATACTTGGAATGTGTTTGACTTTAGTACAAATCCTCAAGGTTTGGCACATTATCTGTTGAACACAAAACAAGCAGTGGAAGTGTATTCTTCATATCTCTCATTGCTATCGGGCGACTTGATGTATACGGATGGTATGCATGTAGTGATGGTCACAGACGTAGCACCTAATAGATTCAGCGGACATACAAATGATCGCTATAACTATCCATACACATCGTCGTTGACACATTTCTGGCATATAAAGAATACGATTCCATAAGAGATAAAGCAGCCCTGTAGTTTTGATGTTCTCAAAACTACAGGGCTGTTAGATTTTAAGCATGGACTTGGAGAGTAGTGATATGAAAGTTAAGTTAGGCTATCACCTTTGCTTAGTTTGCCTATTCTTTATCGTCTTTTCAGGATGTGCAAAAACAGGGCCATCTGCAAGTATTCCGATGGCAACACCAACAGCAAAATTAATTGAATCTAATTGGGCAGAGTTTTCTAGTTATTTTACATCAGATGTGGGAAGAATTGAATATAGTTTTCAGTACCCGGCAGAGTGGTACATCTATCCAGGCTCCACGAGAAGTATTCCAGGGCTAGAAGACGAAACTTTTATTCAAAGTTTTCCCAAAGAAAACAGTAATACAGAATATCAACCACCCGATTCTATTAGGTTAAAAATTTACGCCCTTCCTTGTGCAATTACCCAAGAAGGTTGCGATGTTTCCAGCATAGATACCATTCCTATCACAGAATCAATGGAAGGAACAAAAACAATACAATATCTTGCTGGAAATACGGTGTGGACTGTTTTCTTGTATACAGAGAACTATCGCTTTATGATGCAAGGATACTTAAAAGGCGAATACAACGAAAGTAGCGAACAGATTAGGCTGCTAGATAAGATAGCATCTACTATAAAGATAAAGTGAACACAGCCCAACACCGTTTGCAGCGGACGGGCGGGGGCTTTGCCTCCGCCCAAAGGGATTCTGCCCCGAAAGCGGGTTCGCGCCGTGAGTCTTCTCCGCCAAATCCCCCGCCCGCCGCTACCGATTACTTGCAGTGTCAAGGGCGG
>DYKV01000038.1:0-10863 GCA_020722415.1 Anaerolinea sp.
TTTCCTTTATTATAAATTTCCCCCTTCCAGCTTGAAAAGGCGAACCATCGAGTCTGCGAGTTTTGGTGAAAATGTTTGTAAATAGTGTAAGAGATATGATTGGGGGGGTAAAATGATCTCTGCCTTCCGATGTTGGACACCATTGAGAATGGCATTTGCGCACTTTATTGCGGAGATTTTTGCCGAAATCCAAGGAACTTTATGGTTTTCGATCATGGCTGTGTCTACGCGCCCCGGAAATACAGAGGTAACATTCAAACCGCTGCCATATAGTTCCTGTCTCAATATATCACCGAATCCGGCTAAGGCGTACTTAGCGGAGGTATAGGGGGCATCCAGCGGGAGACCCTTTTTCCCATCCATAGATGAAACGATTACGATATGACCTTGTGTGTGTTCGAGCATATGGGATAGGGCAGTAAGGATCAGGTTTGCGTTGCTGAAAAAGTTTATCTCCATTGCTTCCTAAAGTAGCTCTAACTTGAGTTCATTAATTGCTGAGCGCTGGTACTGTCCGTCATTCGATATCAAGAGATCAATGACATCCCAGCGGTCGAGTGTTGCCTGTATCAGGTGTTGCACTTGATTAGGATGAGTTAAGTCGGTGGGGATTGGAAAAGCTTCCCCTCCAAGTTGGTCAATATCACTTGCTAATAAAGAGAGAGTTTCTGTGTTGCGTGCAGCGAGAACAACTCGCGCTCCTTTATAGCTAAGTTCCAATGCGAGTGCTTTGCCAATGCCAATAGAAGCCCCGGTGATAATGGCGATTTTTTGATTGAACACAAAAGACGACAATGATTATTTACCTTCCATGATGAGAATGTGTAAAAGAAAGTTATCTCAATATTTGGCGGAAATCTTTGTCGTATAGAGTAACAGGAAAAATTGCGGTATGTTACGGTATCTATAAAAGTAATTTGTGATTTTAATTGTTAAAAAGTTGCATTGCGCTTATAAATAATTACGTCCTATCCTAAATAATAATGATGGTCTATTAAGAGGGGTTATCTACATATTCAATTGATAGGAAATATGGAAAATTATCCAGGATTTACTGGAGATTAGTTCAGGTAAAACTCAAGTAACTACTCAGTCTATTTTTTATAGTAAATTCACAACACTGAGAACAATTCAAAAGGATTCTGGCATGGTCTGCCATTACTCACATACATGCAAGCTTTTTCTGGCTGAAATATTACAGATGAAATGGTCGCTCCCTCGGCATCCAGTTCAGGATGCCGGCAGATAGAGTCTAATTCACTCCCATGACTTCTCATTAAAGCTTGAGCCCAGGTGACATCTACTTGGCCAGTCCTATTGCGTAAGGAGGCCGCCACCTTCCTATTGCGAGCCAGAGAATTTCCCTGAAGGTGTTGTGGGTTTGTGTCCACCCAACGCGACTTTGTTTCTAGAGCGCAGAAATGATTGGTGCTGACCAGATAACCATCGGTAGGGAAACGAACTGCCTGGATAGTATGCGCAATCTCAAAAACCGCCATTTGACCTTGGGCATCAGCCAGGATTACTGTGCCATCGCCAAAATGTGGCACGGTTTTCAAATAGGATACCGCATCCGTTACTTTGCTAAATCGCTCTAATAGGTACATCATGAAGGAATAACGGGCAATACCTGCGCCGATATCGCGGGACGTTACATGTGTATCAGCAACTGCCAATCCGGCGGAGTTGATCCCAGAGCTGAACACACCAGGGCTTCCAGCGCTAGTTAGGCATAAATATTGGTGTCCGTCTACGGGTTTCACTCGAGCAAGACATTGCAGTTCTTGGTGTTCAATTAAGTAATCGCGATTTTTCGCGAGCAATGTTGTCCCATCCTTGGTAACTGCACCAGAAGCCGCCCAGGTAGTACAACCATCAATATGGTCATAGTGTTTAAGCTGATTTGTCAAATATGACGCAATGGTATAGGGAAAAAAATCCTCCCATGATATTTCAAGAGCATCAGCTATGCCGTGCAGCATTTCTAATGTAGCTGGAGCGTGCGCTTGCCAAGTTTGGGTAATGTCTTGAAGGTAGGGTTCTAGAGATTCATTATTTTCACGGAAACTATCAAGACGTTTCTTTATGGTCGATATTATTTTGGGTCGCAGGTCTGTTACTTGTGCGCCATGCTGATGACCTATAGTATAGGCATCGCCTGAAAGATTAAGGACTCGAATCATGATACCCCTTTTGTTATTGGTTAATCTTGAAATTGTGGATAAGATGCATAGTTCCAGCAAGCTACTTTTTGATTGCCCACCCGAAAGAATGGAGGATACTCTTCTTCACAAATTTTTCCCGCTTTGGCGAAGCAACGCGGATGGAAGGGGCAGCCACTAGGTGGAGAGATTGGACTTGGCACATCACCTTCTAAGGTGATGTGCTCCCGACGGAACTCTTTACGTACGCGGGGAATCGCTGCCAATAACGCTTGAGTATATGGATGACATGGTGATTCAAAGATTTCGCTGGTTCTTCCCTCCTCGACAATATGACCGAGGTACATAACTGCCACACGGTTGCTGAAATAATAGATCACGCTTAGGTCGTGGGTAATGAACAGATAGGTCAAATTATATTCATCCCGTAGTCCTTCCAGCAGATTGATAACTTGAGCCTGGATAGAAACATCCAGTGAAGATACTGGTTCGTCGGCTACGATGAAGCTAGGTTTCATGGCTAGTGCCCGGGCAATACCAATGCGTTGACGCTGACCTCCGGAGAACTGGTGAGGATAAGAGTCAATGTGACGTTCACTTAAACCGACTCGGTGTAATAAACTTAGCACTTCGGATTCAATTTCCAATGGGTCATGAATATTTCGATAATGTAATGGCGTGCTGATAATTTGGCGGACTGTTTTGCGAGGGTTAAGTGAGGAGTAAGGATTTTGGAAGATGATCTGGGCGACCTGGTGATAATTTACCTTCTTTGATTTGCCACTGTTTAGCTTGACTTCTACCTTCGGCCCAGTTATAGGAACTCCGCGATACAGGATTTGCCCAGAGGTTGGTTCGTAAAGGCGGGTAAATACACGTCCTAGTGTGGTTTTGCCACAGCCGCTCTCACCAACCAATCCAACTGTTTCCCCTTGCCAGATGCGTAGATTTACACCATCTACCGCGCGCACGATCTTAGTTCTCGCTCTGGTCAAAGCTTGTGCAAGAAAGCTTGGTTGCAGGTAAAAAAATTTTTTCACATGATTTGCTTCAACAAGAGGGGTTGTATTGTATTGTTGGCTTGGATATCTCATTCAGATCCTCACAATTTGATCCCATGTCCAAGATGGGTCTCGTCTATTATCGACCGGTTGCAAACAACGGGTAAGTACATTCTTCTCTACCTGGATGAGCGGAACGGGACCTTGTTCACAAACTGTTTGAGCAAGAGGGCAACGTGGGGCAAAAGCACATCCTGGCGGTAGGTGTGTTAGGTCTGGGACATTGCCTTCGATAGGTTTTACTTGTTGTGCTTTTTCCCCAATATGTGGTCGGCATGTCAATAACCCGCGCGTGTATGGGTGATGAGGATGTATCACAATAGTTTCTGCTGGGCCGATTTCTACTATCCGACCAGCATACATTACAGCGATCGTGTCGCAAAATTCAGCAGCCACTCCCAAGTCGTGGGTTACCATGACAATTGTGGTGTTATGGTCCTGATTGATCTTCAACATCAAGTCCAGGATTTGGGCTTGGATGGTTACGTCCAGAGATGTAGTAGGCTCATCGGCAAGCAGCAGAGCTGGCCCACAAACAAGCGCTAGTGCGATTAGGGCACGTTGCTGCATGCCGCCTGAAAACTGGTGAGGGTAAATGCTATAGCGGTCCATGGGGGAGGGGATACCCACCTCCTGCATAGCTTTGAGTACGATTTCTTTTTCCTGCTTCCGGCGGATGATATCCAAAGGCCAGGGTAGGGATAAACCCGGAATAATTTGGTGCAGTCGTAATGACTCGCGAATTTGCTCGCCAACTGGAAAGACAGGATTCAGGGTGGTCAGTGGATCTTGAAAGATCATGGAGATTTCTTTGCCTCGCACGCCTTGTATCTCCTTTGCTCTCAACTTGCGAAGATCACGACCCCGAAAAAGTAACTCGCCGTTGGTGATTCTTCCCGGTGGTCGCAGTAATCTTAGTATAGCGTGCAAGACTGTGCTCTTTCCACAACCCGATTCACCTACAAGGCATAATCGCCCGCCAGCAGGCACTGTTAGGGATAAATTCTCTACCGCTTTAACCTCGCCACGCCGAGTGGGATATGTGACGGAAAGATTACGGATTTCAAGCAGTGTATTATTCGTATTAATCACGCGGTTTATAACCTCCCATTTTAACCCTCTAACTTAAGTCGTGGATCCAGGATATCGCGCAACCCTTCGCCAGTAATGTTGATCGCAAGTACTAAGATTAATAGAGCTATCCCTGGGAAGGTTGAAACCCACCAGGCGACTAACATATAGTCCCGCCCGGAGGCAATCATAGATCCCCAGGCAGGTATGTGGGGGGGGATACCTAGCCCTAAAAAGCTTAAGCTAGCCTCCATAATTATCATATCTCCAATACGAAGTGTGCCCAGCACAAAAACCGAATTGATGATATTTGGAAGAATTTCCTTGACGATGATCGATAGGCTGCCCATACCATTAGCTTTAGCAGCTTCCACATATTCCTTCGATTTTTCGGACATCATTTCGCCACGCACTAGGCGGAAAAATTCCACCCAACCCTTAAAAATCAACGCCATGATGAGATTTGTAATGCCAGGCCCAATAAAAGCCATCACCCCAATGGCAAATATTAGAAACGGAAAAGCCAAAAGTAAATCAGCAAAGCGAGATACAATTGAGTCGAGTTTGCCTCGATAATAACCAGTCAATGCTCCTAGCGTACTTCCTATCAATATAGAAATACCTACTGCAACACCTCCTACTATTAATGAAATGCGTGATCCAAAGAGAATGCGAGTGAGCAAATCGCGCCCCTGTGCGTCGGTGCCTAGTGGAAACTCCCAAGTTCCATCTTTTTCCCAAGCGGGTGGTGTAAAACGGTTTCGTAGATTGCCATTCTCTGGGTTGTGAACGGTAATCTGTGGAGCCAATATGGCTGCTAGTATGTATAAAATAACGATAATGCTGCCAATCAACGCTGTGGGGTGGATAAGCAAGTCGTATAAAAATTCCTTTGCTGACCTTTTCCACAATTTCAAGCGGATACGCCATGAGTGAATCAAGCTCAATGTCGGTTTTGTTATAGGGGGAGTAATATCCACTTCAATTCTCCAGGTTTGTGCGCATCAAAAAGTGATTTTAGGGTTGAGATAGGTATAGAGAATATCAACAATTAGGTTTGCCATTACAAAAGTAAAGGCATATACCATTACAGCCCCCTGGACTAGTGGAAAGTCCCTAGCAAATATCGCGCTGACCACCATGCGCCCCAAACCTGGCCAGCTGAATACTGTTTCAACGATCATATTTCCCCCCAATAATACACCTACTTGCAAGCCGATTATCGTTACTGTAGGGATCAATGCATTTCGTAAAGCATGCTTTAATATCACTCTCCATTCTGAAGCGCCTTTGCTGCGCGCTAAAACAATATAATCGGAACGGAGTATTTCCAGCATACTGGAGCGAATTACGCGCGCTATTACTGCGGCTTCCGCGGCTCCCAATGTGATTCCAGGTAATATTAAATGTTTTATTGTGCTGATCAGGGCAACATGATTTCCCGTGATAATGCTGTCCCAGATATAAAAACCAGTTTTTATAGACAAGTGGGCATCGAAATCAATTCGTCCTTGTACAGGGAGTATATGTAATTGAACACCAAATAATAATATCAAAATGATCCCAAACCAAAAACTTGGCATAGAGATTCCTAAGAAGGAACCGGCCATACTCAATCGGTCGAGTAGTGAATTTTGCCAAACAGCCGATGCTATTCCAATAGGGAAAGCAATTACTAAGCTAATTATTAAGGCTGCAATGGCCAGCTCAATGGTAGCTGGCAGACGTTCAATAATTAAAGTTGTGACTGGGTATTTTTGGATGTATGAGTATCCCAGGTTGCCATGAATGGCATCTTTCAAATAAATCCCCAATTGGGTGTATAAGGGTTTATCTAGGTTGAATTCTGAGCGGAGTTTTTCAATCTCCCCTTCTGACACAGCTCCACCGCGTCCCATCATGATATCTACTGGATCGCCGGGTGTTAAGCGCATGAATAAAAAGACGGTGATTGCTACCCCTAACATGATTGGCAGAGCTGCTAAGACACGTTCAAGTATTTTTGTTGCCTTCATAGATTCATCAATAGTTATTCATTGATATTTCGGGGCAGTTTCACAACTGCCCCATTATTTGCATTATAGTCAAAAGAATAAGATCTCTGGTCAATTTCCTAGACACACATCGTGGAGGTTGAAACGGCCGTCTGCAGCAGGTTCCCAATTCTGAACATTGGCAGCAGCAGCCCCAACGGTATCTGGGAGGACGAGAAATATGGCGGGAGCTTCATCATAAATTATCTGCTGAGCTTCGTCATATATTTTTGCTCGCTCTAAAGGATCGATTGTAGTTTCACCTAGTCGGATCAGCTCATTCACACGTTCGTTATTATAACCGGAGAAGTTGCCTCGTCCATAGGATGTGCTCTCTAGGCGACCATGCCACTTAGCTTCCATATGACCCACAGGATCGAAGGCTGAGTCACCCCAGTCCCCCAGAAATGCTTGGCGTTCACCTGCTAGTAATAAGGGTTTTACGACACTATATTCCCAAATACGCACACTTGCGTCAATGCCGATTGCTCGCAATTGGCTGGCAACAGCTTCAGCCATGGTGCGTAAATACTCTTCTGTATCTATGGTAAAAGAAAAAGTCTGACCATTTTTATCTAACATCCCATCGCCATTGCTGTCAGTCCAACCGGCTTCAGACAATAAAGCTAGCGCTTTTTTTGTGTCATATTCATAAGGCTTAAGGGCCTTATTTACATAATTGTTTGCAGGGGAGAGGGGGCCAGCTAATGGAGTAGCTTTGCCATTAAAAATAGCATCGATGAGAAGTTGTTTATCAATAGCATAGTTCAACGCTTGTCGAACACGCACATCATCAAAGGGTGGTTGGTTCACATTCATTTCCATCCACTCAGGGGATGTTCCAGCCGTGGTTTTAATTTGGATGCCTGGCACTTGTTCCAAGGTAGTAATTAGCTCAGCGGGTACATTTTGGATGATGTCAACTTCACCAGCTAATAAAGCTGCTACGCGGGTGGAAGCTTCAGGCATAACACGGAATATTGCCGTATCCACACAGGCTGGCCCAACCGGCGTAAGATCTGGAGCGCCACCATAGTAATCAGCAAATTTTTCCATTACTACTTCCATAAGACCCGGTTGAGCTGATACAAACTTGAACGGTCCGGTACCGATCGGTTTTTCAAGGAAGCCTTTGGTGCCGACCTCTTGTAAATACGCCATCGGAATAATCTGTTGATGCACCAGCATTTGCATGGCAACCGGCCATGCGCTACTAAAATGCATCACTACCGTGTAATCTCCTGTCTTTTCAATCGATTCTAGTGGGCTAATCAAGCCTTTACGAGGGGATGTGTGCGCCTCAGGATATTCAATGGCGTTTTCATTAATGATGCGCTCGAAGGTAAACACAACATCGTCGGCGGTCATTTCTACACCATTGTGAAATTTAACTCCTTGCCGTAAATTAATTTCCAGAGTCAAATCGTCTATCCAATTGAATGATTCGGCTAGTTCGTTATGTACACCACTAACATTATCGCGGGTTACCAACCCGTCAAACATATTTCGGATGACAGTTTCTGAATTGCGTTCTCGATGGTCAGCGGGGTCTAAGGTGGTTGGTGCGCTGGATAGAGCTACAATGATCGTTGTGGGTTCTGATGGTGGAGCTGCTTCAGTTGCAGGCTCTTCAACTACAGGTGCTTCAGTTACAACAGCTTCCGCACCCGGGCTTTCGACCACTGCCGGGGTGGCTGCAGGGGCACAAGCCGCGAGCATAATTCCTGCGATTATTAAAAAAGAAATTGATACTTTCTTTATCCCAAACATAATCTTCCTCCTAAATATAAAAATTTATTATCGAAATAGGATACTTAATCCAGTAAAGTATAAAAGTAGCGTACACCTCCTTTCTTTTACTCATTAATGTGTGATAAAAAGCCTAAATTTCCATTTTGAACGTATATTGTGTTGTGCAATACTTAATCAAGTTTGCTGGCATTCATATTTCTTTCTTATGGACTATATTTTAACCGGCATGTAATTTTCCAATACTCCCATTTCTAATGGAATTAGCTTGCGTTTCATCACACGTAAAGCTTGTTCGGGATTAACTTTGCCGTATAAACCACCAAGAATGCTTACTAGATAACTAGCGTCTAATAGCACTTTGCCGGAAGGGCGGAGCAGGTGTTCTTCTTGGGGATTAAAGAGGGCGCCACTAGCGATCAAGGCTAGGTTTTGTTGATACCCAGGTTTCTTCTCAACGCAAGCATGGTAGACTGTACCGCCAATTAGCAGCAATGTAATGTTTTTATTGAGATAATTTACGCCATACTGCAAAAAGTATGTTTCGGTTTCTTTGACATATCCAACATGCTTGCCAGTTGCAATCGCCATGATTTCTTTTGCCAAATATGAATTGGCTGCATCCTCTAGCTTATTAGCAGGAGTTTTGTGGGGGTTTTGGCTAATCCAACTTAGGTAGCTACCTAAGTCTATCTTCACTGATCCATCATGCTGGTATAGGAATTTGGTAAACTGACCATCACCCGGGTGAAAGTCTTGAGGCAAATAATTCGATAGATAATCTGCCATATCCTCTGCCATTTTCCCGTTTTTAAAACGCTCTAGCTCCTTAATGTTTTCAGCGTTATACGCTAAACCATATTTTCCTTCGACCCGCCGGTAAACCAGAGGATAGTTCGGAGTTTTTAGTATAGTGCGCTTGACTTTCTTTTGGGGATCATCTCCTTCAAAATGATAAAGTGGATTATCTAAAACATTAGAATAGAAATCCGTGGTTGCACCACCGATATCAAGGGCGAGAATATCTCCAATGCCAGCTTCATTACCATAACCGCGCGCCAGCAAATTGATACCTGTAAAAGCTGCGCGTGGGGTTGGTCTAAAAGGTGCGCTCATAAATTCTTCCACCACATCAAAGCCTTTACCTCGAATAATGACCGTTTGAAACAACTCCCGTATAGTTTCGTTAACCACTTCGATGTGGAATTCATTGATCTCCGGCATAACGTTTTCGGTAACGCGGATGTCAACATTATGATGTCGGAAAATATTTTCTATCTGCTCGCGGACATCTTGATTACCCGCATATACAACTGGCACACCATATTGAGTGTAAGTAGCGTAATGGGATGCTTCCGCCAGCATGCGGGCGTTATGGAGCTCTGTTTCTGAATCGCCCCCTTGATCAGTTCCACCAGTTAATAAGATAATCTCGGGTTGATCGATCTCATAGATAGAACGAGCTTGTTCAGGAGTAAGCTTATCGGTATAAGCCCCCACCAACTTTGCACCGGCAGTAAGGGCAGCCAGTTCTGCCGCAAAGCCAGATTCTTCCTTCACTAATGAAACAGTGGCTACTTTCAAGCCACCTTTTGCGCTGGAACACGGCAAGCGTACTGCGAATTCGCTCATTTTATCCTTGAGGGGTTTCCAATCGCCGCGTTCTTGGCATTTTTCTAGTACACCTAATCCGTTAGCCAGACCAATTCGTAGATCTTCAATAGTTGTTGGTACATACTTAAGGGAAAAGTCTTCGGTTTTGGTATCAAAGATACCAATCTTGGAGAAAGTACTACCGAAATCCACCACTAATACTTTCTCGTCTGCTAAGCCCGTGATGCCGATTTCTTTCCGGTATTGAGCTACCGTACTTTCATCCATTGCCTCGACTTCAGCATCTTTGCCAACAAAAGATTTATCATCGGCTTGTGAAATATCCTTATAGAAATACCATGGGTAGCGCTTGCGAACAAGGTCTACGCGTTCGAATTCATCCTTGACTTTGATACCATCCCATTCGTCAATTCGGCACATCCCGTCGACCACTTTTGTCCGGCAAGCGCCAGCCATCTCGTAGCGGCGATCAACTACTGTTATGTGGGGCGCTTGGAATAAACCAATTTGCAAGCATAGATCGAGCGTGTCACTACTGATGATTCCGCATGAATTAGTTGGGTAGTTTGTCTCATCAATAACGCTTAGTAGTAGTGTCTCGTAATTCTTTACGGGATCTTCAGTGGATTCTTTAGCCCAATCCCAAAAGTTTTCCGGAGTGACTGGTCCAGAATATCCGCCCACGAGGGCAGTGTGCAGTATATTGTACATTGCACCCTTTTTAAGTTCTTTAATTCTTGATTTCATGGCTGGATCATTCCAGATTTGAGGAACAGTCCCTTTGACAAAGTCCCAGCATACTCGCTTGGTTATCTCACAAGATTCAATGATGTCATCGGCACTTGCTTCATGGTGTGCTTCCGAGTGGGTTACTACATGCAAGATGTCAGGCTCCATGTACAATTGCGTATAAATTCCGAATGCAAGATGTCCCTTAGCTTCGTTCAAGTTGGGTGGAAAGCTCGGTAGACCGGAGCGGGTCTCTCTAATGATATTGAAATCGAAATGTCGAGGAAGTATTGCTGCCAACTCATAAGCTGCTTTCATCTTTGCTAGGTCGTCCATGGCAGATATTTCAGGCGGTAGTTCGAACATCATCTGCATAACATAGTGTTTGATACCCTTTTTCAAGGCGATGATGGCAGATAGCACATGGTCAGTTACCTGCATGTC
>DYKV01000038.1:10963-14880 GCA_020722415.1 Anaerolinea sp.
AAATTACCCCGCCGTGAAGCAGCTTTAAGACGCTTGAGATCTTCAACGGTGCGGATTGGAGCGCCACCTTGGCCTGCAAGATAATTGCTTGGATCTTCTTCTCCACGAATAAATTTAGCGAGTAGTTCCTGTGAGGTCTGGTCAGGTGCTAGAGATACGATTTCAAGGGCGGCTGCATCGGAAAGCTTCTCAATTGCCGCAATAGTTGGTTCAATTGTTTCTGCTGCAATACCAATGTGGGCGCGGATGATAGGACGGTTTTCCAGTTCACGCACTTGTTGGATTCGCTCCACAAGAGAGTCTGACCATTTTTGTTCAATTTGCTTGTGTGATAATGATTTCTTCAGGGCAAATTTTTCAAGTTCTTCCATTGTAACGAAATCGTCAGTGATCAGTTCGAAGAAATTCTGGAATTCGGGACGAATTTTATACTCTGCCGCCACGGCAGCAAGGTCGTAATGGCGTTCTTCGTCGCGAATGAAGCGATCTTCCTCCAATGGCTTTCCAGTCATAGCCCGTACCAAATTGGCTGCTGGGCGTAAACCGCCGAAGCAGTAGCGAATCCCACTTTCACGCGGGCCTAGACCATATTTCGTTACTGCCTCAACGAATTCGGTGATCAATTCATCCAGATGCAGGTCGCCCAACCTCATTGAAACACCAACCACTTCGGGTCGGGCTTCCCGAATTTTGTTTACTACTTCTTGGATAGGTACAGCTGGGCCAAGTTTAACAGCTACATAGCCGATGCCCTGATCTTCCATCCACTCAGCGAAATTCTCAACACCTAGGTTGTGTACACATTTTCCGATTGCTCCTACCATAACTCGACGTTTAGGTGTTGGATGCTGGTTTTTTGCATCGCCATCATCAATAGGGGTTTTCATAAATATTCCTCCAATAAGTTTTATGGGTAATGGTACATGTCCAGATTGATTTGGGGTGATAATTGTTTTGTGTTGGGTTAATCCTAGCAAGTAAGTATATATATTTCATATGAGTGTGCAAAAAGGTTTTATTTGTAAGTCACCTGTAGTTCGCTTCTTGCAGAAAACGGTTTAGCTCTTTGAAACCGTAACGTTGCGGTGAGCGGGTTTTGTATAAATCTCTTCCAGTTAACTTACCAGAATCAATGTATTCCATAGCCAGCCGCGCTTGAGCCCAATAAATCACTTTATCAATGGTTGGGGTGGATATGTTGGTTAGTTCTGCAATGCCACGCGTTACCAGTAAATTGTAAGGAATATCTTCTGATAGATACCGCGCCTGGAAATCTGGGACAAAGCCGGTTTCAGTTTTCAGCATTGGTGCTTGCAGACCGGCGTAACTGCGATTGGTGGCAAAACAGGATTGCAATGAACTGTCGTCAACAATGTTTGAGTGGTAGGAGCGCTTCAGCCATTCTTCAATAGAAAGCACTGAATTTAGATTTAAATCTGAATAAAGTTTTAC
The DNA here is from genome assembly GCA_020722415.1 of Anaerolinea sp. Classification (GTDB taxonomy): domain Bacteria; phylum Chloroflexota; class Anaerolineae; order Anaerolineales; family UBA4823; genus UBA4823. The sequence goes on from DYKV01000038.1 coordinate 12,416, forward strand.
TAACGTATTACGCAGGGAGAGGATTTCATTGCTCATCTGTTGCAGTATGCTGGCGATATTTTCATCTACACTTTGGTAAAAGAGGGGCGGTTTTTCGGCAGGGGTGCCGTCCCAATTGTGGAATAGCCCATACATTATTCCAGGGTGGATAATTTGCCCTGTGTCAGCTAAAGTCAGACTGAGAAAATTATCCACGGGATTAAGGTGTAAGCCTAACAATTCCTGTAGCTGGGAAGCGATAATTAGAGCCTGTGTAGGTGGCAATGCGGCAATGTCTACCACTTCTTTTGTTCCAAGTATTTGTGCTTCTTGGCCATATTTTTGGACGCGACAAGCCCAGGGAAGAGTTTGAAAGCCGAAGATAACGATTTGAGCAGCCAAGTCTCCTAAAACGTCGCGCACTGCTAGGTCAAAACCACCGCGGGCTGGCATAGCCCCGAGCCATGTTCCTTTTTGTAGATGTGGCGCGATTTGCGAGAGAGTATCCTCGTGGGCAAAGGCGGGTAACGCTAGGATTACAAGCTGGGAACCTCGAACGGCGCTATGAGCATCAGCGCTAATTAAATTCGGTCTACCCATGCGAAGACCTTCTTGAGTATGTACTTTAATGCCACCACTACTCCTTATGCCCATTTGCCATTGTTCCGCTTCGTTACCATATGGTGCAAAGATATGAACTGACAGATTGGGTTGGCTGCTTAATAGTCCAGCTAATGTGTGGGCGGCGTTACCACCGCCGCAGATGGTGATTTGATAATTCATTTTATGATTAACAAATTGTTATTTCGGTATGCATTATCTACTTTTTTTAGGGATTCAACCACCTGCTGCGGAACTCGATCAGCCAGCATTGCAATGATGACATTAATAAGTGACATTGCCGCTGTGATCGATAAGCTGTGTGCGACACCTTCGGTAGCAATTTCGAAGGCTTGGTTTGCAAGTCGGGCTAGAGGTGATACAAAATTATCGGTGATGGCAATTGTATGTACACCAAGATCCTTAGCCATTGTCACCGCATTGACGGTTACACGCGCATAACGCCATAGATCAATGGCGATAAGTAGATCATCAGGCTGCATTTGTGACAATTTCACCACTGATTGAAGGCTCTCGCCATGTAACTCTAGGGCGGTAAAGCCCATAACACTGAGAGAGTGTGCTAGGAAAACGACCAATGAGCTGGAAAGACCACTGCCGATTACCAGGATGTGACGGGCTTTTATTATCGCATTTAGGGCGTCATTCAAGTGCTCTTCAGAGAGATTATTTCGCGTTTGTTCAATATTCTGAACATCGGTATAAAACACTTGTTGGGGGGTTGTGGATAATGCCTGATTACTGCTAATCCGCTTTTCCATTTTTTTGGCGGCAGTATTGTATTTGGGAAGTTCAGCACGTATTGCTTCCCGCAGTTCAGGATAACCTTCGTAGTCAAGTGTTTGGGCAAAACGCACAACAGTTGCGGAACTTGTATCAACTTTATCTGCAATTTGACTAGTGGATGCAAAGGATGCAAAATAGCGATTGCTTAGGATAAAATTCGCTATCCGTCTGTATTTCGGGCTTAAGGAATTGAGAGATTGATTTATACGCTCTTCTAAGCTCCCATAATGAACCATTGGTTTGTTCCCATACATATATGCTAGAAATGTTTTAACATTATATAGTATAAACACAAAAAAGCAATATTAATTACAAAATATTAAGAATGTAATATTTATTACATTATGGTTTCCCCTGTATTAAAGAGTAAATGAGGGTTGTTATGCAAAGAAAAATAGGTGTTTGGTAAAAGTTCGAATGGATAATCGCTTGTAGGTCGTTTTGGGAACAGGTGGTTTTTTAAGAGCATGTATTTCCGGTTATTGAGGTTGACTCGAATTTAATTTCTAACCCAAAATACTTTGCTTTTAAAGATTTATTGATATAGATTTCTTAGAGAGTGTTGAAAAACGAGTTTTGCGCAAGGAAAAACTAAATTAACATTGATGGACAGAATGCACCGGATAAAAGTCAGTCCTTACTAATCCTCATAGACCGACTCAACAAATGCCGCGCCTGGTTTGTTGACCACAATGAATGTACATCTAATCATTGCCTGTGTGATTTCGGAATATTTCTTATTATCCTGTCCATCTTGTATATCCATTTTAAGTCCATCCTGTATATCCATGGTAAATCCTACGCGGCGAACTGGTTTAAGGAGACGTAATCCTTTCTCTCTCATATATGGCGGTTTTCCTACAAAATACGCAAAATTGCCTTGAAAATCTGACTTTCTAAACACTCTCTTCTTATAACATGTCAAGGCAAGATAGAAATGTCCTAGTAGTTAGTTACAGTACATAAGATGGAACGAAACTTGCACAAATCAGGGCAAAGGAGGCCCTGAAAAAGCCAAGGAAAAAAATACATTATAAACTTAGATAGTGAAGAACAGCGAACATTGAAAGAGATGACCC
>DYKV01000410.1 GCA_020722415.1 Anaerolinea sp.
TGGGTTTTCTTTTAGTAAAATTTGTTAAATTGATTTCTCCTAATAGAATCAATTATCAGTGGTATAAATAGATACGATGCCTGATATACAAATACTCCTTACCAATGATGACGGTATTCGATCGCCTGGTTTATGGGCGGCAGCCAAAACCCTGAGCGATCTCGGCTATGTGCATGTGGCAGCTCCCCGGGAACAATATTCCGGGGCTGGACGTTCGTTGCCTTCTACATCGGATGGCATTATCCAAGAACATCGCATTCAGGTAAATGATAAAGAGTGGCCAGTGTATTCGGTTGGTGGCACGCCCGCTCAAACTGTCCTCCATGCGGTATTAGAAATTCTTCCACGCTGCCCCGATCTGGTGGTTTCAGGGATTAACTATGGGGAAAATCTAGGCACCGGTATCACTGTATCCGGGACCGTGGGTGCGGCATTAGAAGCTGCTTCATTGGGTATACCAGCCCTGGCAATCTCCCTGGAAACCGAAACCCGATACCACCTCTCCTATTCAACTCAAATTGATTTCAGTGCAGCGGCATATTTTGCCCGTTACTTTAGCGATTTATTGCTGAATTGTCAGTTTCCCTATGATGTGGATGTGCTGAAAGTGGATATCCCTTCTGATGCGACAATCGAAACTCCCTGGGAAATTTGCCGTCTTTCCCGAAAACGGTACTATGAACCCTTGCGGCCGGAACGCGCCTCCTGGAGTCAACCCGGAAGGGTGGGGTATCGCTTGGCGCAGGATTCCAACGATGCCTTACCAGGCACAGATTCGTATGTTTTACGGGTTAACCGGCACATTGCAGTTACGCCATTAAGTTTAGATATGACCTCGCGGGTAGACCTAAAACAGGTTGAAGCATGTTTGCGCAATAAAGGATAACTAGAGGTTTTCTCATGAAAATGGCTAAGGTCGAATCAGCCGTGCGGATTGCCTTGGATTTTTATGATTGCTTCAACCAGCATGATCCTGAGAGAATGATGAGTCTACTTAGTGAAGACTGTGTTTATGAACATACTAGCCCAATCCCAGATGGTACACTTTACTTAGGAAGAGAGAACTTGTCTGTATTTTGGAAAGATTATTTTCAAAATACACAGGCATCCCATATCGAAATTGAAGATATATTTGGGTTGGGATTACGCAGTGTAGTGCGCTGGAAACTGACCTGGATCGAAACTGACGGAAAATCGAACCATCTGCGCGGGGTTAGCTTGTTTCAAGTGGAAAATGGCTTGATCAGGAAAATATATGCTTATAGCAAATATTAATAGAGGCGCAGCTATCGCATGGGGAAAATCCACCTTCTAGTTCTGCTGAAAATAAGCCAATAATTGGGCATGAATTGGCGCTGGTGCAGCTATGATGGATTGCGGTTGGCTTAAAAAGTCAGCTTCTCCTTTCAGATTGGTCACAGTTGCCCCTGCTTGACGGGCGATTAATCCTCCGGCAGCTACATCCCAGGGTGAGAGTTCCATCTCCCAATAACCATCGAAGCGCCCACAAGCGACATAACTTGTGTCGAGCGCAGCAGATCCAAGTCGTCTGACGCCTTGCGAAAGGATAGAAAGGCGGGCATAGTGATCGAGGTTATTTTGGGCTGTTGTGCGGATATCATAGGGAAAACCAGTCACCAACAGGCAATGACCGAGGTCGGTTGCATGAGAGGGGCGGATTGGCTGCCCATTCATCCAGGCACCTTTTCCTAATTCTGCGCTAAAGCACTCATCTCGCATTGGGTCATACACTACCCCAAGGACCAATTGCCGCGCTTCCTGATATGCGATCGACACCGAGAAAATCGGAATGCCATGGGCATAATTCACGGTACCATCGAGGGGATCTATATACCAAACATGTTCTAAATTACCGCTTTGACCGCCGCTTTCTTCGGCGATGATATGATGACCGGGAAATGCGTTTTTTATTTCTTGCAGCAAAAAATTTTCCGAACGGCGATCAATATCGGTGACTAAGTCTATTGGACCTTTATAAGAGATGTTTAAATGATTGACCGAGCCGGGTAGTGGCTGGTATCCATCACGCAAAATTTGCCCGGCTTGTTTTGCCAATCCCTCCAGATCAGCTAATCTAGGTACTGCCAATTTCTCTTTACCTCAAATTCCTTATGGATTCACCAAATCCCCGTTGTACATAATATACAACGGGGTTTAAGTGTTTTTTGTG
>DYKV01000411.1 GCA_020722415.1 Anaerolinea sp.
TCTCACCGGCGACCTTATTTTGTTGAATAACCGCCGATCACAAAATGTGACTTTTCTTCCTGGGTTCTTCTTCCCATCATTCTTTTTATAAAAATTTCTTCCTCGTTTTCTTCCCGGATAACTTCTTCTTCCAAGAGGCTTTATATGCGTTCATGATTGTCGCCGGAGGTATTGACCGATGATCAGACGCAAGAAAAAACGCAAATGCAAACACTGTAATAAGTTGTTCACTCCGGACCCCAAAAACGCCTATCACCAGGAGTTCTGCTCCAAGCCGGATTGCAAAAAAGCCAGCAAAGCCGCCAGTCAAAAACGATGGCTCAATAAACCTGAAAACAAAAACTACTTCTCCGGTCCCGATCATGTCCGGCGCGTCCAAGCCTGGCGAAAAACCCATCCCGGATACTGGCGTAAAAAACAAAATGCGTTACAAGATGTCTTAAATGAAAATGCAAAACAAAAACAGGCGGTTAATACCAACTTGGCAAAACATGCGTTACAAGATGTCTTAACGCATCAACCTGCTGTTTTAATTGGGTTAATCTCCCAGTTCACCGGTTCTGCGTTACAAGATGACATCGCCTTGACCATCGGCCGCATGCAACAATTGGGCAACGATATTCTCTATCAACCCAATCATGCAAAAGGAGGCCCACATGCAAAAACGTCTCATCTGTCCGCAGCGCATCCGAAAGATTCCCAAACACTTCAGCTGGGTGGATCATCGGCTGGTCCGTGACCATTACATCGACCAATTAAGCCATAAAGCCGCAACTTTTTATCTGTTTCTGGTCACCGTGGCTGACGCCCAGGGCTTAAGCTATTACTCCGACGTCTCCATTATACAACGCCTGAACATGGATGATCATACTCTGGCCCAGGCACGTCTGGAACTGATCCGCAGCGGCCTGATCGCCTGGCAAAAACCCATGTATCAGGTCTTGGGTCTTCAAGCCCCATCGGCGGACATGCCCAAACGCTCATCCACCCAGCCGCAATTGCTGGGCCATATCTTTAAACAGATCATCAAGGAGGCCTCATGATCGATTACGAACTGTTCTGCAAAATCAAAAATCTCAAAAAACAACATGGGTTAAGAACCGCACAGATCAGCCGGGAGCTATCCCTTGATCCCCGCACCGTGGCCAAATGCCTTAACCAGGACCGGTTTAAACCCAGAAAATCCACACAGAAAAAAAGCAAACTCGATCCTTTTAAAAACGATATTCTCCGCCTGCTCACCGCCCATCCCTACAGCGCCGCGCAAATTCTTCAGCGTCTCCGGGAGATGGGATTTGACGGCGGCTATTCCATTGTCAAGGATTACGTGCGCATCATCCGGCCTAAACACTCACCGGCGTATCTGACCCTGGCGTTTGCTCCAGGTGAGTGCGCCCAAGTGGATTGGGGATCATTTGGGTCGGTTCCTCTGTCCGGCGCTTGAGCTTCTTTGTCATGGTCTTGTGCTACAGCCGGATGATCTACCTGGAATTTACCGTCTCCCAAACCATGGAGCACTTTCTTGCCTGCCACCAGAACGCCTTTTCGTTCTTTAACGCAGTCCCTAAAAAAATCATGGTGGATAATCTCAAATCCGCCGTGCTTTCCAGAATTATCGGGCAGGCGCCCGTGTTTAATCCCAAATATCTGGATTTTGCCAATCACTATGGTTTCACTATCTCCCCGTGTAACGTCGGCAAAGGCAATGAAAAAGGCCGCGTGGAAAATGGAGTGGGATATGTCAAACATAATTTTCTTTCTGGCCTTACGATACCGGATTTTTCTGCCTTAAACCCGGCTGCCCGGCAATGGCTGGATTCTATCGCCAATGTCCGCATCCACGGCGCCACCCGGCAAAAACCCATCGAGCTTTTTGAAAAAGAACGGCCTTATCTCAATCCCCTGCCGTCCCATCCCTTTGATATTGCCACCATCTCTGCCGTACGGGCATCGTCTCAGTTCCGCATCAAATTGGATGCCAACCGCTACTCGGTCCCGGCCCAATACGCCGGCGCTTTGCTCACCCTTAAAACCTATCCGGATCGGCTGTGTATTTATTTACAGGATAAACTGATTGCCCGGCACAGCCGAACCTATGACCGCTATCAAGACATTGAAGATCCGGATCACCCCAAAGAACTTCTGGCCCAACGTAAAAAAGCCCGGGATCAAAAGATCTTTATGAGAT
>DYKV01000039.1 GCA_020722415.1 Anaerolinea sp.
TAGAAAAAATCAATCCCCAAAATCGGGTAAGTACGCGGATGGAAAGTACCTGGCTTGGCAACGCTCGAAAAACTTGCCTGCAGGGTTGCTTATGGATGAATGGAATTTTCTTACCAGAACAGAAAATAAAGCTAAAGAGACCGATGAGATTTTGATAAGGCTGAGCGAATATTTTAAAAATGTCAAGGCAGAGTGACTAACTCTTTTAACTACTGAAATCAAGCAGATTTTTTGTTTTGATCCATTCTTCTAATTTTTCCAACGCCAGAGGGAAAGAGAGTCTGCCTAAACCCAAACGGAAGTAACTATCTTCTATCTCAAAGACTGAGCCCGGTAATAACATCAACCCTTTTTCCTCGAGAATTTGCTGGTAGATGGTGGAAAAATTCAAATTTCCAACCCAACGAGCCAACGCCACAGAGCCGGCTTGAGGGGCTATCCAATAAAGGATTTGAGAATGGCGATTGAAAAAATCCTTAGCAATAGCTAGGTTTTCTAGGATGATCTTTTGGTTGCGACGAAGAATGGCTGAGTGGTTTCTCAATGCGATCATGGCTAGGATTTCAGATGGAGCGCTGGAACATATAGTGGTGTAATCTTTGAGGATGGCACATTTCTCGATCACGTCAGTAGACTGGGAAACAAGCCAGCCAATCCGTAAACCCGGTAGTGCAAAAGATTTGGATAGCCCGCTTAATGAAATTGCTAATGGGTATAAATCAACTGCGGGCGGTAAAGCTTGATTCGGGGGATATTCTAACAAACGATACATTTCATCGCTGAAAAGGTAAAGGTGGTGATGGCGGGCAAATTCAATAATGGTTAGGAATTCTTCTTGGGTGGGGTGATAACCAGTAGGGTTATGAGGGAAATTGACGACAAGCAATCGGGTTTGTGGTCGGTAAAGTTTTTCGAGTTCATTTAAATCCAATTTCCACCCCGATTGGGTTTCTTGAACTTGCCAAAAGGTCAGATCACAACCCAAACCTCGTGAGATTTCGTAAAGAGACTGGTAGGCAGGGAAAATACTGATGACATGATCTCCGGGATGTAAGATGGCTTGCATGGCGAGCAAGATAGCTTCTTCAGGCGCGGCGACAAGGATTTGTTCGGCCGTTATCTGATTGTAAAACTGACTAATCTCTTGCCTGAGGAGCGGATGACCGGCTGATTCGGTGTAGGCGAGTCGCAAATTATCCCATAATTGGCGGGTTATTTCATCGGCAAGGTCTAGCAGTTCTGCCAGCGACAGCGCTTCACAATCCGATGGGCTAAGCAGATGGCGTACCTTAAATTCATATTTTGCAAAGTATCGTTCAAGCTGAAAAGGCCGCATAGGTGGTTTGATCATGGATTTATCCAAAGAAGAAGATAAACTGATTATACTGGCTCTTCTTTAGATTTGCCGATTTAATCAACACTTTTCGAATTGGAATTGTTTGTTAATTAGGGTTTTAAAGACTGCCGGTATGTATCAGGAAAGAACGCGGAGAATAATAGGGATTACAGAGAAGCTCTCTCCAGGTTTGTGGAGAGAGCTGGGAGGAAAGGGAGAACTGATTCGGGCGGATTCAATTTTGTAGTATTTTGATTGAGCGCTCGCTGGAAGAGCGATTAACTCGCATCGGCGTAAAACTTTTCTACCTGCGTCCAATTAACTATCTGCCAAATGGCTTTAACATAATCAGCCCGTCGGTTTTGGTACTTTAGGTAATAGGCGTGCTCCCACACATCTATTCCAAATATAGGAAAATGGCCTTGCATCAAAGGGCTATCTTGATTTGGGGTGGAGTAAACCTGGAGTTTACCAGACCCATCTACAACCAGCCAACCCCATCCCGACCCAAATTGAGAAATGGCTGCATTACTCAATTTTTCCACAAAAGAATCAAATGATCCGAAGGTTAAATTGATTTCACTTGCTAGCTTTCCGGATGGTGATTTTGCTCCACCAGGGGCAAGAATCTGCCAAAAGAGGGCATGATTAGCATGCCCGCCACCATTGTTCCGAACATTGGTACGAATGCTCTCTGGAACTTGGTTGATGTTCCGTAATATATCATGAATATCCCAATCGAAGAATTCCGGTGCTTTTTCAAGCGCTTTATTCAAATTTGCTACATAACCGCCATGATGCTTATCGTGATGCAGTTCCATTGTACGGGAATCAATCACCGGTTCGAGGGCATTGAACGCATATCCGAGTTCAGGGACAACAAATTGTTTTGACATAGCTATTTCCTTTCTTTTCTCTTTTTTCCCCACCATGTTTGGTGGAAATAATATGATAATTAAGATAATATTACAACTATTTATAAATTAATGCAAGAGGGGAATGATAAATGTTTTATTAGAATAGGTTGTATATAAAAAAACTTGCTTCCTACTCATTGCGGAAGCAAGCTGTTAAGGATTAGCTATATTAGTTACTAGCAGGTAAATTCCGTTCGTAGAGCCGGTCTTCGATGCGCATATAGCCACGAATTAAGTGACTGGCGGCTAGGCGGAGTGGTTCGGGTGGCCATGGGATAATGCGCCGATTAACGAACCATATATCGGTAAGGTCAGTTTTTCGTTCGAGGATTAAATCGGCGATTGTCCAGCCATTCAAATGGGTCATTGCGACCCCATGGCCGACACAACCAACAGAGTAAATTGCACGTTGATCGCCTAAATATCCAATCGCTGGAGCCATGTCCACCGGGACAGAGACAGGCCCACCCCAGCGATGAGTAAATTGAATATCCTTCAATGCCGGGAATAAGAGGCGGACATCTCTTTCGAGTGTTTGAAAAGTGGTTGGATTTTTATCTTTATCCATGTCTCGGCCATAGGCGATCGAGACATCGCTTCCCCCCATGGCAAGACGGTTATCCACCGTTAATCGAAAGTAATGGACCAGATTGCGGGCATCTTCTATGCCCTGGCGGTTTTTCCATCCAATGGATTGTAAGTGCTCCTCTTGCAACGGTTCGGTGATGACCATGTGAGTGAAGGCAGGTATCTGCTTGCTGCGTAAAAGCGGGATGAGATGGGAATAGGCATTGGTTGCGAAAACCAATTTGTCAGCGGTAATCTTGCCTAGCGGGGTGGTAAGAATGAATTGCCTCTCTCGCTTGATTTCTTCCACAGGGGAATTTTCATAGACCAAGGCACCATAATCTTGGGCTATTCGTTTTAATTCTCTAACTTGTTTAGCAGGATTAAGTAATCCACAGCGCGGTTCCCACCATGCTCCTAGAAAGAGTGGGGAATTTACCTCGGAACGTACTTGATCAGCATCAATCCACTCAATCCCGCTGATTCCCATAGAGGTAAGCAGTTCTAAATCATGCTGAATGCGTTTAACATAACCAGGTGTGGTAGCAACTCGGAAGAAGCCTGGGAACCAGTAATCGGACTGGATGTTGTGTTCTTTGATTAATTGGTCAACATAATCTACTGCCCTTTCCATGTAGCGGTGTGCTTCTCCGGTACGTTGTTGTCCAAAGAGCGCTTTGGTAACTGCTGGCTCTAATCCAAAGAGAGTCATCGAAAATCCCCCATTTCTGCCACTGGCTCCATACCCAACTACCTCACTTTCTAGCACTGCAACCCGCAAAGAGGGTTCAAATTTTTTAAGGTGATAAGCGGTAGACAAACCGGTGAAGCCGCCCCCGATGATGGCAGTATCAACCTTGAGTTCACCTTCTAGTGGGGGGTTGGGGGTATACGAACCATAAGTCGCCAGCCAAAAGGATTTATCGGAATAATCCTTCATCGGAATGGGTTGTGCCATAATTCCTCCTTTTCGATTTCATAAGTAAATTGTGAGTAGACTTGGATGCAGAGAGGGGTGATGATAGTATGATTATCCCGCATTTTCAGTTTAATCGCAAGAAAAAAATGAGGAAAAAGATGAAGGCTTGTTGAAGCAGGAAAGTGTGAATTTATGTACTGGCAGGCTGGATAGTGGCGACCATTCGCTTTAATATTATATATGAACCGACACGGAAAAGCGCGGGTGAACCGAGCTGTCAGCGATAGGGCAGAAATCATTTCTTCTTGATAACAGCGATGAACATGCAGCTAAGGGTGGATTTACGCGGGAAAATCAGGGATTCGTCGGTAGGGAATTTTTATTTCCGAAGTACAGAATTAACCGGTAATAGACTGGATAAATTTTCTGCAATCCTTATCGGTATTAGCCAATCAATTGCGTTGAGTTCACCGATCTGGTTTCGTTCGCTTGATTGGTTAATTCCTTGACATGACAACTTTTCGCATGTATGATGAAAATCAGATAGAGAGTGAGGAGATTTACTAAAAAGTTTTTATTATAAGGAGGTTACCATGTTCTATCGTATTCTTGATTGGCTAGATCATTTAATTCCTTTCCCAAGAGCTCAGGCGCATTGTGATATCCCTTGTGGGATTTATGATCCGATCACTGCCCAAATTGCTGCGCTGACAGTGGTTCGAATGATGGACTTGATGAAAGACTTGGACGGAAAAACAGAACTTTCTAAGCTCGATTACCATAACAGCATGACCCGATATATTGCCATTAAAGAAGAACATGCCGAAAAAGCAAAGCACGAGATTCGAATCATTTGGGGTGACTATTTCAAAGCTCAGCATTTCGAAAAATTCCCTCAGACCCATGAACTCGTGCATAAGATCATGGAATTGGGTTCCAAAGTACGCCAAACGGCAGACCGCCAAATTGGTGAACAGTTTGTTGAAGCGGTTAATGAATTTGCGCAAATATTTTGGGAAACCAAAGGAATTGCCACTAAACGAGCAAAAGCGCCTTATGCGCCGGCATTGGAGTTGGTTTATCCAGTCTTGTGATACTTAAAATCTGGCGTATACGCGGTCAAAGCATGTCACCAGAGATCCAAGAAGGGGATTTTGTGGTTGTCATCAAAATCCCTTTCTTCTCTCATTTTCATCCGGGCGACCAAATCGTTTTTCATCACCCACATTATGGAATGTTAATCAAGCGGATAGTCAAAGTAGATCCCAAGCGATTATACTGGGTGGCAGGTAAACACCCGCATAGTATCAACAGCCATAAAATTGGATTAGTGGCAGAACACCAAATTGATGGAAAGGTGATCTGGCATATTCACCGTAAAAAAGACACTTGACCGAAAAACCCTCTTTCTCTCCGCTGATTGTTTTAAGTATTGGCATTTTGGCTGTCTCCAATGGGGCAATTTTCGTGCGCAAGGCGCTTGCCTATGCACCGTCTATAACGGTTGCAGCATATCGGCTCGGCTTGGCTGCTCTATTCCTAACACCTTTTGTTTTTATTTCTCATAAAAAGGAGGTGTCTCAGTTAGATTGGAAAACTCGTGGGATGGCTTTCCTTTCTGGCGCTTTTCTGGCTTTGCATTTTGTTACTTGGATTACTTCTTTGCAATATACAACCATTGCCAGCTCGGTTACACTGGTGGCAACCACGCCGCTTTGGGTAGCAGTCCTTAATCCATTTACGGTGAAGGAGAAGATTAGTCGTCAATTGTTCCTCGGGATGTTGCTGGCAGTGTTGGGAAGTGTTATTGTGGGTTTGAGCGATCAATGTACCTGGAATCGGTGGATGCTCATCTGTCCATCCCTCTCCACCTTTTTCGCTGGGCGAGCCATCTTGGGAGATAGCTTAGCCCTTTTAGGCGCCATCATGGCAGCCGGGTATTTATTAGCTGGGCGAAAGCTCCGTCCACGGTTATCATTAACTGCCTACATTTTCCTCAGCTATGGGATTGCAGCGTTAGTTTTATTAACTTGGATCTGGTTTAGGCGTATTCCTCTGCTGAACTATCCTAAGGAAGCCTATGGCTGGTTTTTAGCTTTAGCGATCGTACCGCAATTGATTGGGCATACTTCCTTCAATTGGGCTTTACGTTATTTGCCAACCGCGTTTGTTTCCATTGCCTTATTGGGTGAACCAATTGGTACGACTATCTTGGCTTTCTTTCTCTTCAATGAGATTCCCAATATTTTTAAATTAAGTGGTATTGCGTTGATTTTAATGGGATTGCTGATTACCTCATTGCAGTTACAATTAAAGTAATAGGATAAACCGAAGAGGTTATACATGACAAAGACCAATAAAAAGGTCCATTTTGGGACGAACAGTTCCATCCAAAAAAATGACCCTCAAATTTCTCATCTCCATTTCATTGCTCGCTTTCGTCGTTATGAAAATGATATTTGCGGAATTATCTTACTTGCGCTTGGCTTGATGACTTTATTTGGAATTGTCGCCCCTCATTGGAATCAAGGTATTTTAAGCTGGTGGGTGAACGTTTTGCGATTGTGGTTTGGATGGGGAAGTTTATGGATTGGATTGCTTCTGTGTTTCTTGGGAATTAACCGCCTGAAGCAACAATCGTTGTTTCTCAGAAAGAAATTGGGCAAGATTATCGCCATCATAATAGCTGCTCTAATTTCTTTAGCGTTTCTAAGCGTGTTGGGGGGAGTAAATTTTGAACGAGCTGAGGCAGGTTTAGATGGAGGCATGATCGGGTGGGGATTAGCCCGTACCCTAGGCGGGTTGTTTTTACCATTGGGTTTAGTAGGCAGGGTCTTATTTGGTTTTCTACTATTGGTTTCTGGGTTATTTTTGGTTTCTTTAGCAACGGGGATAATCAAGAGACTTTGGTTAGAATTAGAGGAACCACATCCCATAGTAACGGAACCGCAACCAGTGGTGAGCAGTGCTTCGCTTGAACAGGCAGCTCAAACTACTGAAGAAGATGTTCCATTTAGGAAGCGATTTAATCCATTACCGCGAGAATTTAAAAAGCGCCTGCCTTCTCCGCAAAATAAATCCAGTACCTTAGTCGAGATTCCTCCCCGTGATGAGCGGCTGCCCGGTTTAGATATCCTCGTCCAAGAGACAGCATTCAAACCAGATGAACGGACGATTAATTTAACTGCGGGATTAATTGAAAAAACTTTAGCCGAATTTGGGATCCCGGCGAAAGTTGTAGGATATCGAGTTGGTCCAACCATTACGCAGTATGCAGTCGAACCGGGATTTTTAGAGAAGAATGGAGGAGATGGAGAGGCAGCCCGGCAAAAAATACGGGTGGCTCAAATTGCTGCCCTAAACCGAGACCTGGCTTTAGCTTTATCCGCAGAGCGCTTACGGATTGAAGCGCCCGTCCCTGGTAGACCTTACATTGGAATTGAAGTTCCCAACTCTCGAACTTCTGTTGTTCGGTTGAGACCAATCCTCGAACATGAAGCGTTTTATAAAGTGGCATCGCCCTTAGCGATTGCCCTAGGCAGGGATGTCTCTGGAAACCCGGTTGTGGGCGATTTGGCGAAGATGCCGCATTTATTGATTGCCGGGACAACCGGTTCAGGAAAATCGGTTTGCATTGCTGCGTTGACAACTTGTTTAGTAATGAACAATACACCAAATGAATTGCGCTTGGTAATGATTGATCCAAAGATGGTGGAATTGATCCGCTTTAATGGATTACCTCATCTTTTAGGAAAAGTGGAAACAAAACTGGATCGAATATTGGGCGTGTTGCAATGGGCTGTCGCCGAAATGGATCAACGCTATCGAATTCTAGAAGCGACCCATTCGCGCAATCTGGAAACCTACAACAAAAAAGCGCATCGGCGAAAAGATATCACTCCACTCCCTCATATTGTAATTATCATTGACGAATTAGCTGATCTGATGATGTCGGCTCCAGAGCAGACTGAGCCGGCGTTAATCCGGCTTGCCCAACTTGCCCGGGCTACTGGCATCCATTTGATTGTGGCAACCCAGCGTCCCAGCACCGATGTGGTTACCGGTTTGATTAAAGCAAACTTTCCAGCTCGGATCGCTTTCGCGGTAGCGTCATCGGTTGATTCACGGGTAATTTTAGATACTAATGGAGCAGAAGCTTTATTGGGGCATGGTGATATGCTCTTTTTACCCCCAGAAGCAAGTGCGCCTTTGCGCTGTCAGGGTGTGATGGTAAGTGACCAAGAAATTGAGCGGGTGATCACTTTCTGGCAGAGCATTCATCCATCAGGGGAGGCAGTAGTCCCTCCTTGGGAAGAATTTCTGAAAGAGAATATCCCATTAGAAGATCATGATGTGTTAATCGAAGAAGCTATAAAGGTGGTACAGAAAAGCCATCGGGCAAGTGCTTCCTTATTGCAACGGAAGCTCCATATAGGTTATCCGCGCGCGGCTAGATTAATGGATGAATTAGAAGAAATGGGGGTGGTAGGCCCAGTTTTGAACGGCAGCCGTGAGCGGGAAGTATATGTCGCTGAGGATGAAGACAATCTCGAGAATGACGAGTAAAAAGAAAATTGGATAATAATTGTGTGAAATATTGATGGATTTCTTATGTAATGTTAACAACCTTAAGGAATACTATATCAGAACAAATGTTATAATTTGATAGAAGAGTGTAAATTTTTTAGAAACGAAAACAAAATGAAAAAAATGGTTCTGAAAGAAATTTCAGGATGAATGGACGAAGGAAGGATAAATTACCATGATGAGATTTGACCGTTTTACGGAGCGGGCACAGGAAGCTGCACAACGCGCCGCTGAGATCATTCAACGCTATGGGCACAATCAAATAGATACAGAACATATTCTGCTGGCGTTGATTGAACAGCCACAGGGCGTGATTCCACAAATTTTAGAAACCTTGAAAATCGATTCCAACCTTTTAATTGACCGGTTGGATTATATCCTGCGCACTAGTCCGAAAGCGAATATATTTGGAGGTGGGGCAGGCCAGATCTTCATTACTCCGCGAGTGAAAAGAATCATTGACCTTGCTAACGAGGAAGCTAACCGTTTGCACGATGATTATATTTCCACTGAGCATATCTTTTTAGCTATTTTGAGTGAGCGCAGTACCCCA
The DNA here is from genome assembly GCA_020722415.1 of Anaerolinea sp. GTDB lineage: Bacteria > Chloroflexota > Anaerolineae > Anaerolineales > UBA4823 > UBA4823. The sequence continues at coordinate 8,880 of DYKV01000039.1, forward strand.
GCCGCGCGATTGCTCGAAGGAGCCGGAGTGACCCGAGAGCGGGTATATGAGGCGATCCAGCAAATTCGTGGCGGGCAAAGGGTAACCGACCCTCAAGCAGAAACCCGATATCGCACTTTAGAAAAATATTCGCGCGATCTCACCCAAGCTGCCCGTGAGGGGAAGCTGGACCCGGTTATCGGCAGAGACGCGGAGATTTTACGGGTCATTCAAATCCTCTCGCGGCGGACGAAGAATAACCCAGTTTTGATTGGGGAAGCTGGCGTTGGCAAAACGGCAATTGTAGAAGGTTTAGCACAGAAAATTGCCAGCAACGATGTGCCAGAAATCCTAATTGGCAAACGCGTCCTTGCCCTTGACTTAGGTGGGATGATCGCTGGCTCCCGTTTCCGTGGAGAATTCGAAGAGCGTTTAAAAGCGGTAATCGAGGAGACGCAACGCGCCCAGGGTGAAATTATTATGTTTATTGATGAGTTACACACAGTGGTCGGTGCTGGAGCGGCACAAGGAGCTATGGATGCTTCCAATATGTTAAAACCGGCATTAGCCCGCGGAGAGTTGCAATGCATCGGAGCGACAACCCTGGATGAATACCACAAACATATCGAAAAGGATGCTGCTCTCGAACGTCGGTTTGCACCAGTTTATGTCGAAGAACCGAATGTGGAAGATACGATACAAATGTTGCGGGGTTTGCGTGATCGCTATGAAGCCCATCATAAGGTGCATTTTTCCGATGATGCACTGGTAGCAGCCGCCCGGCTTTCTTCCCGCTATGTGACCGACCGGCACCTGCCTGATAAAGCCATTGATTTGATGGATGAAGCGGCTGCAAAGCTGCGAGTAGCTTTGTACTCATTGCCACCCGAATTGAAGGCATTGAAAAGTGAAATTGATCGACTGGCAGCAGAAGAAGAACAAGCCGGAATCGAACGGGATTATGAAAGAGCAGCTCAGAAGAAAGCTGAGCGGTTACGCCTAGAATCTGACTTCAATCACCAACGCGATCAATGGGAAGCGGAACACCAATTGGATGAGGTAGTAGATGTTCACGACATTGCCGAAGTAGTAGCTCAATGGACTGGTATCCCGGTTTCGCAGATGATGGAGACAGAGGCAGAGAAATTACTTAATATGGAAAAGAGGTTGAGTGAGCGGATTAAAGGGCAAGATGAAGCAATTCGGGCGATTTCGGATGCCATCCGCCGGGCTCGCTCCGGATTGAAAGATCCTCATCGCCCAATTGGATCATTTATTTTTATCGGTCCATCGGGCGTGGGTAAAACAGAATTGGCAAAAGCATTAGCCGAATTTTTATTCGATAATGAAGATGCCTTGGTTCGAATTGATATGAGTGAATATCGCGAACAACACACAGTTTCCCGGCTGTTTGGGGCACCACCCGGATATGTCGGTTATGAAGAAGGCGGCCAATTAACCGAAGCAGTCCGACGCCGTCCTTATCGGGTGATCCTTTTTGATGAAATCGAGAAAGCCCATCCAGAGGTCTGGAACGCATTGTTACAAATTTTGGATGATGGTCGTTTGACTGATGGACAAGGAAATGTGGTTGATTTCCGGAATACGGTTTTAATCATGACGAGTAATCTGGGTACTGAGTTTGTTCGCAAATCGGGCAGTTTGGGCTTCTTGCAGAAATCGGAAAGTTCAGAGGAACGTCTAGAACGAGAGAAAATTGAAAAAGCGCTCAAGAGTACGTTCCGTCCGGAATTCTTGAACCGTATAGATGAAATAATCACTTTCTCACCTCTTTCTTTGGAGCAAATGCGAGAAATTGTTGAGCTGCAGATGCAAGAGGTGCGGGAGCGGTTAGCTGAAAATGGGATTACGGTTGAGTTAACCGAAGCAGCCCGTAATTGGCTGGCGGATGTGGGTTACGATCCAACTTTTGGTGCGAGACCATTAAAAAGGGCATTACAAAAGTACGTTGAGAGTCCACTTTCGATCAGTTTATTGGCTGGTGAATTTAAAGAAGGGGCAAACATTTTAGTGGATGTGAATGAAAGCGGTGATAATTTAACTTTTCATCAACGCGAAAATTTAACCCTAGAAATAAAGAATTCGGATAAAGTTAGCCCTTAAGAAGCTGATTTAATAGCTAGAGACCGTCGGGACACCAAGACGGTCTCTTTTTATATCATCACCCTTGTCGCCCATCAAGCTTACCGGATTACGGAAATATATCATGCGGAAGGTGACATTTGCCACTAGGAAAGAAGCACAAACATAAGGTAAATTTGTTGTATCTCATTTTATGGTATGGATTTGTATGGATAAGGATATTTTTGACCGTTCCCCCTTTTTTGAAGGCATGACCCCTCCTCAAAGGGATTTGCTGCGCCCATTGTTTTCGGCTTGTGATTGTAATGAAGGGGAGCTGCTTTTCGAGCAGGGTGAATCAGCGGAATACCTTTATCTAGTGGTGAGTGGTGAGGTGATTGTCCGCTATAAGCCAGAGGATGGGCCAGAGCTGATCGTTGCCAGGGTTAAACCGGGCGGCATTGTTGGTTGGTCAGCGGCTTTAGGCAGCCGGCAATATACCTCAGGTGCTATTTGTGGGATGGATTCGCAATTATTACGGGTGCGCGGCGCAGACTTACGCCGGCTTTGTGATTTACATCCCGATACCGGCGTCTTGGTTTTAGAACGGTTAGCGGATGTCATCGCCGAACGATTAAATAGTACCCACCAAGAAGTGGTAAACTTATTAAAAAAAGGCTTGGTGACTGCTTCTTGCAGCAATTAGGAGCAAGAGATGGTAGAGGTAGAAAAAGAACCACAGATAAAGGATTTACTGGAACGGTTGAGCGCTTATATAGAGCATTACCATGGCGGCAATGTGGAATTTCTTTCATATAATGGAAAAGTGCTGAGGGTAAAACTAGGCGGAGCGTGTCTGGGCTGTCCATTGCAGCCCAATACGCTTCATGGATGGGTGGAAGGGACAATAAAGCAGTTTTTCCCCGAGATCGAACGGGTGGAATCGGAAACCTAGCCGAGATCTATTCGAGAAGAAATGTTGTTGGGCGCAGCGAGGTATCCCTATTGGTGACAGCTCTCACTGCGCCTAGCGGGTTAATCCGGATCCGATCGTGAAAATTTTCTTTTCCAAGTTCTAATTGCTAAGTTACTTTCACTCAATCCACTTTAATTCGCTGAGTATTGGTAACTTCCCCAATGACCCAAAAAGGCTGTTGTAATTCTTGGGCTTTTTCCTCAAGGCGGTTGATTTTCTCTGCCGGCACTACCAGTAATAAACCACCGCTGGTTTGGGCATCGAACAGGAGCATTTGTTCAGCCTCTGATATGCTTGATGAGAAATCTACATATTCACTGTAATAGAGGCGGTTATCTGCTGAACCACCTGGAAAGATAAATTCCTCACCATATTTTCGAGCGCAAGAGATAAATGGAATGGCTTGAAAATCAAAGTGAAGCCCGACCAGGGAAAGGTTGGCAATTTCCCAGGCATGCCCAAGGAGACTGAAGCCGGTTACATCCGTGGCAGTAGTTAATTGAAGCTGAACAGCGATTTCAGAAGCTGTTTTATTTAATTTCTTCATCCATCCCACTACTTCCGCGATATCTTGCGGCTCAGCTTTACCCTGTTTTAACGCGGTCGTGGTTGTACCAAAACCCAGAGGTTTGGTTAGGACTAGCTTATCACCCGGCTTTGCGCCACGCTTGGATAGAAAATGTTGGGGATGGACAAAACCGATTACCACTAATCCATATTTAGGTTCTTTATCTTGGATGGTATGCCCGCCGGCAATTACCACTCCAGCTTGATGAGCAGCCTCTGCACCGCCGCGTAAGATTTCACCACTGATTTGGGGCGGCAGGTCGGGAGGAAGCGCAGCAATATTTAAGGCTAAGAAGGGGATCCCTCCCATGGCGTATACATCGGATAGCGCGTTGGCGGCTGCAATGGCGCCATAGTCATAGGGATCATCAACGACCGGCGTAAAAAAATCCGTGGTGACAACCAGCGCACGTTGTTCGTCCAATTTCCAAACTGCAGCATCATCAGGATCATCTAATCCAACCAATAGATCCGGGTAATTGCTGGGATTAAATATCCCTTGAATGGGGCGCAGAACTTGCGCCAGCGCTTCGGCGCTTAATTTCGACGCTCAACCAGCACAACTAGATAAGCTTGTCAGGCGGATTTGTTTTCCTGAGTTAAGAACATCTTGATCCATGTTTTCACCTATGGTGTTGGAGTGGGATTGGGTACCGGCAGCGTATTACTGTTTGTAGGTGTTGCCGGTCCCATTGTCGGTAAAGGAAGCAAGTATGGCATATTATTGGGGACCAACATAACTTGAATGCCTGGGGCGATCTTATTGATGTATTGATACGTAAGCAAAGCGGGATTAGCCGCGAGTACTTCAGCAATCAAGTTTAATGCTTCTGCCTCGGCTTTGGCTTGAATCACCCGTGCATCGGCATCTGCTTGGGCGCGAATTTTAACCGATTCTGCCTGACCTTTGGCGGTTTCAATAGCTTGTTGCGCTTCTTGGCGTTTCTGTTCGACAACAAATTTTGCCTGTTGGGCTTGCTGCTCAGCGATTTGTTTTTGCTCTACTGATTTTGCATAATCTGCAGAGAAGGTGATGTTGCGTAAAATAAAATCTATTAATTGAATGCCATTATCCGCTAACTTTTGGCGGAGGGTATCGCTGATTTCCTGAGTCATTTGGGTCCGCTTGGTGCTATAGACTTCTTCAACGCGGTATTTGGCAACCGCATCGCGCATTATTCCTCGTGTCAAAGGCCGTACTAGTTCATCTTTATATCGGCTTTGCCAATTGATGTGCAGGTGGACTATCTGAGCCGGATCCGCTTGATAAATCACCGATGCATCGAGCAACACTTCTTGACCATCGGCGGTGCGCGCTGCTACGGAATCATCTCCTTTGATTTCCCCCTCTAATGGGGAAATGGACATGGTATAGGTTTGGCGGGCAATGGAATAGACAATTACATTTTCAAAATAAGGGATGATCCAATGTAAACCCGGCTGTAAGGCTTCTTCGCGGTAACCTTTCGGTTGTAAAGCGGAGATGACCACGCCTCTTTGATCGGGTTGGATAAATACCAGACCGGCGCTTATGCTGGTTAATAATACAGCAGCCACAGCAGTAATCAGAATGGTCGTCGTTAATTTTCCAACTCGATTGCCCTTCGAAGCTCGGACGACTGCCATCACGATTAGTGCCACAACCGTCACCCATAAAATACCTACAATTCCTTGAATCACTATTGCAACGTTCATATTTTCTCCATCCTTGTGTGCGATACAACAACAATATCAATCTATTGCTAATTATGATACCAAATAAGTTAGAGATTTTTAGGCTGGTGTTGCAGTCCGATAGCTTTTAAGACGGGGACGACAAAGAAAAAACCAGTGTGTTCCTGTTGAAAATCACCGCTGATTTCCTGGGCTAGTTCAGCCATTCGGCCTACTAACTCTTCCTGTTCTATTATGGAAAACAGGGTGCGGTGACGGGTTTCATGCATCTCGAGTAAATTTTTTGTTGTTGGAATCATGGGTAAATCATCCATTAATCCGACCCGTTAATTTACCGCAGCCCCAACTTTCTAGAATGGTAATACCATAAACTCCCAGGCTTTTCCATTTCTCCAGAATGCTGGAGACTTGATTTGGTTCATTGACAATCAAAACAACAAGATAACTCATTTTGGATCACCTTCTGTAATTTTAACCGATTGTCGGTCAGAATGCTGAAGAAAAAGATATCTTAATAATGGAGGTGTTAATAATGTTGTGATTATCACGACTCCAATGAGAGAAGAAAAAATACCTGAACTAATTATTGCTTTATTCAAGCCAACTGCCGCGAGGATCAGTCCAACTTCACCCCGCGACATCATTCTTACCCCGAGTTGGAGGGCTTCTTTTTTGGTAAACCCACT
>DYKV01000040.1 GCA_020722415.1 Anaerolinea sp.
AGAAGTAGCAGGAGCCTGAGGCACCCACATAGAGCCGTTCCAGGTTAAGACGTCTCCGTTTGATGGCACGTTAGAACTTACGTCACGCCCGCCAATGCTTGGATAGTCAGATACCCAGTTAGCACCATTATATCTAGGAGAATGCCCAGTCGTAGGATCGGCCATGCCAGCGGCCAGTGCTCTGCCATAGAAACCACTTACATATATGGGGCCAGGGTAATTTCCAAAAATATCCCCCGATGCAGCACCAGCTAAGTCAGGCATCTGTCCCTTGACGCTGACTGCCCATCTGAATTGCGTAGTGCCAGAACCTGCATTGTGGACTACAAAGCTGCTGTTGGTTTTATTCATAATCCAGACTTCACCTACACGAGAGTTTGTGTTGGCCTCTGGCATGATTGAGACTTGGTATTCTGTGCTGGGCAGTGTGATCATTCCATCAGCAGCATTGATCAGCACGCCGTTACTATTACCGACAAAGTTTTTTAAACCAGTGGCGACCACACCGCCACCGCCAGCAGCACTCGCAGCTGCTATGATTTGCGCAGCGTGCATCCCGTCCACTCGGTCTGCGTTTATGTCTTGGGGAGTTGGGTCTACTCCTGGTAGAGAGTCCATCCTGGCCCAATCTATGATGCCCTGTAACGACTTATTCGTGGGTTCTGGCATTATGGTATTCTCCTTTTAAGAGTTTAATTCTATGTAAATATAGAGCAAACACGCGCATAAAGTCAATTGATTTACCTGTTATAAGTCTAATAATATCGGATAGGAATAGCAAATAAGCCATTCCTATCTGATTAGATTAAAAATTAACTTTAGCTAGAAAGGAAGTTTATATGCGCATATTTAAAATTTTGATTGCAGTTACACTCATGAGTCTGGGTTTGTCCGGTTGCTTTTTCAAAAGCAAAGGCAGTAATCCGATCGGCCCAGTATTGCCGCCTGAAAATATAAATGTAATATCAGAAACTGCAGAAACTGGGGATGCAAATCTTAAGATTCAGATTGCTTTCCCGAACGATTACTATTCTCAAAAAGCCTTGGACGAAACAATCGCGAAATCAGGCAGTGCGACGGTGAGTTTTGTTCTGGCCAATAATAAGATCCGAGCCAGTGCAGCGTATCCGCAAATTATGGCAAGTTTATTTGTTAATGACTTGCTGCATTCTAAGAAGAGCTTTGCTGTGAATGGGTCCAGTGCCGAGATAAGTTTTACTAATTTGCCGAATACTGGCAGTGCCAGAGTAGACTTAGAATTGTTCAGCTGTAATATCCGGGGCTTTACTAAGTTCTCAGGTTCAGGGGATCTCGGGGCAAACGCAAGCATAAGTGTTTTGCCTATTGTCCCTGATGGTGCCTTAGTAACGGCCGATTACCACATGCTGCGAGAAATTGGTGTAAAGCCTATAACTTATTTCGAAGGACCTATGCACAACCCCAAGCTGTCGTTTAACGAATTGGGTCAGCCTCTGGGAGTAACGACCGACGGGTATATAACGAATATGATTACTAATCAGAAGTTTTTCAAAATGTACCAGCCAATTCAAATCTCGGAAGATCGGATATGGTCACCCCAGCATTTTGCGTATTTAAATGGCGAGTTTATTGTTGCCGGCAGTGAGCTTATCTACAAAGTCAGCTTAGATGGCAGCGTGTATACCCCGTGGATTGGTAAGCCTAACGAATTTAGACCACCAACAGATGGGATAAAAATAACTGACGCCACTGTCCCGGTTGTTTTTGGCATCGTGTCACAAAATGGCAGTGTGTATTTCAACAGCAATCTAGACACACTGGTCAAAGTGTCAGGAGATATCTTGGAAGTCTATGGTGGCAGTTTCTGGGGCAGTCCGATAAGCGTTGATGAATTTAATAATATTTACTTGCCAGGCACCCTCGTAGAAAATGAAATGTGGGGCGTTGCTAAAATGACTAGTAAAAGCACTTATGAATTCATTGGCCCTCCACAAAAGTATCAGCAAACTAGTATCGTAACCTACGAAAACGGATACTTAATCGGAGGCAAGACTATCATGCAAGTCATGCCTGACGGTACTTACAGAGACTGGCTCGTTTTTGTAAATGGTATCCGTGGCGTGGCGCTTTATGTTTATAAGAATTCCCAGGGTAAAATATTCGTGACTGAATATTACTCTGGGAAAATTTGGGAAGTTTTGTAAAAAATAAATATATATCAGAAAGGAGGTGAAAAACCAAAATGGATAAAGAGAGCATAAGTAAGATTGTATTCGAGTGGCCCGACAAGGACATAATTTTGAAAAAAGATTTCAATCCGAAAGATCTAGGACCAGAAGAGTTATTAAAGCTCGAAGCTTCAGCTGAGTCGATATACTTGTCGGCAGCGCAGCAGTTATCTGACTTTCATGCTGATAAGTTAGACTTCGAAATATCTGACAAAAAGCTCTGGTACAAGAACATAACTTTCATAAAGAACCAAGCCAGGCATTCTCTACTTATGATACGCACGCAATTATACATAACTCGCCGCAAGCTAAAGCTATTCAAAAACGCATTCGAGATATATTTCTTAGAATGCGCTAAAGAGCTTTTGTCTAGAAGCGAGTTTGTTAAGATTTACAATTCCGCGGTAGAAAGACTTAAGCTTAGATGTGAGACTGATGAAAAACCAGAATCTTACACTGAGTTAGAATCTTCTATCAGTCCTGACAAATTGGCACTATTGCCAGAGGAGCTTTTCAATGAAGAAAGCATTTCTTAAAAATATCATCAAAAAAGTATTGGCCTTTCAGAGCGACATAATAGAAGCGCTCATCGATGAGGCAATTGGCACCGAAAGTGCATCTGACTCGGATAAAAGGGACGAGGCCGAGGTTCATTCACGTAAAGCGGCAGTAAAAGAAGTAGCAGACGCTATCACAAAAGCGGCTGCCCAAAACGATGAGGCAATTGGCACCGAAAGTGCATCTGACTCGGATAAAAGGGACGAGGCCGAGGTTCATTCACGTAAAGCGGCAGCAAAAGCAGTAGCAGACGCTATCACAAAAGCGGCTGCCCAAAACGAAGAGGCGAAACCGGCCGATAAGACAGATGCAGATAAAATCCCCGCCCCGACGCTGGATGCAGATAAAATCTCCGGCGTCATGTACTATGCTTGCCCAGAAAAGGCAGGCCCGGCAAAAGAAAAAGACGAGAAAAGCACTATAAAGATTTCAGCGGCTCGTCGCAAGAAATCGGGGATGAAAACCCCAGATTTCACGAAAGAAACAGACTTACTGTCAGAAATACCTGCGGCCATATTTAAGAAAAAGATTCCAGTGTCTATGAGCGTTGTGTTTGAAGATAGAAACGCAACTCCGGAAAACAAAAACATTACTGCAATAGTCCCAGTCAAAAACTGGGGTGAGGTAATCAGCAAGCTGGTCACTACGGCCGGCAAGTGCGCCTCAGTCAAGAAAGAAACAACCAAGCTCATGATGCTGCTAAATAATTCAAACTTTGGCAGAATCGGAGCGGTTATCGGTGCGCCTAAGACATACAAAATCGATGGGTATACGTATGCCATTAAGACTGAGATCGGTGAGATTCGAGCTCCCGGGTTCTCGAACATAAATGACAGAATCTACGCGTTCGAAAGCAGCTGCCCGGTACCAAAGAGAGTTACACAAGTAAGATGCGTGGCATCGGCTCTGAGTAGTATAGGAGTCGAAATGGCCATAGGCGTGACTTTCAAGAAAGAAGAATAATTATGAAACTAGAAATAAAACTTGCAAAACTCAGCTTTGTCGCTATTGGCCCAAACCCTAAGTTTGATGCTACTCACGCAAAAGTAAATGTATTAAACACAAATTACGAACGTGAGGCTGCTGTAGACGAGAGTATAAAGTTGTTCTCAGTCTATATTGAAACACCAATCGAAGAGAACACGCCGTACTTCATTAAAATATCCGGCAGCGTACTGATAATCGGTGAGGGATCTCAGATAGAAGCTGCAGAAATGGCTTCTGCAGAAATCCACCGACAGGCTTTACAAGCAATAAAAGCCTGCACAGAGCACATGCCTAACGGAGAATTCTGATAAAAAATAAGGCCAAGAGTGATTTTACTCCTGGCCTTTTTTTAGATATTATTTTTTAATTCATAGCGCTACTGCACCATGAGTATTATAGCGCTACTGCGCCATGGGTATAACCTGCCATATGACCCGGCTCCAGTTATTAACACCAGAGTTTTTAATCCTAAAAGTCGTGTTGCTTACTTTTTCATACCAGACTTCGCCGATATCAGGAGTGTCGCTTCCCAGATCGCGTTCTACAGACAAGTGCACGCCATAATAGCTCAACAAGGCCCCACCAGTCTGCGTAGTGTAGTCTATATCTACGTAAGAGCCGAAGCCAGGCAAAGTGGCACGGCCATTGGGCCTGTTAGTAGCCGCGTTTACGTCAGAAATATACGCGATAGTATTTTCGAATACGCCGCCGGGGCTGGTTACGCCTGTGTTTACTTTCAGCCTATGATCTGTAGAGTCATAGTAAAGCCCAAAGTATCTGCCGGCAGGATTTTGGGTATTTGCCTGGAATGGATCCCAAATGCTTAGGCCGGACACAAAATGACCAGCTGCTGCCGTATGATTAACGTTTAAATTTATGGATTGATCGCTTGTGGTAAAATTTTGCGTATCGACAAAAACTGCATTCGTGAAAGTCTTAGCACCTGTAATAGTCTGATCGGTACTAAGCGTGACGAAGCCAGTGCCGTCTGATATTTGCAAGTATCTGTCATCATGTAAGTGATCCCCATAAGCCGCCTGGTTATGAGCGACACCGAGAGTCAAGACAGTGAAGTTTACTTTGTCTGTGCCAATCGAGGCGTCTGGTATTTGAGTCTGAACGTTTATAAATCCAGAATGCGCATTGCTTATGGGTGCCAGCAAATGCGCTAACAAGCTTGGGTGATCGTTTTCTAAGATTAGTATTCTGGCCTCTAAGTCATTGTAATTATCCAAGAAACTATTAAAAGCATCCAAAGTCACGACATCGACTTCGAGCTTGATTAACGGCGTGCTTCGATCTTCTATGTTATGTCCATCAAAAATACCGCCCATTGCAGTTTTCTCCTTTAATTAACCAGGCTGACCAATTACTATTGCCTCAAAGCTGGATGTCGCGCTGCCAGTATTATAGACCCTAAAAGAGCCTGTGTATTTTACTACATACACTTCGCCTAGGTTGCCTCCGGTGTCTCCAACTGGGATGATGGAGACTGCATACGTAGAATTAAACATTGGAATGCTCACGCTCCGGTAAGAGCCTGCCCCAGCAAAAGTCCCACTAAATAGTCTGATGGTAAAGCCGTTAACGACAGTGTGCGTGTGATTAGAGGCAGCGGCTCCTATTTCAGTTAAAACCGTCGCGGGAGACTTCATGCCTACCTGGCCGATCCCGTTCCCGGTTAAGTAATATCCAGTAGTTAGAGTACTTCGGCCGGTACCGCCGTAAGGAACAGACAAAGTTCCGGACGATATATCAGATATAGAATGCGTGTGTGCGTTCTTACTGCTGCCCTGGATAAGAACTTGCTCTGCGAAATTACCTAAAGTATAGTATCTTAAGTAATTATCGCTGCTGGCGTAGACGCGTGATATAGCAGCCGTGCCGTTGTCGCCTGAAATAGTACTGAGCCAACCAAAGTGAACATAGCCGTTAGCGTCAGATCGAACGATTTTATTAGCCTCGTTGTTAGTGCCTGCATGCACGTATAGGCCGGCTACTTTTTCTGAATTGTAAATCGTGGCTGATAAACTTGCGCTAGTTAAATTATTAATAGCTACGCTGCCACCGGCGTCGCCTGAGAGCGTAATTGTGAAATCATTTACGTCTAGATTTATTTTGCCTAAACTATCGTCATAAGTAGCCGAGATGCCATTCTCGGTATTACTGGCAAACATAACACCGACTATGTCTTGAACTGTCTCAGTTATGTCTGACAGTGTGCTGGCAGAGTGGGAATGGGAATCGTCGGCGACAGTCACGGCAATATTAACGCTGCCAAGATTTACCATCTGAGCAGAGCCAGAAACGTCGCCAGACAGGCTTATAAACGGATCATTTACGTTAAAGCCAAGCTTGCCTAAGCTGTCATCGTAATAGACAGTCACGCCAGACTCTTCGTTTCCAGAGACCATACCGCCGATTATGTCTTGAATATGCTCATCTAAGTCTGCATCATAGCGTGCTATTTGGTAAATGCTGTTGGCTACACCGGCAAACCATCGATCAGAACCTTCGTCGAAGATTAGTAATGCATTTTCATAGTCACCGCGTTCGATCTCTAAACCAGCGTTTTCAGTTGGGATGCCTGTGGCATTAGAATTTAGTAAGATAATATTATCGTTTATTGTGACGGTTTCAGAGTAAACGTTAGTGACGGTGCCATGGATATATAGGCTTTTTACATGCAAGTCTGCGTAATCTGTATCAGCTTCGTTGCGGACATACGCCATGCCAGACGCAGTCTTTAGTGCAATGCCGTTAGACCCAGTCCCGACTTTGTAAGTTATGCTGCTGGTGCCTGTCAGATTCGTGTGATTATGTGAATCGTCTGCAACGGTAGTATTAATATTTACGCTGCTTAAGTTTGTAACAGTGGCTGAGCCAGAGACGTCACCAGATAGCGCAATATTAAAGTCATTAACGTCAAAGTTAAGTTTGCCCGTAATATTATCGTAAGTGACAGAGATGCCGTTTTCTATATTGCCGGAAACCATGCCCCCGGCGATATTCTTTACGTTAGATTCAAAATCAATAAGCGTGCCGGCCGTGTGATTATGCGAGTCATCTATGACAGTCACGACTATATTAGTTGTTCCTAGATTAAGAATCTGCGCCGAGCCGGAAACGTCGCCAGATAGGCTTATCATCGGATCGTTTACATCAAAATTTATTTTGCTGCCGTCATACGTAACAGAAATACCCAGCTCTGTGTTGCTACTTAGCATTGCACCGATTATGTCTCGGATTGTCTGAGTATTTTCTGGATTATTCAACGATTGTTCGGTAATTATTTCAGAATAATTACTGGCGGTGCCTACACTCCAGGTATGGGTGCTGCCATCAAAAAACAAAACGCCATTACTCACTGAGTTCGTAACTTGCAGCCCTGCGTTAGAATCAGCCTGGCCGTGATTTAGATTTAAAAAGTCCTGCTGCATATAAACTTGAGCTGAGAGCGTCAAGTCACCAGTCATCGTGTCACCAGTAGCGTTTATGTATCTCGTGTCCGCGAATCCAAGATTTACAGCATCAGAGTTACTCACAGGATTGGCAACAGATGTGACTCTTTGATTCTGGGCATCGACCCCCGGCGCGTATATTTTATTTCCGAAATCTATGCCAGATCGATTTGTGCTTAGTATCGGATTGACTGTGTCAGACAGAGTTAGATTTAAGAAATTATTCCCAGAGGCTGAGTAGAAATTTAAGTTCTTATAAAAATTGCTGCTAACAGCTGGGTTTATATTTAGTACGCCGTTCGAAGAATAAATGCGGCTGTCGTTAGCGCCATTTCTAAATATCAGGCCGATCTCACCATGGGGATCAAGACTTTCGATTATCTGTGCGTTAGTATCACCACCGGCCGGCTTAATACTTAAAAGCCCAGTCATGGCATCTCCGACAGCATTTACGAATCTAGCGTCAGATTCTATTTTAGTGTAAACGTCTCCTAAGTGCGCCAGGTCATACTCGGCAAAATTGCCGTAAATATCCTGCTGCTGAACGCGCCAGCGCTTCGCACTTTCGTTCCAGTAAAGTGCCAAGTCGCTAAGATCGCCGCGAATAACTTTAACCCCAGCATTTTCAGTCGGAGTGCCACTTTCGAAATTAGAATTTAATTTAACAAAAGTGTCGGCCAAATTCAGCTCGGTAATGCTTATTTGATTTACAGTACCACCGACTAGGTTTACGCCTTTTAAGTTTAATTCAGCGTAATCTGTATTAGAAATATTCTTAAATTCTAAAATACCCCCAGAAGCCGTGATTCTAACTTGCTCGTCGACTACGAGTTCGTCTTGAAATAAAATCGCTCCGTGCGGGTTAGTGTTATCGCTTACATGAGAATTAAACTGAGACCCGGTTATGGGCATCTCCTCGAGACGGTTCAGGGGAACTGATTGGATTTCTAATAGCTTCCCATCTATTAAGCCTGAAGACATAAATTTTCGGCTCCTATTTATCTTAGACTAACTGCTGTGAAATAATAGCGTCTGAAGTATTAATTATATCAGAATCAGACATTCCAGTTCCCCAGTAGCCACAGAAATATATAGTCGGATTCAGTTCGTTTTTCAAATATATTTCAGAGAATACGTTAAATCCGGCTGTGCTTATTGCCGGCGTATCGAGAAGCTTAGCGCCATTTTCAAAAATAGCAATATTATTAAACTCGTCGAGCCTAAAAGCATAGACATATTTATGATTTGCCAGAGCGCTTTGATAAATGCTGACGCCGCCGTGATTGATCTCAAATCTGGTGTTGCCGGGCAGCGCTTGTAGATTTATGCTGTAATTAAACTTCGGCCCAGCTTCGTTAGAATTCGATGACAAAAGCATACCAGTGCGTATCTGAGAGAATTTAAAGGCAATTATGAAAGTAGCTGGGGATTTTACGCAATTCGGCGAAGAAATAACACCAGTCACTCTATTTGTGTCGTCCATGGGCAATAGCATGCCATTGTCTTGTGTTAGTATTGCATCTGGAGAGAAGGCACTTGCTTTAGAAATAATCATACCTGAGTTAGAGAGCAGGCTTCCGATATTAGTCCAGGCGTTAATAATATTATTGCTTCGAATCGTGTTCAACCAGGCATTTCTGAATAAGCTCTCTGCACCATCCCATGGGTATAGCTTACTTGCCGGCATTATATGGCTTAGAATATCTTGGTTAGATGGCATGTCACTGATCTTAAGATCGAAATCTGCAGTGAAGATGTCACCACTTACATAAGCACTAGTAATTCTTACGTAAGTTACGGCCCCGGGCGTGATTATATAATCGGCTGGGGACAAACGCTTGCCATTTTTGTTTATAACTAACGTCTCAGGGTCTACGTAATTATTTATTTCGAAAACTTCAGGCACACTACCAATTAAAGCCTGCATAGGTTGATTATACAGCCTACGTCTGGGGGCCTGAATATTTTTGCTTAAGCTCATGCGTTTGATAACTCTGGCCTCTGAAACACTGGCCATGCTAGAGCTTAGGTAAAAATAGCCGATAACAGTCTTATCAGACTCATCGATGACGCCCTGTCCAGCGCCAGTGACGCCCGGGATATTTACGACTGCACCTGTGTCTGTTATACAAACAGCGTCGATTCTAAAGCTTGTGCTTGGCAGCGCATTGCATTTAATAATATTAAAATTAGTTTCTGAAATAGTGAGTTTGAGTCCGCTTTTTGAGACAGCGGCACCGGGCTCAATGTTATACATGTTCGGTCCAGTGCCAGGGGTTATGTCCATGCCATGTAGCACACCAGGGTATGCAATTGCAGCAAATTTCTGATTTATAATTTCGGCCGTGACAGGCTCGTTATGAGTGGCGTTAATATTTATGCCTGGCGTGGCGGCCAGGACTAAAAATTCTTGATAGGAGTCTTGCTCAGAAGACAAAACACCGTCAGAGTAAAGCTTGGCGTTTACACTAAATTTATAGCTAGTCTCTGAATTTAAAGAATTTATTTGGCTAGAGATGTCTGTCAGGCACTCTAAATAGAAAATGCTGCTGGACAGCGCATTGTATCCTCTTGATACACGAGAAACTGACACTGGTATGGTATCTAGTACGATATTATTGCTTAAATCCAATATCTTAGCCACGGCTAAAATTTCTTGAAGGGCGCTCTGATTTTCCGGGAAAGAAAAAACAGTGCTGATTACTGCGTTTGCGAATTTATTAAAAGTTAATGGAAATATGCTTCCGGTGATTTGCATACGATTTCTCCTAAATCAAGACATCGAAGTCCGCCAGGGATAATTTACTATTATCCACCGGGGACGATAATTTAATCAAAGTGCTATCTGCGTGTACAGAGACACTTTCGATATGTGCTATTTCACCTTCAACATAGAAATTAATGCTATGTTTGTCCACTAAATATGGCAGTAAAAACTCTGTCGAGCTTATTTTGCTGGGAAAATAATTGTAGATTCTGTGTGAGAATTTTTTTATTTTATTTAAGATAATTGCGTCGGCCAGACTGGTAGAACCCAGTGGTAAGTCTATCTGTTTAAGTACCAGCCAATCTTCGTCAGGCATGTGATTAAATAAATTAATTATTGCCATGCCGGTATTCGGCCTGGTCAGGCTCAGAGCCAGATAAAAACTCTCACTCTTAACCGTGGGGATAAGTCTGTCTACGTAAAACTTAGAGTATTCATGGCGAATGAGCTGTCCAGATTTAAAAACGCACACACCGCCGGATACATGTACAGACATGCCCTCCAGATTTATAAAAAAACCCCTGACGTTACCAAGCAACCTATGCTGATCGGATATTTGCCTGGAGTGTGAGTCCTTGACAAATACACTTATCTCAGGTGTGTTTAGATACGTCGGGTTGATTTTAACCGAGGGGCGTGTCTGTACTTGCGTAAATGGCATTAGTTTTATCCTAGGCGTTTATATGCGTATCTCAGGACAGTATTTACGTCTGGGGCGGGAACGTTAGGTCCGAGAGTTATCTCACGGCCGTTTAATTTATAGCCCTTGCCGAAAGTATCGACGTAGTTTTCGGACTTGTCTAGAAAGAGCCGAGACCCGTCAATCCATAAAGAATCTGTGTCCGGGACAGAATTGGCTGTAGCATAAAAGACTTTGCGAACGCCATCACACTGGGGTGACAGGTTATCAATCCACTCAGCATTAGGATTCAAAACCATGTCGTCCAGGCCAATAATGCCATTGCTGTCTGTATGGGCTTTGGCGATAATCATTTCGTTGCATTTAGTCTTGTATGCCGGGTTTAGCTCTGTTCTGAATATTGGATTGCCAGTCGGAGTGCCTACAGCTATCACCAAGTTTATCGGAGTATCTTTTATGTTTATAAAAGTATCGATGCCAGTCTGAACTAACTCGTGTGCATCGATGCCTTCATGATAAACTTCGGCAAAATATACATCAGAAAAATAAGTCTCAGAAATATTAGCGCCCTGGGATACCGGGACAATGTGGTCAATGATTTCGTCACCAAGTTCGTTCTTGCCCGAGATATAAATATTCCCCACGACACTGGCGCTAGTAGTCGTGATGTTTATTGCCAGTTTAGTCGGAAAGTCCGGCTGCTCTAAGAGCGTAAGATTCTGCCCGACTTGGTATGGAATATTAGTATTAGGATCTTCTGGGGGCCTGAGATATTTACTGAACCTGACGCTGGTTATTAAATACGGCTCGGTAGAAGTGTTTACACGGCCGCAGAGAAGGCCTTTGCCTGGGGAGACGCTTAGGTTAGTCACACCTTCTTGGGATACTTTCCAGCCGTAATATGCGAAATTGCCCCAGGCATAATAAAACGCCTCGGCCATATAATCGTCTAAGGCTTTCGTAGTATATGCCCGGCGCAGGTTCTGGATCATACCGCTTGTAATAAAATTAGCACCGGCCGGCACGTGAATCTCAGACAAAGGCATGTGATAATCTGTTATCTGATCGTATGGCGCGACGGGGTCTGTGATGTCGTCGTCAGGGACTGTTCCTGTGATAACTACGTAAGTTGCTGGGTTTCCTTGTGGAATCGTAGGGCCGGCATAATACTTATGATATAGGCACACTAGGTCTATACGACGACGAGTGGCGTGCCCGGGCTGGACTTCTACGGCGCTTAATACGTCCAAGCTCTCTTCTATTTTTACACCTTCTTTAGTAAGTGCGTCACCGGCCGTAATATTTAAAAACAAACTTGCTGGATTTGTGGCAGTCACTAAAAGCCCGCCATAAGGACCGTCGGCGACGATACGAGCCATCTTGGAATTAAATTCTTCGGTAGAGTCGGGGTTTTCGAATCTAAAAATTACTCTCTGTGCCATATTGTCTTATTCTCCATGAAAAATTAGTGCTGTATCGTCCAACGGACTACGTATACGAAGCCTTCTTCTTTTGGGATTTGTTTCGTAGTCACTCGTGAAAAGGTCAGACCGTTATTAGTTTTTAAAGCCCATTCTGAGATTAAAACACTGTTCTGCTCACCAACGTCTAGGTAGCCGATATAAGTGTTGGCCGCACGATTAGGCTTCTCAATCGAATCTATTTCTTTCTCGAAAACTTGAGCATTCAGCTGTGTGTCTGTCCCCAGAGGCTTCGGCGGATTCACATTGGGATCTGGTGTTCCTATGTAACCACCAGTACCAATAGCGAACTTAGTAATGGGGTCTGCGGGAATTCTACCTGCCATTATGTCTGCAATGAGTTCCCGGCCCTGGTCCAGTACCAAATTTTTCTTTTTCTTAAGACGGTTGGCCTCGTTCAAAATTCTAGCAATGCCGTGACATGATGAGTTTATGCGAACTTTTCGGCGGAGTATGAGATAGTCGTCTTCGAAGTGAATTTTGTCTTTATCAAATATCTCCCCGGCGACTTTGTAGACCTCCAAAATTCCTGTTGTTGGAGCATTGTCGCTAAACGTATTATTTACAACACTCATGGTAACTCCTTGGTAACGCTCAAATTAGAAGATTTAGAATTCTTGTCCATCGCAGCCCGCCTATCTAGCGTGTTTTTCTCCAAAGAATCGTAGCAGCAAGAATGGACCTCAGTACTAGATATAAATCTTATGCCATCTAAAGGCAATTTGGCAACAAATAAATTCTCGAATTTTCCTAAAGAATCCAGGCTAATATTATTATTAAGCTTCTCTCTGATCCAAGAGTCATCAAGTCTTTGAGTAGGTCCTTGATTGCTTTTGAAATTATAAATACATTCCAGGGCAAAATGAGCCTCTTGAACTTCGCAATTATCTTCAAAATCCAACTGACATCGTATAATATAGTGTGAGTAGCTGGGCTTGATAGTATCTAAGAATGCTTTCAAAAGCTGAACGCCTTCGACAGTGTGTGGGACAGTGTTCTCAGACAAAGCGACCAAGAAAGTGTGATGATATAACAGCTCGGCCTTGACAGAATGCTTGCTAAAAGAATCTAAATTAATATCATTATTTAATTTCACGCCGGAATCGAATTTTACTCGGCCATATTTCTTAAAGTAAGTCCCACTCTGACGATATCCCAGTAAATATTCCCACCATTTCGGGAAGTTTACATGATCGTATATCTGAATTGAGTCTGTCAATGGCTGATATCGGTTTACGTACTGGTTCACTACGACTGCTGGGACATTTTCATCTGAGAAAAAGTAATCTCGGCCGTTGACAGTGACGATATAATATCCAGATCCGTCCTCAAAATATATATCTAAATTGTCACCCTCGGCTATAGCCGCAGTAGTCTCGGTCAGGTTAAATTTTAGATATGCTATTTTGTTAGCTTCTGGAATGGCATTGATATTATTAAAGCTGTTAAACGCATACCAGTTTAAATAATCTCCTGCGTCTCTGTATTGCGAAAACAGCTCAAAGTCCACACCTTCTGTTAATACGTAACTCGGCTTTTCCCTGATTTTTATAATTATCGCATGTTTGCCAAAATCATCCAATGGCGGCTCTACGGGAATTTCTATTTTAGAGTTTACGAAGTCTGATGGAGCTGGGACCTGTCGAGAAGTCAGAAAAGTATTTTTAAGATAATTTATGCTAGACACATAGCCAGCATCGTATGCAAATGGCAAATCTGTCAAAACAGTCAGACCGATTTCAATATTTCCTACAGTACTGCCGTTCCAGTAGGCATACCAAAGCCCCTGAGTCTGTCGTAAGTACCTAAACGAGTCTTTCTTATAAAACTGCATCAGACTGCCAAAATTATCATAGATAATCTCTGTATCTCTTATTGCGTACTGAGACCAGAGAGTTGGGTAAGGCTCTGTCCGAAAAGCTATGATTTTGTTAGCTTCGTCAACGACGAAGTCTCCCAATGGCGTGACTGTCTCTTCGTAATCGTTGATAGAATCTGCACGTTTAAGATATTTAACAGTCTTTACAGCGAAGCCGGCCTCCGAAATTACTCCTTCCATATAGGTGGATCCATCACAGACAGGGCATGTTTCTGAATTAGTAACACCAGTTCCGTCGCAGTAAACGCACTTTTCTTTAAAAGAGTAAGCATCTTCATGCTGATAAAACAAATCTCCAGGCAATCTGGCAGTCCCGTCCGGCAGGATGGTCAAGCCGTTATTAAGTAAGACAGAGGCACTCGGCAAGACGACAACTTCTCTGGGAGACTCTCGCAGTAAATAAACAGTTTTGATATTGTCCTGGAATTTGAATGCGAATGGATACAACGAGTTAAAAGTGTCAGTCTTATTGCTCTCGTTAAAATCAAATCTTTCCCAATGTGAAACCCAATTCGGGGTGATAGAGTGAATACATTTTGAGTAATGCAACTGATATAGCTGCGTATACAAATTATCCACTACGCAGTGATAGCCACGCCATGTCTGGTCTATGACGTGTCTGTCCTCCATAAGCGAGGACGACCAAAACGCGTTGATTTTATACAAGATCGAAGTGACATCTCGTTCGAAAATCTCTATCGCCATTAAAACGCCCCTTAGGTTTTTCGATCAGAAACAGTATACATCCGCGTCAGGACAAAGTCAATCTGGACAAAAATATGCCGTTCGCCTTTTATTCGCCTAAAATCTGAATATGTTACCCACTTAAGATCAGCAGTGAATTACAGACAGGGCAAAA
>DYKV01000412.1 GCA_020722415.1 Anaerolinea sp.
ACAGACGTTTCCTGCACGGATTGTCATACCGGAATCAAAGAATTCCCCCATAAAGAGAATCAGCCAAAGCCAACTTGCGGCAAGTGCCATCATGAGGCTAACACTTGTTTCAAAAACAGCGTTCACAACTCCAAAGGGCTGCAATGCACTGATTGCCACAATGTGCACAAAGGGAAAAAGGCGGCTGATTGTGCCTCCTGTCATGCCGATGCAACCCATGAGAAACTTCCATCGCGAAAAAAACACCTTGCCGCGTTAAGTTGCGCCGCATGTCACGGACTTTTAGAAAAAAGCGGCATTACAGCTACGATAAATCTCCCCCGAGGGCAGTCTCTCCAAAAAAGTGATATAGATCAGGACAAAAGCGGTTTTTTAGATCCAACCGAATGGCATGTCGTTGAAGACCTGATTGAACGGAATTTCCCGGGGGCATACATAGACAGACATTACTGGTCCTATGGGAACATTCATGGGATAACATCCAAACCGGCTGACTGCAGTGAGTGTCACGAGAAACGGACAAGATTTTCAACCGCGACGGCAGAGGTTACAGGCGAATCAAGGTTCAGCATCCCATTAGATCCGAAAATATTCGTCCCTGAGTTTCCTTCGCTAAGCGCTTTCAAGAAAACCGTGCACGGTAAAAATGGGGTAACCTGCACGGATTGCCATATCTCCCAGCAAAAGGTGTCCGATCAAGTCTGCGCTCGCTGCCACGAAGATGTTTACAACACATACAAAAACTCGCTTCACGGTAAACATAACAACGCTATGTGTACAGACTGTCATAACCCCCATCTCATTAAATCGTACAAGGAGTATGATGCCAGGGAAAGGATAGCGGTTTGCTCCCGATGTCACAAAGATTACCTGGCAAAGCATACATGGCTGCCTAACACTGCCCTCCATTTCAATTATCTTGAATGCACCACGTGTCATAGCCCCGGTTCGGAAAAAAGCATGGTTTTTCACTTCACGAAAAAAAGTGGAGACAAAAAAAAGGCATTAAACTATCAAGACTTCGAACAGGCCTTCGGCCATGACTTGAAGGTGAAGGAGGTCGTCAACAAATATACCGAAAATATTTTGAAAGGCAAAGATATCGGGATGTTGCTTGCGGATTTGAATAAAAGACTCCGGAATGATGTGACAATAGATGCGGAAATTCTCGTTACAAAGGTTCATCACGACTACTCCGTCACGAGGCTCCAAGAGAAAAATTGCGTCAGATGTCATTCACCCCAGGCATGCTTCTACAATTCGATGTACCTTAAACTTCCCGGCAAGGATGAACATGTTTATGTCCCGGTGAAGGGCACGATACTTTCAGCATATCCATTAGGAATGGCTCTGGATATTTATCTTCTCGGAGAACAGAAGATTACCCGGGATGACATTCGTACGTTAGTGCACAAGGCGCCCAATGATTGGACCAGCTATATACAGGGGCTCGGTTTCAAACTGATAGACGTCGCCGGCATTGTTCTTGTGATTCTCGTTGTATTAGGCTGTCTGATACACGCAACATTAAGATTCCTGGTGAGAAGAAGATGAAAAAGGTTTATCTGAATACGCTGACGATTCGCCTGTGGCATTGGATAAATGCCCTTATTGTGATCATTCTTACCGTTACAGGGATACAGCTCAGGGCGCCGGGCATTGATGCATTCCCCAAAAGTGTCGGCTTATGGGTTCCGGACTATGACGCGGCTGTTTTAATCCACAAATATTTCGGTTATGCCCTGGCGGCTTCTTTTGTATTCTGGATCGTCTATATCCTTTTCAGCGGCAGTTTTCGCAAGCATTACCTCTTTCATCTATCAGATGTACCTCTTATGGGAAAACAGGCATATTATTATATGATCGGCCTTTTCAAGGGAGAAAAAAATCCCTTTGTTCCTGCCCCTGACGGCAAATTTAATCCGTTGCAAAAGCTAACCTATGGAATCGTCATGCCGGTTATTGTCCTTACGCTGGTTGTTACCGGAATTCTCTTCAGCGATATCTTCTATTTTCGCGAAGCGATTGAAAATCTGGGGGGAATAAGGTTGTTAGATGCAATACATGTCATTGCCGCCTATCTGTGCGTGTTGAATTTTCTTGTCCACCTCTACATGACAACAACCGGCCATCATGTTCTGGATCATATTAAATCCATGATAGTCGGCTATGAAGAG
>DYKV01000413.1 GCA_020722415.1 Anaerolinea sp.
GCCCGCCGAACTGGATAGATATTGTTTCTCACCCGATCAGCTTGGAATCCTCTTCTTTCCGCTATATTTCTGAGCTAGGAAATCCCAAAACTTGCCAGTGAGTTCAATCCAGCGGAGAGGGTAACCCAACAAAGCCGCCCAGTTGCTCTGAAAACCGAAACGCGCCCGCATAAACGCCAGCGACGGAAAAAGGCGGCTGAAGATATCCTTTATCCGCCCACGCCAGGTGAGCTGCTCTAAGGCTGAGAATGCCAGCGCGGCGCTTCCGGTCCTCGGGATCATTTTTTTCTGAATGTGGCGTTCCTCCTCGGCGGTGATTTGCCCGCTCAGTTTCTCACAGACCCCGTTGGGGAGGATTATTCCAAACTTCTCCACCAGCGCCTGCAAGGTGTAATATACTGCTGCGCTCCATTGCATCATCGCTGCCCGTTCGATCAAACCATCCCAATTAATGTAGCTGCCGTATATCTCCAAAAAACGAGCAATATCCACATACCATAATAATCCGGCTGACCCTAACCCATGTTGAAAAGCTAAATGCGCACACAGGTAAAGCAAATTTGCCGTTGGGGAGAGGGTGAATACACCGATCGGCTCACCCTCTAGTGGAATTGTTTCCTGCCAGAACCAGTTCATCTCCACTTTTTGGCGGTAACCCTGGCCAGCCGCCAACCGCCAATGAACTTCCACATCAACATGAGGTGGATCCACTTGGCGCAGGTGGATGTCATGGGCAACTTCTTTCTTCATCATCTCCCGTTGGAGGAGGACCGGTTCTTCATAGCCATTGGCTAACAGTAACGCAACCCCGTTTTTAATTTTTTCTTCAGGCAGGAGGATATCTAAGTCGCTCATCGGGCGCATGCCAATATCCTCATAAAGCGTTCGAGCGAACACAGCCCCTTTTAGCAGGACAACCTTAATATCTTGGGCACCGATGATCTGCAGGATGCGCTGCAGTTCATTCAACAAAATCGTATTCCGCGCCAGGGTTGCCAAGTAGCTTTGCTTTAATTCCGCTAGGATAAAATCAGGAACTAGCTGCGGAGGCGACTGACGCCATTCCCAGTAGATCAACCCAGCCAGACCATGCCGATTCGCTCGCCGTAACCAGGCTCGCCAGCCTGGGTCATCGCTGGGCAGCATTTCTTCCCAATTGGGTTTGTCCGCTACCACTGCAACCAGTGAGTCATCCAGTTGAATTGGAGAAGGGTGAACAAGTTTCGCTATGGACTCTATTTTCTTCAAAACTATCTTCTACTCGTCTTGGCGAAGAAAAGTGAGGGGAGGTTTTTTTATCTTCTCCGCAGGGTCACTCCCTTAATAATCCGCCGTCTATCCTCGTCACGAAAGCTCATACTTAGATAGAGCGTGTCGCCTGGCTTTGGCTGCAGCGAGTATTCGACCCAATCCGGGCAATGATCACTTCCCGAATATTCGATATTCCGAAAGACCAAGGTTTTCGGGCGCCATTTCATTAATACCAGATCCCCAAAGCAGCCGCTATCCCAATGGTATTTTCCGCATGCTTGGCCAGTCTGACAGGTTGGCATAAACTCAAGGGTGATGAATTGCGCTGGCCGAGCTTGACGGTTGACGGTGATCGAAACCATACCGCGCCATTGCCCGATCATCGCTTGATAGAGTTGTTGCATTAACCCAAAATAAAAACTAGGCGGTTTAGTAGGAGGATGATAGCGGGTGGCTGTCGGGCTTGGCCCTGAACCAGGTGGCAAAGTAGGCAGGGGGGTGGAAGTGAACACTATTGCCGCCGCACTTCCCTGTGATGTGGGTGTAAGCATTACTGCCCCGGGCGTTGTTGCGGGGGATGATGGTGTGGCTGTGTTTTTGCCCGCTCTGGCAGTCCGGGTTAAATCTTGAGCGCGGATCTCATTGGGGATTGTTGCCAGCAATACTGAGGATGTTGGACTAACTTGAGCCGGGCTTTTTAATAGGGTATTCATTAGGCTCCAACCAGTGTAAACCAGCAATGCCAGCGTCCATAAGCCGATAATGATGAGGAAGATACGTTGGCGGGAATTCATATTCATAATGCGGTGATCAGGTAGTTATTTGCGTTCTATGGCTAATTATACTTTACCGATTTGATTTTCTGCCTCATTTTTTCCGAAATCTTTCCAAAAGGATAGCGGAGGTTTTTGTAAGGAATTCTA
>DYKV01000414.1 GCA_020722415.1 Anaerolinea sp.
ATTGAGAATTGCTGGCAATCTTGGGGGAGAAAGGAATTAATGTCCAATTAAATTATGAGATAATCACATTTGGTAAAACTAGTTTCTGAAGTATATTTCGAGAAGGATAATTCAACAAATCATCTTACCTAAGAGCGTGGATACATTTATCTAGAGACGATTTTAAGGCAAAATATGTCTGAAAGGATATCCAATATTATATAGCTGAAGATTTTACCCTTATCTGGATAGTGAGGGAAAGGGATTTGGCTGGGAGATTTTCCGCTTGTTTTGGGGAGGTTTGATATAATGGGATTAATCTTCTGGAAGAGAATGCGATGAAAAGAACTATTTTTTTTGTTTTTATTGATAGTCTCTTAACCATGGCAGCCTTTTTGTTAGGATTGATGCTTCGCTTTGAATTTAATGCGATTGGTTATTTTTTACGGGCGATGCTGCCGGTTATTTTAGCTGGGATGGTGATCCGCCCAACAGTTTTTTATTTTGCTGGCATTTATAAACGCATTTGGCGTTATGCCACCACCCGGGATTTTTTTCATCTAGCGCTGGCGGTGGTGGTTGGCTCGATTTTTATCGCGGTTGTGGCATTTGCGCTATATCCGCGCTATGTGTATACTTTGCCACGCTCGTTATTGGGCATTGAGATGGCGCTGAGCTTGATCTTTTTAGGCGGGCTGAGGGTGGTTATTCATCAGGTTGAAAAATATCCCGGGGATATTGCTTGGCGTAGGGTGAAATTAGAACCAGCTCGCAAGGTGTTGATTGTGGGTGCCGGCAGCGCGGGGGTGCAGATGTTGCGTGAGTTGAACGCCAACCCGCAATTGGGGTTGAAGGCGGTAGGGTTTGTGGATGATGATGCACGAAAGAAAGGACAACGTATTTTGGGGGTGCCAGTTTTTGGTCCGATAATCAATTTATCTGCCATTGCCCGAGAGCAGGGAGCTAACGCGGTCATTATTGCCATACCCAGTGCACCACAACAGACTATTCAAAATATCAAGAGCCTTTGCCACGAAGCTCAGCTGCCTTATTCAACCATGCCGCCCATCAGCAGCTTTTTAAAAAACGAAGAAGCGCCACCTTCCACGCTTGCCAAGTTGCCCATGTCTTTGCCGGATATAACCGGAGAAGAAATCGAGGCAGTGGTACGGGTGATGCAATCACGTAATCTGTCGATAGGTTCGCAAACGATGGCATTTGAGAAATATGCCGCGTCGGTAGCAAATGCCGAACATGCGGTTGCGGTGATCAATGGGACAGCGGCGTTGCATTTGTGCATGGTCGCAGCCGGGGTGGGTGAAGGCGACGAAGTGATAACATCAACTTTTAGTTTCGTCTCTTCAGCAAATTGTGCATTATACGAGCGGGCAAAACCGGTCTTTGTTGATATTGATCCACTTAGTTTGAATCTCGACCCCAATCGTCTCGAAGAGGCAATTACAGAACGGACGAAAGTGATTTTGCCGGTGCATATCTTTGGCCAACCAGCTGATATGGACCCAATCATGGAGATAGCTGAACGGCATGGATTAACGGTAGTGGAGGATGCTTGTGAGGCGATCGGTGCGGAATATAAAGGCAAGCGGGTTGGGGCATTGGGAAAGGCTGGCGCCTTCGCATTTTATCCAAATAAGCAGATGACTACCGGAGAGGGAGCGGTTCTGGTAACGAATGATGAACGTTGGGCAGATTTATTCCGCAGTTTGCGCAATCAGGGTCGCGATGTTTTTGACGGATGGCTTAATCATTCTCGTTTAGGATTTAACTATCGCATCTCGGAGATGAATGCGGCGGTGGGTGTGGTTCAGATTCGGCGATTGGACACCTTGTTGCGCATGCGGGAACAGGTAGCAGAAGAATATAGGCTACGCTTAAGTGAGATCGCCGGGGTTACGCCATTGACCATTGTCCCAACGACAACCCGGATGAGCTGGTTTGTTTATCCAGTCCGTTTCGCCGAAGGCATCGATCGCAATCTTGTCCTCGATAAATTGATTCAGAGAGGGATACCCGCTCGTCCTTATTTTACGCCAATCCATTTACAACCCTTTTATCGGGAACGCTTTGGTTATAAAGAAGGGGATTATCCTTTAGCGGAGGCAGCCGGACGCTCGATATTAGCACTGCCATTTTATGGATCCATGAAAGCGGAAGAAGTGCA
>DYKV01000041.1 GCA_020722415.1 Anaerolinea sp.
ATAAAGACTCGATCGCATACATCCCAAGAATCAAAACTGCCAGCCCAAGAATCCATTTGCTCTTGCCTAACTTGTTGTAATTTAGCGAGCATTGCAGCGGAGATCCGTTCTTCGTGTATCCTGATTTCATAAAGTTCCAGCGCTAATGGATGGCTTTTCTGATAAAACTTAGCGATTTTTCGGCGATGGGGAAATGAGATATCGAAGGTACCATGGAGGTTGATACCAAACCACGTCAGACCAGCTACATTATCGGCGTTTGCGCTCCCGTTCGATTTAGGCGGCAAAGCAACGCACTTAGGACTTAGTAGGCTAATATGGGTGGGATTCTCTTGCGCCATTCATCTCCTTCAGTAACCATTTCGTAAGTATAAGCGATGCGCAATAAGATGGATTCCGAAAAGTCATTTCCTAAGAGTTGCACGCCAATGGGTAACCCCTGAGGGTCAAAACCCGCTGGAAACGAAATGCCTGGGATACCAGCATGATTTGCTGGGACGGTAAGTTGATCGGCGTATTGCATTAGCACCGAATCCCCGTAGATATCTCCCATGCGAAAAGCAGTTGTAGGCGTTGTGGGAGTGAGCAAGGCATGCAAGCGATATTTTCCAAAGGGGTCGAAAATTGCCTCAAAATCCTGACGAATGAGAGTGCGGATACGCAATGCCCGCAGGTAATATTGTTCACTATATTGAGCTGCACTCACATACATGCCCATGAGAATACGCAATTTTGGTTGTGGTCCGAATCCCTCGGCGCGGCTTTTTCTATATAGTTCATGTAAATCCCGCACAACTTGATTGGTGCGATAGCCGTATTTAACCCCATCGAAACGATGCAAGTTTGATGCAGCTTCAACCCGCGAGATAACGAAATATGCCGGGATACCGTAGTGAGTATGCGGCATTGGGACATCCTCGACAATGTCTGCACCCATTTCCGCTAATCTCCCCGCGGCTTTATAAACTGCTTGTTTCATCACCTCCGGAACGTCTTCTTGATGAATATCGCCACTTTGAGCGTCAAAATAGGTGATCTTGAAGTAATCTGGGGAGAGACCGATTCGCAAGCCGCGGATGGGTTTTTCTAGTTCGCTGAGGTAATCTGGAACCGGCAGGTTTGCCGCGGTAGAGTCATTTGGGTCACGACCGCTCATAATTTGCAATACCAACGCTGCATCATAAACATTGCGGCTAAGAGGTCCGGGACAATCGAGAGAGGAACCGAAAGCAATTAACCCATAGCGTGAAACACGTCCATAAGTTGGTTTAACTCCCACTACGCCACAAAATGCTGCTGGCTGGCGGATGGAGCCGGCTGTATCCGTCCCAATTGAAAAGCAGCCTTCTCCGGCTGCTACTGCAGATGCACTACCTCCCGATGAGCCTCCGGGTACATGCTCGGTGTTCCAAGGGTTGCGCGGGGTTGGTTTAAATGCACTAGACTCATTTGATGAGCCAAATGTGAACTCGTCCAGATTTACTTTTCCCAAAAGTACCCCGCCCTGTGCTTCAATCCGAGCGACCGGTGTTGCAGTATACGGAGAGACAAAATTAGCGAGGATGCGCGATCCGGCTGTAGAAAGAGTATCTTTGACACAATAAATATCTTTTACAGTGAAGGGAACCCCCGCCAATAAGCCTGGGTTCTCACCGGCTGCAATAGCTCGATCAACCTTTTGGGCTTGCTGGCGGGCGTATTCTGGGGTTATGGTAATGAATGAATGAATTTTGCCCGGTTCTTCTGCGTTGCTCCCGTCAAGGTGACCAGAAGTCCCATCTATATCTGCAATGCGTTGTAAAGCGCTTTCTACAACCTCTACCGCCGAGACTTGTTTTCGGCGGATCATCCCCACTAAATGATAGGCGGCATAATCACATAAATCCATTGGATCACTCCAAATCTTCGTGGGGAATATCTGGCACGATAATGAAACGATCTTCCATTTGGGGCGCTTGATCAAGAATACTGTCAGCATAAATGCTAGGCATCCATTTATCCTCCCGAATTGGCGGGCGGATTTCCGCAGAATATGAGATGCCATGTAAAGCTGGTGGGATGTCGGGGGTAATTGGAATGGCAACTAATTCATTTATGGCTTTTAATTGATTGTTCAATTGTTGGCGCAGATATTCTGATTCCTGTGGCGATAATTCTAAAGCAGCTAAGTTTACCAAGTGTTCGAAAATTTCAGGAGTTATAGTTTCTGTCATGGTATAACCTCCAGCGAAGTGAGTATATCCCACTTTTCAATAGTGTCAATAACTCAGTTACGTTCTTCGTGCTATAATCAATTAGGTTGAGGAAAAATTACACAAGGAGGAAAACATGTCCAACAATTGGTTGTTCCCGTTATCCACTGAGCATGAGATGATCCGCCAGACAGCCCGCGAATTTGCCCGAAAAGAAATTGCACCGATTGCAAATGAATTTGATGAAAGTGGGGAATTTCCACTCAAAACCATCCGGAAGATGGGAGAAATGGGATTTATGGGTATAGAGGTTCCTGAAGAGTATGGGGGAGCAGGAATGGACACATTGGCTTATGTTTTAGCATTAGAAGAGGTGAGTAAAGCCGACGCAGCGCATGGAACGATTATGTCGGTGAACAACTCTTTGTTTTGTTATGGGATTCTAAGATATGGCACAGACACGCAAAAGGAGAAATTTGTTCGTCCAGTCGCATCTGGGCAGGCAATTGGGGCTTATTCCTTAACGGAACCGATGTCCGGATCGGATGCTGGCACCATGCGCAGCCGGGCAGAGCGCCATGGGGATGTGTATATACTGAATGGAAGAAAATCTTGGGTAACCAGTGGACCGGTGGCAGATTATGTGGTGGTTTTTTGCATGACCGAGCCGGAAAAGAAGCATCATGGTGTAACCGCTTTTATTGTGGATGCCAACACACCTGGGTTTATCCGCGGGAAAAAAGAGCCGAAATTAGGCGTTCGAGCTTCGGCAACTAGCGAATTGGTCTTTGAAAATTGTGAAGTGCCGCTGGAAAATCGTTTAGGGCAAGAAGGAGAAGGATTTAAGATTGCCATGGCTGTTTTAGATGCAGGCCGGATTGGGATTGCTGCCCAGTCCTTGGGAATTGCCGAAGCCGCTTATGAAGCCAGCTTACAATTTGCGGCTGAGCGTGAGGCTTTTGGTCATAAAATTGGTGAGTTTCAAGGAATCTCCTTTAAATTAGCTGATATGAAAACACGGATTGAAGCAGCCCGTTTATTAACCTACAATGCCGCAATTGCAAAAGAACACTCAAAGAATACAGGAGAACGGTTTACTTTGGAAGCCTCAATGGCAAAGTTATTCGCATCGGAAACGGCTATGTTTGTCACCCATGCTGCAGTCCAAATCCATGGTGGGATGGGATACAGCCGGGAGTTACCAATTGAAAGATATTTCCGCGATGCCAAGATCACAGAAATCTATGAAGGAACTAGCGAAATTCAAAGAATGGTCATCGCCCGGTTAGAAAGCGGATTGAGGTGAAAGAGTTCCACTGATAATTATTCAGCCCAGTCTGCCTCTAGGCTTTTATGGAAGATCGAGAAGAGAAGGCTATCTCAAATAAGATCCAAATTATTTCCGCTTCGCCACAGTTAGATGAACAGGCGCAAGTCGCTTATGTCAACGTTAATCTTCAAGTAGAGGTTATACCCGGACAACTGGTCGCGATCCAATTAATTGCCGACAAGAATGGTGAGATAACCGCCATAGAAAAAAAGCAACCAATCCAAAAGTCCTGGTATCGAATAATCTCAACCCCATTTGTTAAAATTAAAAACCACTCGAAACTGTGGCTAACTACAATAAATCTTTCCAGAGGAAAATTTAGTCAATGGATTGCTCACCCAAACGGTCTGTTTTTGATAGCCATTATTTTCTATTTGCTGACCCGTTTGATCGGTTTGGACAATTTTCCCATTTATTTCTTCACTGATGAAGCGATCCAAACCGTTTCAGCAGCGGATTTAGTGCGCGATCATTTTTTTAGTCCAGATAGAATTTTTCTCCCCACTTATTTTCAGAATGGAAATTTTTATAATTTGAGTGCGAGTGTTTATGCTCAAGTAATCCCATATCTCTTGTTTGGGAAATCGGTGATTGCCACTCGTTCTGTATCAGCCATCCTTTCCTTATTGGCAGGGGTGAGCTTAGCTTGGAGTTTCCGGTGGGTCGGGAAAGAATTCGGGAGGAGGAAAAACGATCAGGCAATGCCAGCTCAAGCTGAAGCATGGTGGAGCGTTGTATTGTTCCTCTCTATTATTCCTGCTTGGTACCTACATTCTCGAACCGCATTTGAAACGGTGTTGTTTTGTTCCTTCTTTGCAATGTATTTAGCAGCCTATCTTCTTTATAGATATCGCTCATCGAGTTATATTTATCTTGCTGTATTAAGTGGCGCATTCGCTTTTTATTCGTATAGTCCAGGACAAGTGGTATTAGCTGTGTTTACGGTGGGGATATTGATTTCGGACTTCCGTTACCACTGGCGAAATCGGAAAGCTATTCTCGGGGGGGTGATTTTGGGCTTGATCTGTTTGATCCCATATTTTCGTTTTCTCTCTTATCATGAAAGCGCTCCATTCGAGCATTTGCGCAATCTGGATTCTTATTGGATGACGCCAATTCCTTTCTTAGGAAAAATTAGCCGCTATGCCCATGAATATTTGAGTGGTTTGAACCCATATTATTGGTTTATCCCTAATGATCGTGATTTGATCAGACATGTAATGAAAGGATATGGAAATCTGGGATGGTACAACCTGCCGTTCATTCTAATCGGCTTGGTCGTATTGATGAAGCATCTCTATAATTCGGCTAACCGTGTGATTCTCCTGGCAATTCTAGCTGCTCCAAGCGGAGCAGCGCTGGTTGGGATCGGTATCACCCGTGTGTTGGTGATGGTTATTCCAATGACCATAGTTGTCGCCCTTGGTTGGCAAAGCATTTTAGACTGGGTTGGTAATGAACGGCGGTTAACGAAAAGTGGGGATGATTTTCCGATACCTGGCTACCCACGCAATGTTGCATCTACCCGGGTTTTGAATAAACGAGTCGCTCAAGCAGCTTTGTTTATCGTTTTAGCTGGGATAAACCTTTATATGCTCTGGGATGGATTGCATAACGCCCCTACCTGGTTTGACGATTATGGATTATATGGTATGCAGTACGGCGCCCGACAACTATTTGAGGAGGTGATCCCCCGTTATATACAAGCTGATTCAAAAAATAAATTATTTGTGTCCTCCCTTTGGGCTAATGGTGCAGATGTGTTTATTCGGTTCTTTATTCCAGAGGAGTACGCCAATCGAATAACAATGGGCTCTATAGATACTTACTTGTCCCAAAAAACCCCTTTAGATGAGCAGACGATTTTTATTCTCACTCCAGAAGAATTCCGACAGGCATTAGCTAGCCCGAAAATGAGATATTTAGGAATGCTGGAAACCATTCCATATCCTAATGGTAAGGATGGATTCTATGTAATCCACTTAGGTTATGTAAACAATGTTGACCAAATATTTGCCGCAGAGAGAGAAGCTCGCCGCCATCTGATTGCCGAAGACCTTGTAATTCAAGGTTATCCGGCTCGGGTGCAATTTTCCCCGATTGATGCTGGACAATTGTCCGATGCATTTGATGGGGATGTATTTACCCTTACCCGTGGTTTGGAAGCGAACCCGTTCATCCTTGATATTCTTTTCACTCAATCCCTAACCATAAAGGGCATTAGCGCTGATTTTGGTTCGATGGATTTCGAAATCAGAGTAATTTTATATAATGATCAATATCCAGATGGGATGGTGATCACCCAGACCTATAAAGGTTTACCGCCTGACCCACATATTGAACTCCTTTTCCCAAAGCCTTATCAAGGCAACCATATTCGGATTGAAGTGTTAAGTTTATCTGAAGGGGAGATTGCAAAGATCCATCTTCGCGAAATACATTTTATTCAATGAAAGGAGAAGAGATTGAAAGCAGTATATTTTGATCGTCATGGGGATAGCAGCGTCTTGCAATATGGTGAATTACCCACGCCGCAACCAAAACCAGACGAGGTATTGATTCATTTACATACGGCGGCATTGAATCGGCTTGATTTGTGGACTCGGCGTGGTTGGCAGGGGTTGAAATTGGAATTTCCTCACATTCCTGGCGCAGATGGAGCAGGAATTGTCGAAGAGGTGGGTGGATTGGTGCAGAGTTTTCGGGGTGGTGAAAGGGTTGTAATCAATCCTAATATCGGGTGTGGAAGATGTGAATTTTGTTTGGCAGGAAAAGATAATTTATGTAAAAACTGGCACTTGTTAGGCGAAACTCGGCGCGGTACTTATGCTGAATATGTTGTGGTTCCCGAACGGAATGTTTACCATCTCCCTGATCATCTATCATTTGAGGTTGCGGCTGCATCAGCCTTGGTGTTTCAAACAGCATGGCATTCGTTAATTACCCGTGGACAGCTAAAACCAGGAGAAACTGTATTAATTGTCGGAGCATCTGGCGGAGTTAACACGGCGAGTATCCAGATTGCCAAATTCGCCGGCGCTAAAGTGATTGTGGTTGGATCGAATTCTGAAAAACTGGCTCGAGCTAAAGAAATCGGAGCAGATATATTGATTGACCGCTCGATTGATGAAGCTTGGTCGAAGCAGGTTTATTTGCTCACCGAAAAGCGGGGTGTAGATATGGTGGTGGATAATGTTGGCAGCACTTTTATGCAAAGTTTTCGCGCAGCTAGTAAAGGTGGCAGAATCCTCACCGTTGGAAATACTGGCGGAGCTCAATTTGAGATTGATAACCGGTTGATATTTGGAAAGCATTTGACTATCATTGGCTCTACAATGAGTCCGCAGCAAGACTTTCGGAAGGTCATGGAATTGATTGGGGAGGGCAAATTTAAACCACCGATTGATAGAGTCTTTCCTTTATCGGAAGCCAAGAATGCCCAAGATTATTTAGAGTCCGGAAATCAATTCGGCAAAATTGTTCTTGAGATAAGCTGAAATGCATTCTCCCAAGGGCGTAACTGTTCTCTTACTAGGTGTGTTAACCAGTGCGGGTATGCATCTTCTTCGGATGACCTATGCTATCCGAAATTGGACCTGGTTACAAAATATCCTTGGTTGGATAGTGTATTATATGTTCATTAGTGGATTTACATTTTTCTTCCTGAGTTTACTCGTGCTCTTGTTGATACTCAGGCGGAATAAACGAACCAGTATTTACATGACAATTTATATATTATTGTGGTTACTTGCCTATTGGATCGACCGCCTATTTTTGTCGGTTGGTGAAACATCTCGGAATATCCCCTTTGTAATCGGATTTCAACTTATCATTTTGCTAATATATTACCTATTAATTCGGAGTCGAGGGGTACAAGCCTATTTTGGAGAAAAAAATGCCTGAAAATCCAAAAATTAAAAAATTACATGCGTTACGCACTCAAAGCCGATTGGGAGGTGGGGAGAGCCGCATCCAAGCGCAACATGAACGCGGAAAATTAACCGCCCGCGAACGAATAGATTTATTGCTTGATAAAGGTTCGTTTCGGGAGGTGGATGCATTTGTGGTACATCGAACCCACGACTTTGATTTAGATAAACAACAATATTTGGGAGATAGTGTCGTGACCGGTTGGGGAACGATTGATGGCCGGTTAGTGTATGTCTTTAGTCAAGACTTCACGGTTTTTGGGGGAAGTTTAGGTGAGGTTCATGCAGAAAAAGTTTGTAAGATCATGGATATGGCAATGAAAAATGGCGCGCCGGTAATTGGATTAAACGACTCCGGGGGGGCGCGCATTCAAGAAGGAGTGGTATCGCTTGGCGGTTATGCCGAGATTTTTTTACGTAACACTTTAGCATCAGGCGTGATCCCCCAAATCAGTGTCATCATGGGACCTTGTGCCGGCGGAGCCGTGTATTCTCCCGCATTGACTGATTTTATCATCATGGTGCGCAATTCCTCTTATATGTTTATTACTGGACCTGAGGTAGTGAAAGCGGTCACTCATGAAGAAGTGACTTTTGAAGAATTGGGTGGTGCGGATGTGCACGCGGAAATATCTGGAGTAAGCCATCTCTCCGCTGATAATGAAGCGGACGCTCTGTATTTGGTTCGCAAATTATTGAGCTATATCCCTCAAAACAACATGGAAGATCCACCATTTGTTCCCAATGGGGATGATCCTCTCCGGATGGAAGATGCCTTAAACTCAATCGTCCCCGAGGATGCTGGTAAACCTTATGATATCCGTGAAGCAATTCGATATATAGTGGATGATGGAATATTTTTCGAGATTCAAGAAAATTATGCCCAAAATATCGTTATTGGATTTGCCCGGTTGGGAGGGCACAGTGTTGGAATTGTGGCGAATCAGCCAGCAGTATTGGCGGGGGTATTGGATATTAAGTCTTCAGAGAAAGCCGCCCGTTTCGTTCGGTTTTGTGATGCATTTAACATACCATTGGTAACTTTTGAAGATGTGCCTGGATTTTTACCCGGCGTTGGTCAAGAACATGGCGGTATCATCCGATCGGGTGCAAAGCTTCTCTATGCTTATTGTGAAGCCACAGTGCCCAAATTAACAGTAGTAACACGAAAAGCTTATGGAGGAGCATACGATGTGATGAGCAGTAAACATATCCGCGGCGATATTAACTTTGCCTGGCCTTCAGCCGAGATCGCTGTCATGGGACCCGATGGTGCAGTAAATATCATCTTTCGCAAGGAATTGGCAAATGCTGCCGATCCCATTAAAAAGAGAGAAGAATTAGTGCAAGAATATCGAGAGAAATTTGCCAACCCCTATATTGCGGCGCAGCGGGGTTACATAGATGATGTCATCGAACCACGGGAGACACGGCCAAGATTGATCAACGCACTCGAGATGTTATCCAACAAGCGAGATACAAATCCACCGAAAAAACATGGCTGCATCCCCCTTTAGGAAATTATGATGGAACTCAATGATACTGGAGAAAGACAAACTTTGCTGATCAATGGCCATGAAATTTACATTGAAAAATTTGGCAGCAATCATAATCCTTTAGTTATATTGTTGCATCATGGATTGGGATCCGGAAAAGCTTGGCAAAAACAAATTCAGATTTTGTTAGAGAACGGCTTTGCGGTATGGGTTTATGATCGCTGGGGCTATGGCAATTCCTCTGATCGAATGGAATTAGATCCCCCTTGGTTTGAAGCAGATGTCGCCGATCTCTTCGAATTATTGAAAGAGTCTTCTGATAAAGTTATTTTAATTGGGCACAGTGATGGCGGAAACATTGCGTTGTCCTTTACCATAAAATACCCTAAGAAAGTCTTGGGAGCAATTATTATCGCAGCTCATATATATGTGGAGCCAAAAATGATTGATGGAATGATAGCATTACAACGCGCATTTCAAAATCAGGAATCCTTCCGCAGGGGTTTGGCAAAAGTTCATGGCAAGAAAATGGTTTTTGAACGTTGGTGGCGAGCTTGGACGGAACTCGAACCAAATTGGGATATGCGGGAAAAGTTATCCCAAATTAGATGCCCGGTTTTGGTCATTCAAGGAGGCCAGGATGAACACGCAACCACCCAACATGCGATTGATTGTGCTCAGGCTATCCCACACGGACAGGTATGGATTTTGGCTGAAGCGAAACATATGCTGCCCCAAGAAAATGCCGAAGAGTTTAATCCTAAGATGATAGAATTTCTAAAGTTGTTATTAAAGAAAGTGCAAATAAATGTTTAATAAAGTGCTAGTTGCTAATCGAGGAGAGATTGCAGTACGCATTATTCGGGCATGCCGTGAGTTAGGCTTACAAACCGTAGCGGTTTATTCCGATGTTGATCGGCAAGCATTGCATGTCCGCTATGCGGATGAGGCATATCATATAGGTCCTTCTCCCTCGCGTGATTCTTACTTGCGGGGAGATAAAATTATAGAATGCGCTAAAAAATCTGGCGCGGGTGCGATCCATCCCGGATATGGATTCCTAGCCGAGCGGGCTGACTTTGCCCAAGCCTGTCTTGATGAAGGCATCGTTTTTATAGGCCCAAAACCATCCTCCATTGCCGCTATGGGAGATAAAGCTGTTGCCAGAGCCACTGTCTCGAGGGCGGGAGTTCCTGTTGTACCTGGAACAGAAGGAGAAGGTGCGCTCAGTGATGAAGAATTGCTTGCTTCAGCAGCCTCCATTGGTTTTCCATTATTGATCAAAGCCACCGCCGGTGGCGGGGGGAAAGGAATGCGGGAGGTTCATAACCTAGAGGAGATGCCATTTCTGCTAAAAGCAGCCCGCCGAGAGGCTGAAGCAGCTTTTGGCGATGGGAATGTCTATTTAGAGAAAATGGTTGATGGTGCCCGCCATATTGAATTCCAAATCTTAGCCGATGCGCATGGCAATGTAATCCACTTAGGTGAGCGGGAATGTTCTCTACAAAGGCGCCACCAAAAGTTACTGGAGGAAACTCCCTCTCCATTTGTTGCTGATGACCAAGAGTTACGCCAAAAGATGGGTGATGTCGCAGTCAAAGCAGCCCAAGCGGTCGGTTATGTCAACGCTGGCACAATTGAATTCCTAGTGGATAAAGATAAAAATTTCTATTTTCTCGAGATGAACACTCGATTGCAGGTTGAACATCCAGTTACTGAAATGGTTACCGGCGTGGATATCGTAAAGGAACAAATCCGGATAGCCCGCGGCCGGCAGTTGCGATATAGCCAAGAAGACATTAACCAAAAAGGGTGGGCAATTGAATGCCGGATTAATGCCGAGGATCCATATAACCATTTTATGCCGTCAACCGGCATCATTTCGCATATTCTCACGCCTACTGGACCAGGGGTAAGGGTGGACACAGGTGTTTATTCTGGGTTTGAGGTCACTCCTTTCTATGATTCATTGATTTCGAAGTTAATCGTCTGGGGGGAAACCCGCGCGGAAGCGATATTGCGCATGCGCCGAGCGTTGGAGGAATACCGCATCCTTGGTGTGCGGACGAATATTCCATTTCATCAACGCTTAATGGATTCCCACCGATTTATGGCTGGACAATTTGATACAAAGTTTATCGAGGAACGATTTTCCTTAGAAACGGCGGAAGAGGGATTGCCTGACCGAGCTCCTATCGCGGCAGTGATGAGTACTTTGGTTGCTCACCGCCAAACTCAATTATCTGCCCAATTCATCCAGCGTAA
The DNA here is from genome assembly GCA_020722415.1 of Anaerolinea sp. Taxonomy (GTDB): domain Bacteria; phylum Chloroflexota; class Anaerolineae; order Anaerolineales; family UBA4823; genus UBA4823. The sequence goes on from DYKV01000041.1 coordinate 11,213, forward strand.
TGAAAGGGATACGAGTAACTGGAAATGGATTAGCCGATGGGAAAGAATGCAAAGGTAGCACTATGAAATATATTACCACAATTGATAATCATGAGTTTCTCGTAGAGATTATTGACGAGCATCACATCATCATGGATGGTATACCTTATGAGGTTGATTTTGAATCGGTTGGGAATCAACCGGTTTTTTCCCTCATCATAAATGGATTTTCGTATGAAGCCTATGTAGCCCCAGAAAATAATGAATGGCAGGTTTTGTTACACGGAAGATTGTATTCCGCCATTGTAGAGGATGAAAGGGAGAAAAGGTTGAAGGCTGCTGCCGGGGGAAGGGCTATTGAGCGGGGAGAATTTCACCTTAAGGCACCAATGCCAGGAATGGTGATTGCCATTCCGGTGGAAGATGGTCAGAATGTGCAGATCGGGGATGTGCTGGTTATCCTTGAATCAATGAAAATGCAAAACGAATTAAAGGCACCCAAAGCTGGAGTAGTTAACCGGATTAAAGTAAATGTCGGCGATAGTGTAGAACAAAATCAAACTTTGCTTAGTGTGTTGTGATGCAGTATCAGGAAATTGAAATTAAACTCTATGTGAAAAATATACAAGATATAGCTGATTTGCTGCGTAGTAAAAAGGCGCAGTTAATTCAACCACGAACGCATGAACTTAATTTGCGCTTTGATACTGTGAATGGAGAATTAACCAAAAATGGAAGACTTTTACGGCTACGCAAAGATCGAACTGCATTATTAACCTACAAAGGGCAAGGTCAAATTCACCAAGGCGCACGAATACGCACGGAAATACAAACCATTGTTGCAGATTTTGAGGCAACAAAAGCGATTCTTGAACAGTTAGGATATCAAGTAAATCTGATTTATGAGAAATATCGGGCTGAATATGAATGGCAAGGAACTCACATTTCTTTGGATGAAATGCCTTACGGTAATTTTGTGGAAATTGAAGGATTAAATCCTGAACATATCCATCTGGTCTGTAATGATCTAGGGCTGAACTGGGAGCATCGTATTCCCTGGAGTTATGCGGAATTATTTTACAAGATTTGCGAAAAAGAACAAATACCACCAAATGCCTTAACGTTCGATGCGTTTAAAGATCGAAAAATTATCCTGGAAGATTACGGGATTTTTCCAGCAACAGAGTAGCTGATTAAAAGAGGGAGCTGAAATGATCCGCAAGTCAAGCGAAGTCTTTTGACGGTTACAAAAGCAGATCTCTGTAATCAGATCACAAATCCTTTGTCCTGTAGATGTTGAAAAATCATTGGAGAATTAAATGAGTCAAAATATATATTCTCAATCTCAAACCTATCATCAAGTTTTCCGAAAAAAATATGCCCAAGATGAGCAATGGATAGCAGCTTTTCTTACCAAAGCGCAAGTAGGGCATGTTGCCAGCCATTGGGAAAATCAACCTTTTATTACCCCATTATTATTTTGGTTTGATGCGGGAAAGAAAGTCATTTATTTCCATACCAATATAAAGGGTCGCCTAGTAGAAAACTGCACTCATTTTGCAGAAGTATGCTTTGAAGCAAGCGAGATGGGAAGATTATTACCATCTAATGCAGCGATAGAATTTGGAGTGCAATATGCGAGCGTTGTTGCTTTTGGCAAGATTCATCTGGTAGATGATGAAGCTGAAAAACGGGCTGGCTTACAAGGATTATTGGATAAGTACTTTCCGGATTTATCCGCCGGAGTGGATTATCGGCCGATTACAAAAGAAGAGTTGGATCGGACAGCGGTAATCAGAATGGACATCGAGAGTTGGAGCGGAAAAAAGAATTGGAAGCAGGAAGTTCAGCAAATTAAAGATTGGAAAGCTTTAGATGAAAATGTAATCGAGAAATATTTAAGATAAGGTTTACAAATCTATCGGAGGGACTGGGGTTAGGCTATTTCCCCGCCAAAATACCTTGCTGGTATGTTCTGCTTCAAAACCCAGTCGCATTAACATATTCCGAAAAGCGGGTAAATTTCCACTGGTCAGATAATAATGGGTGGGTGAAGAGGAGTGTGATGGTGACCGTAGGTGGTAATGGTCAAGCATACGGGCTACTTGTTTGGCTACAGCAGGAGCTGGATCAATGACCCGCACGCCTTGACCGACGACTTCTTGAATAAGGGGAATAACAAAAGGATAATGGGTGCAACCCAGAACAACCGTGTCTATACCCGACGCGAGCATGGGGTTCAGGGCTTTTTCAATGATTTGTTTTGTTTGCGGGGTTTCGAGTTGCCCGGCTTCAATCTGACTTACTAAACCAGGACAAGTATCTTGTAATACTTTCACACCTTGCGCAAACCGTTCTATAACCGAGGCATATAATTCGCCTTGGAATGTGGCTGGGGTTGCTAACACTCCCACCACACCGCTCCGGGTTTGCTCCGCTGCTGGTTTAATCGCTGGTTCCATCCCGACAAAAAGGGTGGTAGGGAAGCGCAGACGAAGCTCGTGCAAAGCCGCTGCAGAAGCAGTGTTACACGCTACAACAACCATTTTTGCCTGATTGGCTAAAAAGAATTCAGTAATCGCAATGGCAAATCTGCGTACTTCTTCGAGAGGTCGTGAGCCATAAGGTACATTTGCTTGATCGGCAAGATAGATTGTTGGCTCATCAGGTAATAATTGATGAATTTCACTTAAAACGCTCAAGCCACCTATTCCTGAATCAAACACAGCGATTGAATTTAATGGAAAGGATTGCTTGTTTGTCATCATGAATTAACCACACAAAAAGGGATGGAAAGCAGCTTTACTTAATCCATCCCAGCATAGGTACATTGAAACCTATTCGGTTTAGACACTAAACTTCGTTTTCAGGCGCGAGCTCTTCCCGGTTCGCCCGCGTAAAAAGTAAAGTTGTGCCCGGCGAACACGCGCATGGCGTTCGACAATTACCTTTTCGAGACGGGGTGATTTAAGCAAGAAAGTGCGCTCAACACCTACTCCGTTACTCGCAATGCGTCGAACGGTGAAATTAGCGTTGTTTCCACCATTTCCCATTCGAATTACGGTGCCCCGGAATTCCTGGGTTCGTTCGTTATTACCCTCTTTAATGCGGATGAAAACCCGTACGGTATCACCAGGACGTAGTTGGGGAATATTCTGATTGGCAGGCGCTTCGACAGCCCGTAAGACTTCACTCATGTTTCTATCCTTTATATATAAAATGATAATTTCGAAAGAATTGCCTTTTTAAGGGCAAGAAAAAATTATACCACAAGAATTTAGAGAGATCATTGAAAAAGTCAGATAGGTTGGTTGCTCTGTATCATTTGTTTTTGAATACCCTTAACTTGGACAAGCCGAAAGAGATTCAAAAACCAAGGACACAAAGGATCCGCAAAGGGCACGGAGAAAAGATTTCTGACAGAAAA
>DYKV01000415.1 GCA_020722415.1 Anaerolinea sp.
TTCCACGATGACCTTTAATTGACTGGATTGTTCCGCCAAGGCATGCTTATCCTTTCTACATAAACTGTAAACAGATAAAAAATAACACTGGCAGCAGAAATGATGAAAATAGCGGCAAAAAGGGGTGGGAGGTTCAGATTCGCATACGCCAACCACATAACGCGCCCTAAACCGCTGGTTGCACCAGTCCATTCGGCTATCACAGCGCCCATCAATGATAAAGGGACTGCCACTCGGAGAGCAGCAAATAAATAGGGCAAGGCATTCCAGGAGCGCAAGTGCCTTAAAATTTGCCAAGTTGAAGCGCCATGGACACGCATTAAATCGAGCATCTCTTGCTCGGGATTTTGTAAACCAACCAATACGTTCACTAAAACCGGGAAAAAAGTCAATAAGGCGGTAATGATAACTTTTGGTAATACACCAAACCCTAGCCAAATGGTCAAAAGCGGTGCGATGGCAGCTAATGGCATAGATTTAATCAATATGGCGATCGTGATCATTCCCCGTTCTAAACGTGGAAATACTGTCACTCCTACTGCTACACTTACCCCACCGACGACACCGCAAATTAATCCAGCTGCAGCTTCTCCTAATGTGACCCACAAAGCGCTAACATAGTAGAATGGATCATGGAATAATTGCTTGAAAATCAGGGATGGAGGCGGCAGGAGATAGGTTGGTGTGTGGGCTAAGCACACCCCACATTCCCAAAAGAAAAGCACCAGCAGAACAATTGCCGTTGCGCTCAGTAAGTCATGCCAACTTGAAGATCTCATGAAGCGATTGGCAATCCTTTCCAACCACGTAAGGTGTGGGGTTCGATCCGAAACGCGTACCAAACTTCTCGTGGATCAGTTCGAAATTCACTCCCCAGGTAACGTTTTTGTAACTGTTTGACTAATGCGATCACCCCGCCAGGGTAATCTTTATCTTTGAGCAGTATAGCTGAACCGCGGGCAACTACTCGGCGCATTGGCAGCCACGGTTCATCAATGGTTATGGATACATCGGGGTGATGTTGTAAGTACTCTGCCCATTGTGAACCCTGCCAGGCGATCACATAAAAAGCGGTTCCATCCCATTTTTGCCATACTGGAACCACATGCGGCTTTCCCTTAGGCGTGAGGCAAGCTAATCGGGCAACCAATGGTGTATTCAGGAATTGGGAGATCTCTTCTTCTGGTAGCGGGGATTCATTGGTGAACCGATAATCGCTTGTTTGCTGGAATGGCGCGTAAAAACCGGCTCCTAGGCGGTAAGAAATCCGCGCAGCCATCTCCCTCAAGGAAACCAATATATTTTGTTCGTAATTAAGTTCATAACGAAAATGCGGGATACCCAAAATTAAGGCAGCCGAGGCATGGGTTCCATCGCGGCAGATCGGCATACCAATTTCGATGCTGTCGTCACTTTCGAATAGGGAATAGCCACGCAGACGGATTATCTCGGCTGGTTGAAGGCTGAGCAAAGGCGGAGCTGCGCTTTCGCCGCTAGGTAATATTTGACCACTCGTATATACCATACAGACTCGTTTGTGACTATTGCGATGGGCAATGATTACAGCGTCTTGATTCAAGGGAAATGCTAGGGCGAGGGATTCGTCGAACGGAAAATTTTCTGCTTCCTGCTCAAAAGCGTAGCGCCATTCTTGAATAAGCGGTTCTGTAGCAGTCATCCAAGTCAATAATTTTGGACCCGCATAGTAATTTCCCCTCCGCTGGTGCTGCTCTACATAACCGAGTTTTTTCAATGATTGCATTAAGTTAAAAAAAGAACTCCGCGGGATTTGAAGGAGTTCGATTAATTCAAGCGTAGACATCCCATTTGGCTTTTGGCGGAGGGTTTCGATAACCTGAAATGCCGATTCGATTGTAGGGGGGGTGCTAGGCATGGTTTATATTCCAATATAATAGACTAAAATACATTATACTAGATAATTAAGGTGTGTCAATAGATAACTCCTGGCAAGGATGGTTTGAAGCCGGCTAAAATTTTTTATAGATCGAATGAGAAACTCTCCAGTTTGATTGGAAGAGATGCGTGACGTTTTATAGTATTACCGTGCAATATTTGCATCGAACGCACAAATGTTGTAGACATTGATGTCGCCGTTTGGTTGCGGCATGAATGCCACGTTAC
>DYKV01000416.1 GCA_020722415.1 Anaerolinea sp.
CGCAAAATGTTCCCTATCCTTGCCGTGTGTTTTAACAGGTTGCTGTTGAAGAAGAGCAGACCTTGCAAAGGTGCTGGCTCGCACCCTTTCGCCAGAGATACACCGGGGAGGGTCCTTCCTTTCCTTCTAGAAGTCAGCATCAATCAAATGTCCAAAAATAATATGCTGATTCAGGATACCAGTTACCAAAGTCATAATATCCAAGCGCAATAAAATGTTGGCTTGGCCAAGGTGTACAGCCGTAAAAGGTTGATTCGCTAAACATGACTCCAACAATTTTACCTTCACTTATATAAACATTTGAAAGTAGATAAACCTCCCAAGAACTTGGCCTGTCATTGGTATAATCGGGATTTGTCACAGGAGAGCCATCGTCCTTAAAATAATTAAAATCATAGGTGTCTAATTGAATGGCAACAACTTTGTCCCATCTTATTTTGCTCTCAAGTTGGCATTTTTTAATTTCATCTATCATTTCTATGTTATCACCATAAAAAAAGTGATAGTTTTCGCGCGCCTCAGCAAATATCATCATTTGAGGAGGTAACTCCCTTTGAACATTATTTAGGAAAGAATATAGTTCCTCTTCAGTATGCCGAGTTTTAAGGAAATTCTTAATCTTATAAAGACATTCCCAATAGAGTTCCGCAAATTTTTCTTCCCCCTTTGTCATCCGCTTTTTTACAAACTCAATTACTTTAGGATGCCCCGGTAAGGCAAACCATTGCATTGTAGCCCCGCCAAACATAAACTCTGCACCGCACTCCATTATATCTCCATTCGCTATCAAAAGTGCGGCAAAATGTGGTTCAAGCCCGTTTTCCAGAATGTGATATATTCCATAGTAAGGCCCTGGAGTCGGCGGCTTTTGCTTTTTAAGTGGCCAATCAATCTGCTTTAAAGTGAACTTTTCACCGCAGTAATCATTTTCTTCAAGTATTTTTTTCGCTTCTTCCAATGTCATTCCATATTTGAATAAACTGTCCAGCCATAAATTGAAATGTTTAACAGGATAGTAAGTGACACCCGGCTTCGGATGTTGCCTTTCCCATAGACCTTTTTCAAATGGACCGTAACAGCACAATAAGAAACTTATAAATATTAAAAAACAAAGTTTTTTTATCATTGATATGCCTCCCTGTTCACATAGGATTGTGCAGTAGGAATAAAGATTCCTCCCCATGAGCCCCAGTATCCATAAAGTCCGACCGACAGCATTGCGCTCCAATTGGCTGTTAACGCAAATGGAGAAACAGTAACTCCGAGAAGTTGAGATAAAGCCTTTGCAGAAGTCTGATGGCAAACGGACCCAACGGTACCCCATGTCCAATCTGGATAACGAGTTGAAACCGTTGAATCAATCCAGGAAACAGAAGTGTGGGCAAGGGTTGGCCCAGCAGAAACTCCACCTGGCAATTGAACAGGCGCAGAAAATCCCACAGATTTCACATCTATGGCAAGAAGGTTACCATTATCAGACCATTTCAAGTTGAAATATGCAGTTTTTTGCAATATTGTAATTCTCCCCGAGGAAATTGCTTCCACAATATCCTCTCCGTAACCTGAATTTGCAGTTGGCCTCATTGTGTTTGCTGCGGTGACTGCTTCGTTCCATTGCTTAATCTCGGCTTCAATCTGCTCGCACGCTTCTCCTGTTGCTGTTTTTTCGGCCTCTCCTAAAGAAGTGATTTTTTCTTTCATTTCTTGTACTGTCGCCTGGCCTGCCTCCTGTCCCGGCTTAACATCTGCGCCTGAAGGCAATTTTGGTCCGAAAGCTTTCAACGCTACGCCGGTTGCCAACGCCGTTACAATAATATCCCCCAACACTTGACTGCCAATAGCATCGCCTGCTTTTCCAATCACCCACTGTCCCCCGCTTGTCGCATGAAGAGCCACATTGACGGTTTGGGTAACAGCGAGATAGGTCCACTGGCCCGGCATTCCCAATGGTGCACCCAAGGTTGTGAGCGCACCGGAAATTGCCCCTGTAACAGCACCTAAAAGAATATTTCCTCCTTGAATTGCCGCAACAGTAGCACCAACGGCTGCTCCAATTGCAGTATAAATCCAGAAGGCCGCCCATGCAAAATTCCCCGTCGGATCAATCAGGTTAATGGGATTGTTCCTCGTGTAGGCATAA
>DYKV01000417.1 GCA_020722415.1 Anaerolinea sp.
CGAGGGGACGAGCGAGGTGCAACGCCTGGTGATTGCGCGCGCCGCGCTGAGGTAGGCTGTTTATCACTTCATACAAACACAAATCCGCCCGAGGGATGAAGCCTCGGGCGGGCGGTTTTTGTGCGCGGTCTTGGCTCCTTCCGCGTCGGTGGGATGGAGGAGCTGCCGATATGATCAGAGAGCAGGTAGGAGAGAGTAGTTTCTGTGCGCGGACGGGGAATGTTGAGATTTGTTTTAAACGACTTCGATCTCAATGCCTCTAAAACGAAAAGCTCTTCGGATATTATCAACAATGCGATCGCGTTTGCGCTTGTTAATGACTATTCCATCGTCTGGAGGATCCCAAGCCCGGATAGTATCTTTATACATTCCTAATATGGCCGGTCCAATCACACGATCAGATTCAATGTGAAGGATTTTCGTCCCCTCTTTGTAGAGAAGGCCGTCGGGCAATAAAACTTCCACCGAAAAGCCTTCGTCGCTGTCAATCACGTTAGCTCTTGGTATTGTAAACATATAGGGCTCCTTGCAAAAGTAATTTTCCTAATGAAAGTAAATCGAAATTGATGTTACCAAAGGATTATTCAATAAAGTAGGATATTCAACTGTGGCCCAAATACTACCCGTTGTCAAACCACCAGCTTTCAAGAAAACATTGATGGCACCACTGGCATTGGCAGCGAACTCCTGCGACAAAGCCGTCCAAAGTGGTTTTGTTTGAGTAGCGTAATCAAGCCCTCTTGTGGTTTCAGCCAATATTTGTCCTTCCGGAGTTTGCCCAAGGGTAACTCCACCGTTCGCACTGGCCCAGCTCTCAGCGGTCTCACGCGCCCCCGAATAAAAGACATTCCCGTATGCATCATACTCTCCACTAAGAGCTAAATCGACTGGCGTATAATTCAATACAGTTGAGGCCTCACTTGCCGCAAGCATATCATCGATTGCGACGGGGGCAACTTCTTCAGCAAGAACTGCGGTACCTACTAGTCCGATTACAGCAAATGCCACAGTTTCATACGGGTGATTTTGTGCGTACGAACAATAGTCTTTTTGTCCTGCTTGGCATCGCTCTTGTGCGATTCTTTGACGGTCGTATTGCGTTTGGTCATATGTTGATTGTGTTCCGCCATCATCATTAGTTGCCTGATGTCCCGTCGGGTCATTGTACCTGACGGGATTATTATTCACGAACGCATACCGATCCCACGCCTGCGTCCCTTGACTGCCCGTCGGCACAATCGAATCGGGGGAGAGGAAGCGGCCCAGCGCGCCGTCGTACCAGCGTGACTGGAAGAAGTAAATTCCAAGTGAGGCTTCTTCGCGTTGACCCGCGAATTTGTAGTCCGTGTTGAGAGGCCCTAGGCAAAATCACCGTTCAAAAAATATTTAATGTGAGAGCAATTAGGGCCAGAACGTATTTCGCAGACCAATATAAGATAATAGCTAGAAAAAAGCCATAAACGGTGTACTTTATATTGCTCGGAAAATCGAACAGATTGTTAAAAATGCCTCCTGTTGAATTTTTGGGCGATGGAAAAAGTTTAATTAATAGGAATAGCACGACAAGGCCCAAGATGCCGTCGACAATAATTTCATTCCTATTCATGATTAGTCTTCCAACAATAGCGCCAACAAAACCTATAGATATAAAAAATAATGAAAAGAGAATCTTCTTAAAGGTGTTTACAGCCATGATTATTTCCTGTGATTATGATATTTGTGAACTACAATTCTACATTAGTTTTCAAAACATCTCTTGTTCACCATATCTATGATAAGTGGGCGTGGGTATCAAAGTCGGAGTCGCCGATGGGATCGGCGTTGATGTTGGCGTTGGCGTTGACGTTGGCGTTGACGTTGGCGTTGGCGTTGATGTTTGCGTTGACGTTGCGGCTGGCGTCGGTGTTGCAGTTGGCGTCGGTGTTGGTTCAACACAATTCGATTCATCCTGGCCGCATCCCCCATCTGTAACCGCCTCTAGGATTAATTCTGCTAACACACCGCCCCCGATAAGCCACGCCCAAGGATTATTTTTCGGACTCAGATTCCAAAGAAAATTATCCCCATTATTACCATAACTATTAGACGTTATCACACTTTAGTTTGCGAAGAAAGAAAAAGAGGGGTATCCTTC
>DYKV01000042.1:0-1929 GCA_020722415.1 Anaerolinea sp.
AAGATCCCAAGGATAGCATTTCTACCATCAAACAAACCGGCCTTCTTGAATTTGTAGATATGTCCAACATCCCAGAGGAACAAGCTTACGCATTGATCGATAAAACCATCAAAACTGACTTAAATCAATCACAACCTAGTTCATCGCCTGCTTCTCCAATAACTTCCACCCAGACGATTACTGATACTGTCTTTCATACAGTCATGACCGGTGCTATGCTAGATAGTGTGGAAACCAGCACTGATCGGTTAGGAAAACCGGTGGTGGGGTTCAAACTAACCTCCGAAGGATCGAAGATATTTGCGGATTTTACCCGCACCCACCAAGGAAAAATCTTGGCTATTGTATTGGATAAAAAAGTTATTTCCACCCCAAGAATTCAGGAACCAATCGAGAACGGGGAAGGTATTATTGAGGGTAATTTTACGTTAGACAAAGCTAATGCCCTAGCTGTTCAACTTCGGTATGGTTCTCTGCCAGTACCCTTGAAAATTTCTGAAACCCGAGCCATTGGTCCAACGTTAGGTGAAGATTCACTAAAAAAGAGCCTTGTCGCTGGTGCCATTGGCTTCACAATAGTGGTTTTATTCATGATATTGTATTATCGTCTTCCGGGGTTAGTGGCTATCTTCGCGATCTTGACTTATGGAGTGATTACATTTGCCATTTATCGATTCATACCGGTTACATTAACTTTACCGGGTATAGCTGGTTTCTTATTGAGCACTGGATCAGCCCTCGATGCTAATATTTTAATTTTTGAACGCTTAAAAGAAGAATTACGCAATGGTAGGAAATTAGGACAAGCTGTAGAGATTGGTTTAAAACGGGCTTGGCCTTCTATTCGAGATTCAAATATTGCTACGATCATCACTAGCATCATCCTTTTCTGGTTTGGGAGTACCTTCGGGGCGACGATCGTAAAGGGTTTCTCTCTCACCTTAATGCTGGGTGTATTTGTTAGCCTCTTCTCAGCTATGGTGGTAACCCGTACATTCCTCACAATCGTTCTTAATTATTTCCAACCCTCCAATTATGCAAAGTGGTTTGGACTTTAACAGGTGAAATTATGATTAATATACTTGGAAAACGCTACTACTTTTTTCTTTTTTCACTGGCTTTGATTTTGCCTGGTTTGATTATTATTGCCATTTGGAAATTACCATTATCCGTTGACTTCACTGGCGGTTCTTATCTAGAAGTGAAATTTGATCACCGCCAACCGCCTCCCCCCGCTGAAGTTGTTCTGCTATACCAAAGTTTAGGCATAAAAGATGTGCAGGTTACCACAACCGATCAAGGTTCAGTGATTGCAAAATCCAGCTTTCTGGATTCCGCTACTCAAACCAAATTGATCCAGGGAATGGAGCAGAAATTCGGTGATACAGTAACTATCCAGCGATTTGATAGTGTTGGACCGGTCATTGGGCAGCAAGTCACCCAGCGGGCTTTGCTTGCACTTATCATCGCTGCTATTGGTGTCGTGCTGTACATCCTATTTTCATTTCGTGGTGTAGAACATGCTCTTCGTTATGGATTGTGTGCTATCACTGCCGAGTTGCATGACATCCTCGTTGTTATAAGTGTTGTTGCTGTTGGGGCAAAATTCTTCCATTGGCAGGTTGACTCCCTTACCCTGACCGCTTTATTGACGGTAATTGGTTTTTCAGTTCAAGATACCATCGTGGTTTTCGATCGCATTCGGGAAAATTCAACCATTCTCAAACGGTTACCATTCGAAACGCTCGTGAACCATTCTATTGTCCAAACCCTTCAGCGTTCCATAAACACCCAATTGATGACTGTGGAATTCCTCCTACTAGCCATGGCTTTGTTTGGCGGTATCACGCTTAGAGAATTTTCCATCGTCTTACTGGTTGGCTTATTTATGGGAACCTATTCTTCTATTTTTATCGCAGCACCTATCCT
>DYKV01000042.1:2029-14489 GCA_020722415.1 Anaerolinea sp.
TGGTTGGCTTATTTATGGGAACCTATTCTTCTATTTTTATCGCAGCACCTATCCTGGTCGTATGGGAGAACCACGAATGGCGTAACTGGTTCAAGCCACGTTCGAAGCAAGCTACGGCTTAGAATCAAAACAAAAGCAAAACAGATAAATCAGGAGGATGATCCATAAATTCATCCTCCTGATTTCTTAATGGGGCTTTAAGGATTAACCAAAAATAGCAATATAAATGAACTTAGAATGAGAAAAGGTCCGTATGGAATGGCGTAATCTGGGTGATATTTTTTTTGTAGCAACATGAGGATAATTAAAAATAGGCTGTAAATTCCAGCCAGCATCACACCGAGAAAAAGCCCCACCAGAATACCAGGAAAACCTAAAAATAAACCTAAAACCCCCATCAAATTTACATCACCAAATCCTAGCGCTTCTATTTCAGTGGAAAAAGAATTACGATTACGAATTTTTTGAACGAGGATGCCTAGATAATATAACCCAAGCATAAGGATAAAACCTATCACCCCCCCACCTAACGTTCGCCAAATCCCATGATGATGAACGCCTATCAGCAATCCGAGAATAATTCCGGCAAAGATTTCGTTATATAAAATAGCATGGTATTCAATGTCAATGATGGTTATTATCCCAAAAAATATCAAGGTAAAGACAATTTCAAGTAAGGATAAACGCTGAGGAATGTTACTAATCCCATAATAAATAAAAATATAAATTAAATACACAAGCAGAATACGCAACCGTTTCCGGTTAGAACAATTTTTACATTCTTGCAGACCAAAATATTCCCTAAAATTTAATTGGTTATAACAACGATTACAAACTAAATGAAAAGTTATTTTCTTAAAAGGTAATATATCGGCGAAAATATTGACCAATATACCGCTCATTATCCCAAGCAAAAGAGGGGTAATTCCATTAAGCATTTTAATATTATAGTTGGAATCTTCATCCAACGCGAAGATTAAGATCTAATCCAGACCTAACGCTTTAGTAAGGGTATAATTCTTCAGGATCATGTTCGATTGTAAGCTTCTTTTCAACTTAGCTTATATGGAGAAATTTCAATGGATAAATTTATCATCTACGGTGGTGTACCACTAACAGGCACAATAACACCATCAGGAAATAAAAACTCTGCATTACCGTTGTTAGCTGCCTGCACATTAACTGATGAACCTATTATCCTCCATAATGTACCCGATATTCGCGACGTATCCACCATGCGCCAACTTTTAGAAAGTTTAGGTGTGTCTATTTCCAAAATCGGCGATCATACCTGGAAGGTTCAAGCAAAACATGTTTATACAAAGGAAATCGATCCTGATCTTTGCCGTAATATTCGTGCCTCTATATTATTGGCTGGACCAATATTAGCTCGGAGCGGGAATATTTCCCTTCCGCCACCTGGAGGAGATATTATTGGCCGCCGGCGAGTGGACACCCATCTATTAGCCCTTAACGCATTAGGTGCATCTGCAGAATATGACCGCATAAAAAAACGCTTTTCTTTCTCCACCGACAAATTAATCGGGGCAGATATATTACTAGATGAAGCAAGCGTGACCGCAACAGAAAATGCCATTATGGCAGCAGTAAAAGCTAAGGGGACAACCATAATTCGCAATGCTGCTTCTGAGCCGCATGTCCAAGAATTATGCCATTTTCTCAATATGTTGGGGGCCCGAATCCATAATATTGGTTCAAATACTCTCATGATTGAAGGAGTAGATGAAATTCATGGCGGTGAATTTACAATTGGACCTGATTATTTGGAAGTTACTAGTTTCATCGGAGCTGCAGTAGTAACCCATGGTTCAATCCGCATTACCAACGCTGGAATCCAATATCTGGATATGATCAGAATTGTCTTTCGCCGGCTAGGTGTAGAGTGGATAACCGAAGGCGAAGACATCATTGTCCCAGCCGAGCAGCGTCTGGAAATACAGCCCGATCTAGGAGATGCTATACCAGAGATCAGCGTGATGCCCTGGCCAGCATTTCCCACCGATCTTATGAGCATTGCTATTGTCATCGCCACTCAGGCGAAAGGCAGCGCTCTCTTTCATGATTGGATGTATCCTTCGCGTATGTTCTTCTTAGATAAGCTGGTGTCTATGGGTGCTCAAATCGTTCTTTGTGATCCACATCGTTGTATCGTTCAAGGACCAACCCAACTTTATGGTGAGAATCTGGAGAGCCCAGATATTCGCGCCGGAATAACCTTGGTTTTAGCAGCTTTAGCCGCTGAAGGCAAATCTATCATTCGGAATGTAAGCCAAATTGACCGTGGATATGAAAAAGTGGATGAAAAACTCCGCGCTCTTGGAGCGCGGATTGAAAGGATCATTGAAAATTAAGAATAATAATGCTCTTAATTAGACGAAGCAGCGGTTGTTGAACTGACAACTTTTAAGAATTGATTCACTACTTCCCGAAGCATCGGCTCTGGCAATGCACCCACCTGACGATGGACAATTTTACCATTATGGATAAATAACATTGTAGGGATCCCCTGAATGCCATATTTCATCGCCCACTGTGGGTTATCGTCTGTATTAACCTTAGCGATTAATACCTTTCCGGCTAATTCTTTGGCTAATTTTTCCAAAGTTGGTGCCACCATTTTACACGGACCGCACCATGGTGCCCAGAAATCAACAACCACAGGGAGTGGTGATTGTAGAACGGTTTTCTCAAAAGCCGCATCCGTCACATGCACTGGTTGATCAATCATTTTTTACTCCTAACATTAATTTTTCTAGCATAGTATAGCACTAACATCCAGAATTGTCAGGTATAATTTTACCTATGTCTCTCGGAATTCTTGCCCGCTTTCCCGATACCTATCAAGTGGAAACTGAGATTTATCGTGGCCCACTAGATTTATTATTACAATTAATCGAAAAGTCAGAATTGGATATTACCAAATTGTCTTTAGCTAAAGTTACCGATCAGTATTTAAAATATTTAACAAATTTAAATCACCTTCAGACTAGCGAAATTTCTGTTTTTCTAGTTATTGCAACAAAGTTACTACAAATTAAATCATCCGCATTATTACCCAATCCTAAAGTCATTGAGGAAGAGCAATCCGACGTAGGAGAAGAATTAGTGCAACAACTGCTCGAATATAAAAAAGTTCGCCAGATTGCCCAATGGTTTGCAGATAGAGAGGCAAATGGGTTGAAAACATATTTGAGAATCGCAGCACCGCCAAAAATTGAGAGCGTTTTAGATCTCGGCATGATTGATATCAATATGCTCGCCGCCGCGGCTAAGATTGTGTTTTCACAATCTACCGATCATTTGGAATTGAAAAATCGCATCATGCAGCCAACATATTCTATCCGCAATAAAATTCATTTCATCATCGCAAAACTACAACAAGAGGGCAGTACTACATTCTACCATTTGATTAAATTTATTCCATCACGCATCGAAATTATGATTACCTTTTTAGCCATCCTAGAACTAATCAAACAAAAGCAAATAGAAGTTACCCAAGCGGGTCTTTTTTCAGATATAGTCATTACCCCATTGCTAAAAATAGATGAGATTTCTACGCTCAACAGCGAGTTTGATGATTAATCCAAACCAATCGGATAAATCTCGTACCTAATAAATTTTTAAAATAAAAATTATCTACACCAGGAGTGCAAGGAATGAAAAAAATCATTTATCCCATTAAAGGAACTAGAGATTTCTACCCGGAAATCAAAGCGGTCCATACCTGGTTGTATTCCAAAGTTCGAAAAGTATCAGAAAGCTACGGTTATCAGGAATATGAGGGACCATATCTGGAATCAATTGATCTTTATGCTGCCAAATCAGGTGAAGAATTAGTCAAAGAACAATCTTTTGTTTTTCCAGATCGGAGTGGCGAACTAATAACATTAAGGCCAGAGCTAACTCCCACACTAGCTCGTATGGTCGCTCAAAGACAGAAACAATTGATCTATCCTTTGCGCTGGTGGTCTTTTGGACCGTTTTGGCGTTACGAAAAACCACAGAAAGGGCGATCGCGTGAATTCTTCCAGTGGAATATTGACCTGATAGGGCTCAATTCACCGCAGGCAGACACCGAATTGATAGCCATTGTGGCAAATTTTTTCAAAGAAGTCGGCCTCACCCCACACCAGGTTAAAATCTTTGTTAACGACCGGAAACTAATGGAAACGGAATTAAATTCATTAGGGATTGCAAATAACGATCAGCCAACCGTTTTCCGGTTAATTGACCGTCGCGAGAAAATGGCTGAGGGCGATTGGGTGCAATATGCAATGGATGAAGGATTAAATCAATCCCAGATTAATGGCATTATCGCCTTATTAGAGAATAAAGGTTTATGGAAAAAGTCAAGCAATCTTGAGCAGATTTTTGAAACCCTCCAAGCTGTAAATTTAATGTCATTTGTCGAATATGATCCTAACATTATCCGGGGATTAGATTACTATACTTCGACAGTATTTGAGGCAAAAGATATAGGTGGAAATGTCCGCCGCTCTATCCTTGGGGGCGGTCGTTACGATAATTTGCTAGCTGACGTAGGGGGTGAACCATTGCCTGCAGTCGGTTTTGCAATGGGAGACGTGGTAATCTCATTGATCCTCGAAAACTATGGATGCATTCCACCGCAAATATTCCAACCCCCTGCAAAAGTGCTCGTGACTACTTTTTCTGCGGAGACCCTATTGGCATCTTTATCTTTAGCAGAGGATTTGCGTGAACATGGCATTAATACCTTCTCTTATCCGGAAACCACGAATTTAAATAAACAATTAAAATTCGCAGATCGCATGAAAATCCCTTATGTAATTATTCTTGGCCCTGATGAAATTGCTCAAAATAGCTGCACAGTAAAATGTCTAGTAGACGGGAAACAGGAAAGAATTCCAATTGAAGAAATTTCAGGAAAACTCTCTCGAATTCTTGCTGATGAATTTAACTTGTGATAAAATTTGAAATGTTAATGGTGCCAGTAGCTCAATGGCAGAGCATCGCACTGTGGATGCGAGGGCTGTGGGTTCGAAACCCATCTGGCACCCTTCAAGGCGAACCCAAGTAAACTGGGTTTGCCTTTAATATTTGGGATAATAAGCTAGAACAAATTGAGGCGATTATGAGAATCCCGGAAGAATTCTTAGATTTATTTCATAAAAAAGCATTCGCCCACCTAGCAACGCTTATGCCAGATGGAAGCCCTCAAGTCACACCTGTTTGGATTGATTACGATGGAGAGTATGTTTTATTTAACAGCACTTTAGGCCGGCAAAAAGACCGCAACATTCGCCGGGATAATCGTATCGCAATTTGTATTCAGGATCCAGATAACCCTTATCGTTATTTACAGATTCGTGGCAAGGTTATTCAAATCACTGAATCGAACGCAGATGAGCATATTGATAAGCTTGCTCAAAAATATCTTGGGGTAGATAAATTCCCCAATCGGCGTGCTGGTGATGCGCGCTTAATTTATAAAATGAAAATTGAACATATTCAAAACAGATAGCAAAGATTAAGGCTTATCCTTCTTTCTTCAAAACCTCTGCCATTGCTTTAATATGTGCTGGCGTACTACCACAGCAGGCACCGATGAAATGAACTCCAAATTGGCTGACTTTTTCAGCATGATCCGCCATTACTTCCGGCGTTCCATCATAAACCAGATTGCCCTCAATCAATTTTGGTATCCCAGCATTAGCCTTTGCGATTAAAGTGATCTCGGGATCAAAAGCGCGCATTTTTGCAATTGCATTTTCCAGTTCTTGAGGCCCTTTACCACAATTTGCACCAACAGCACTTAATTGATATTGTCTCCCCAATTCAACCAATTGTTCAGGAGTATTACCCATCATCGTTCTCCCCCGACTTTCAAACGACATAGAAGCGACAATAGGTAAGCGAGTTACTGATTTAACCCCTTCAATCGCCGCTTTCACTTCATTTACATCACTCATAGTTTCAATCCAAATCACATCCACCCCGCCGCTAGAGAGTGCGGCAGCTTGTTCGGCGAAAGCTTGTTTGGCATCTTCAAAAGTCAAAGTTCCCAATGGCTTCATCATTTCACCAGTAGGCCCAATGTCTCCGGCGACGACAACGTCCTCACCAAACTCATCTGCTACTTGACGAGCCAAGCGAGCTGCGGTGAGGTTTATCTCTCGGACCTGGTTATCCAAACCGTGCCGTTTCAATCGGAAGCGATTAGCTCCAAAGGTATTGGTCAAAACGATGTTTGACCCAGCTTGGATGTATTCACGATGGATTTCAGCGACGATCTCTGGATGCTCCATATTCATTCTCTCTGGGGCTTCACCGGCTTGTAAACCACGCGCCATTAGCATCGTCCCCATTGCACCATCTAAAATAACCACATCAGAAGAGGAAAGAAGTCGTTCAAATCTGTTCATGTTCCACCATCTCCAATTTAAAAAAGAGTGGCGAGGGTGAGACTTGAACTCACAACCAAGGGCTTATGAGTCCCCTGCTCCACCGTTGAGCTACCTCGCCTTTCATTCAGCGGCAAAATATTACTACGAGCATTCCATTTTGTCAACCAACTTTTTTACTTTGGTTCCTAAACGATCAATTCATGTATCGCTCGAACAGCTTTCTCATCATCTTGCCGGTCAATTACCAGACTAATAGAAACTTCCGATGAACCCTGGGCAATAGCAATCACATTGATCCCTTGGGAACCAAGCTTGCTAAAAATTTTTCCAGCCACACCAGGGGTGTTCCGCATTCCGGCACCAACAATAGTAATGATTACTACTTCTTCAGTTGCCCAAATCCGGTCAATATCTTTTACCTGTAATTCGCGAGCGAAGGCATTGTTCAATTCTTTTAGCACCAAAGCAATAGAATTTAATGGAACCGCAAAACAGATAGATTGCTCTGAAGATGCTTGAGTGATCAAAGGAACACTTGTTCCAGTGGAAGCCACCGCACCAAATGCACGAGCTGCCACGCCGGGAACACCTAACATCCCGCGCCCCTCAATGGTGATCAATGATTGTCCTCGAATGGAGGTCACGGCTTTAATATCACCATTTGATATTCGTGATTGGTCGGTTATCAATACCGTACCGGGGTGTTTTGGATTGAATGTATTTTTTACTTTGATTGGGATATCCGCATCAATAAGGGGTTGCATTGTTTTTGGATGGACGACTTTAGCACCATAATAAGCCAATTCACCAATTTCCCGAAAAGTTAAACTTTGAATGGTTTTAGCATTCGGCACAACTCTAGGATCTGCGGTCATTACGCCATCTACGTCAGTCCAAATCCAGACTTCTTTCGCCTTCAAACCTGCGCCAATAATTGCGGCTGTATAGTCACTGCCACCGCGCCCCAAAGTTGTAGTTATTCCATCTTCAGTTGCGGCAATGAAACCCGTTACGATCGGAATCACTCCAGAATTGAGCATGGGTATGAGCGTTTGCTGCAACTTATGGCGAGTCTTTTCAAAATCTGGATGGGCACCCTGAAATACCCCATCAGTAATGATAATTTTCGTCGCATCCACAGCTTGCGCTTGAATCTGGTGGATATTTAAAACTTCGGCAAAGATGCGCACAGATAACATTTCACCAATTCCACCAATGGCATCCAGAACACGCGGAGTTGCTTCACCAATGATATCAATCGCTCGACAATATTCTGTAAAACCGCTAATTAGTTGGTCTATCTGTTGTTTGATGGTGAATTGGCGTTCTTGGTTTAAGATCAATTGATGCACCACTTCATAATGGCGGCTGGTTAATGATGCAGCAGTTTGTAGTACCAGATCGAATCGATGATTTTTTGCTAATTCTGCTGATTGAAGCAATTGATTAGTTACCCCTACCATGGCAGAAAGGATAACCACCGGCTTCCATCCAGTTGAAATGGATTCTTTTACAATGTCCTTTACTTGCAACATCGTTTCTGCATTACCAACTGATGTTCCACCAAATTTCATGACAAGGATTGGTTTTTCTTCCATGGATTGATAACTCCAATCAGTTTTTTAGGTTTCGAGGAGCCGCTTAGCGAATGCATCTAGGATATCATAATAAGGTTTAATGCTGGGGATGAAATGCCGTTCGTTAGCTCCATGAGGATCTAAACCACTTTGTCCCCAAACTACGCCTTGTCCGCCCGGGGCAAAGCGAGCACTGGTGCCCGGCAATTTTCTCCCGATACGAGGAGGTTCTTTGGCTATGTCTTTATAGGCTTCAAACATTATTTTCAAGTAGGGATTTTGTGGATCGCAACGAATCCCTTTCTCATTGACTTTGATAATTAACTCTAATTCATTTTGGCTGCAGAGTTCTTTTAGTGCTTGATATAAGCCATCTAGATCCTCATCAGGGATAAGACGAACTTCAACACCTAATATCCCAGATTCGGGTGTGATGTTATAGACACTCTCTTCACCAATTTTTACAAATGGAAAATGGTACTGGGAATTCCACCGATCGGGACTTTTTAATGTCAACCTGTTTTCAAACAAGGTGATTAATTGCTCTCTAAAGGTGAGCAATTTATTGGTAATATCCACCTTTTTTCCAGCTCCAACTGATGTCTGGCTGGAATGAACCCGCGTTCCTTTAGCCACTATATCAAAACGAACAATACCTCTATTTTCAGTGCATATCTCGCCAAAAATCTCTTTTCCAGATTCTCCAGTGCGTTCTCCAGCAATGAAGAGTTCAGGAAGGGAATGCCCTTCTTTTTCAATCTGTTCGAGAACATGCCGGGTGCCAACCGGTTCAAATTCACCATTTTCTTCATTGCCAATCAATAAAAGATTAATTGGTGGATAGGGTTCTCCTTTTTGGAGCCGATCCTTGAACCATACCAAATATGTAGCCACTACAGTTTTCATATCTGCAGAACCACGACCAACCAGGTAATCACCTTCTACACGGGGTTGGAATTGGGAATCATCTGGAATTGGTTCAACCACATCAAAGTGTCCATTGAGCATCACTGGGGCGTAAATTTTTCCAGGAAACCCAATCAACAACGCCGGATATTTTTGTTTGTTAAAATATCGGATTTCTAAACCACTTCTCTCAGCATAATCACTGATAAAAGAAGCGGCTGAAGCAACTTCATCGAGCCGTTCCGTTGGACAAGCAGTTACGGATGGAATACGGATTAATTGAATTGCCAGGTCAATGATTTCACTCGTTTTATCCGTGTAAACCTTGAGAGGAACAGCAGTTCTAGTTGGCTTGAAGGAAATTGGCGCATCGCTATCGTGACGGAATTCATCCCGAGCATGCTGGAGAAGGTTTTGTAATTTTTGGGTTTCACCAGATAAAATGCTAAGTTCGTTTTGAATTCGCTGAATATCATTCTTAACCATTTCCTCTCTCTCCTGGGCAAGCATCTGTAGATAAGAAAGAGGAATTTCGTCAATTTCGCCTAAATCATGAATCACTCTTTGGCGAATTTTATCGGATGTGTTCGGGGCACCTTTCGCCATTTCAACCATTGGTTCTAATTGCTGTTCTAAATTAAGTCCCTGAGCTAATGGTTGAATTTGATCCAAAGACCATTTTAAGAACTCTCGTAACATAATTGGTTTAGCGGTTAATGGATTTTCGATTTCAGCATCTAATCCTTTCCAGGCTGCTTTTTCTTCATTCTTTCTCGCTCGCTCTATGTCTTCGTTATCATAGCGAAAACTGACCGCGAAGTCTGGATCAGCATAAAACCGGAGCAGTAACAAATATTTGAAAGTTAAATTTGCGATATCGGTATCTAAATCATGACCACCCTCATCTGTGCGGATTTCAACACGTGCCATCGGCAAATTAATCCGGGCAAATAAATTCTGCATTTCAATCTGGCGAGCCATATCCTCAGCTTGATTCTCTTTGCTAGCGGTATATAAGCCACGCGCATATAACTGGTGAAGTTGATCACTGGTTATGCTGATCAATCGTTCTACTGGTTCCGCAAACGATCGGGCACGCACGGGGGTCCAGTTGTTATTTCCAAAACGAATCCCCTTCTGCACTAACTCATAGGAAATGCGCAAATAATCTTGATGTGAACGATATAAACCTGGCACATCTAACAGAATAGGGTTAGGGAAGGTTAAATTACGGACCGAATTTGCTTTAGACAATACAATGACTTGTTTTCCATTGCGATATTGGCTGATAAATGGAGTTGAAGCAGTGGTTGCAATAAATAATGCTGCAAACGCGCGCATTAATCGAGTTGCTCGGATATAGACATAGTTTTTATATTCATCAAGATATTGAAAGGGTTGACTAAGGTGCCGTTGTAAATCTTGCTCTTGATGAACGAAATCCCAAGAAAGTAATGGCTCTGGTAATGAAAGATTAGTATGTATTCCAGCAGTTGCCAAAGCAGCTCCATACAAATCCACACAACGCCCAAGATAACGTCGTTTTGCCAAATTCCACGAGCCGGGGATTAAATCTTTGTCAAATTGTGGTTGGAATAATATATTGCCATGTAAATAATAAAACCTTTCCCCAAACTTTCGACCGGCTTGATGAAGAGTATTGATTAGGACTGCTTCTAAAACGCGCGATTCGTAAACCGCGCCAATGAGATTGTAATAAGGTCGAGTTGCCCATTCGATCATCCAATGATAGACTTCTAATTGGCTGTATTGACGAAAAGCTGGTGACAACACCTCATCACGGATAAAATCCACAAAGGAGATGCGATTAGGTCCCGATCCAACGGTTAAAAGGGGCCAAAAATTCGAGTCCAACATATTCCATTCCAACTCAAATCCGCTTAATCCCCCTTGTGGGTTGGTTTGTAAACCTACTTCTACCGCATGTTGAAATCGTTCAATAAATTGGTTGGGTTGAAACTCACTCACATTGCCTCCAAGCTGGATAAACCTTGAACAAGTCTTTCCAATGCTCCCAATGTCCGCTCCACCGGAGTTGCATAAGAGAAGCGAATCCATTCTCCACCATACGGAGAGAAGAAAGCTCCTGGAACAATTGCTAAGCCGAACTCTTCAGCAAAGTATTGCCCCATCGGTTCTGTATCAACCCATCCTTTGGTTTTCAACCACTTCTCGACATGGATAAACGCATAATAGCCTTTTCCAAGTATGTAGGTAAATCCATGTTCGTCGAGGAATTTTTTCAATACAACTCGGCTTGCATTGGTTGGTTCTACAATGGGACGGCTTGCCTTTTCATAACCCATTTTATAAGCAGCCATTGCAACAGCTAAAGAAAAGAAAGAGGGCATTACACTATGCGAAGCCCGAGATATAATGAATTTGGCTACCTCTTCTGGTGCGATTAAGTGACAATTGCGGATATTCGAAGCACCTAAGCTTTTGGTAATTCCATCGAGGAAGAGGATCCTTTTTTTCTCTTCCTTTGTAAAATAAGGCAGGAAAGTATTTAAGTCCATTGGCTTTTCATCAGTGACATAATGGTACATCCAATCGAATAGAACAAAAGCTACCCCGCTCGCCAATGCTTTTTTAGCCAAGGCAACTTGTCGTTCTACTGACAAGGTTAATCCAGTTGGGTTATCAGGATTAGTTATAATCAGCCCAGCAGCTTTTCGTTGATGATGTTCTGCGAAGCGTACACATTCTTCGATACTCTCTTCTGTATACGCCCATCCCTCCTCAGCTTTACCAGGGGCATAAAGGACATTCGCTCCAATCCCGTATGGTCCCCAATTATAGGAAATCCACGGGACACGTGAAGTAATGATTACATCTCCTTCGCGGCCATATCCAAGTCCTAACATAGCTTGGTAGGCTTTCACCAAAGCATCGCGCCCTCCTGCTGTGCCGATCACATTTGCTGGTGTAATACCTTGACTAGGATCAAGATGCCAATAATCTTCGATAACGGATTTTCTATACGCATCTGTTCCATAAGGCATGTCATAGGCGGTTCCATGCTCAATCTGCATGCTGGCTGCCTGCTCTAATATCTCCGGCATAACGCCAGGTAAACTTGCCCCACCATCTCCTTGGGAAGCATCATAAATGGGACTATTAGGATATTTTTCTTGATAGACTTTTAAGGACTTGTTGATTAGAAACATGCGCGAAGGTGGAATAGTCATCATGTTTTTCAGATAATCACTGACCGGTATCAAATTCGATTCTGGTACAGCGAAAACTGGTTGTTCCGGGGATGCAAGTTTAGACATAATAACTCCTTTGACAAGTTGATACTAAAAAAAGCGCCCCACTTATTGGGGCGCTTTTACAATCACCAAAAAAATCCTGGTTGGCTCTCGCGTATCAACGCCCCACCCTCAAGAGGAGACGAGTGGTATTCATAGTAGAAGTGGTAGTGGTGGTAGGGTTTTGATAGCTGCTCAACATATTGGGCATAAATATATCATTACGAAATCATTTTGTCAAGGGAATTTTTTTAAATATGGCGCATGACGACATATTCAGATAACTCCTTCAATG
>DYKV01000418.1 GCA_020722415.1 Anaerolinea sp.
CAACATTTGCGCGTTCGATGCAAATGTTGCCCGGTAATACTATAACCCACCATGAACAAAGAGACCGCTAGTGCTAGCTAATTCATTAAGACGTCGGTCTCCGGTTAGGAGCGTAGCATCAAGCATTTTTGCTAAACAGAACGCTGCCAAATCAACAATTGAAAGGTTTTTATATACCGCCGTAATCGGAGTAGTTCAACTATTTGCGCAGGGAATTATCGTTAAGATTAATTTCATGGCTTGAAATTACAAAAAACGGCAGATTTTGTAATTCATTCTACCGCAGAACGCAGGATATCGAGGATCGCTTTGGCAACAAAGGCTTTCCCATATTTCATCTCACTGGTAGGAAGCAAAATACCATTTTGAACCAGCCGCTCAACAGCGTTTTTCGCACTCGGGTATTTGATATCTAAGCGTTTGGATATCTGGGTTATCGTACAAATGGGGGTTTCAAAAAGCATATCCACAATATTAAGCAAAAGCGCTGAAGAACGAGCATGAGTAACTTGTTTCCGCCAATTGCTTTGCAGGTTCAAAAGCTGCTTCAAACGCGCATTGGCATCTTGAGATTGTTCGCATACACCCTGTAAGAAAAATAGGATCCATTGCCGCCAGTCTCCAGACGTGCTCACTTCAAGGAGACGTTGATAATACTCTTGGCGGTGTTTCTCAAACCAGGCGCTCAAGTACAGTAAGGGTAATGGCAATAATCCCCAATGAACCAGCAACAGCGAGATCAATAACCGTCCGACACGTCCATTGCCATCAATGAAGGGATGAATGGCTTCGAATTGGTAATGCAGCAGAGCCAAGCGTACAAGTGGAGGGGTATCCTGATCTCCGTACAGGTATTTCTCGAACAAATCCAGAGCGGGTATGAGTTCGGCGGGAGGCACAGGCACAAAATAAGCCTCGTTGAGGGTGCAACCTGGCGCGCCAATCCAGTTCTGGGTACGCCGAAATTCGCCTGGGGTAGCGGTTTCTCCGCGCACACCCTGCAGCAAACGTTCGTGTAGTTCTCGTAATAAACGCAAACTGAGCGGAAACTCTTGGATGCGTTGCAAGCCAAATTCCAGCGCGCGAACATAGTTGACAACTTCACGTACATCCGCCTCAGGCGGCGTCGGTTCAAATCCCGGCAAAGCCAGTTGCCCGGCTTCATAGGCATAAAGATGAGGAATATCGGTTTGTGTACCTTCAATGCGGGATGAAAGCACAGCTTCATGGCGAAGGAACGGGCCTATGAGTAAATGGGGATTGGACAACGAGCGGCCTAGTCCGGCGAGTTCTCCTAAAGCGTGATCGGCTGCTGAGAGATGTTTGACAAGTTCGTTATCCCACTGGATTTCAGGCGGCAAAGGGTTAGGAACGAAAGCCCAATAAGCAGCTGCGCCGCTTCCAACTTTCACCAGTTTTCCAGATTGGCTTTTGGCAAGCCTTTCGATGTCCATCATCCATTGCTCCTCAAAAAATCTTTTACATTATAACTGGAATTTTTCGGGCTTTAGAGTTCAGAGCAATCGAGTTCGATTTTTCCCCACGCCTCCAGCACCAGCCGCCGTGTGCGATACTCCCCGTACTGGCGGAGTTCCTTCTCCTTCAGGACGCGGAAGGTTTCGCCGGGGAAGTCGCCCTTCGCCGCTCGTTCAGCGTAGCCCTGCGGATCGAGCGGGTAGGTCACTTCTTCCCACGGGTCGAGGATGTCTTCCAGCTCGCGTTGTTTGTCAGGAGTCAGGATGTTTCTTTTGGACAGGCGATCGAAAGGCAGGAGGATATCCTGATAAATGCGTTTGGTGCGATGCTCCTGCTGTTGTTTTTCGGACAGGCACATGACTGGCTGGAAGAAGTTATGGTATAGCCAAAGTTTATCGTAACGCGGCATTCATGCCGCAACCAAACGGCGACATCAATGTCAACAACATTTGCACGTTCGATGCAAATGTTGCCCGGTAATACTATAGCATTTGGCTAAAGCCGACTAACCTGGCAACCCGAAGGGCTTTTTTTCCCTGAGGCAGTACTTTAGTCCGCCGAATATTTTCCACTGGTAGTAACGGCGGGATAAATCCCTGCCTCAGTTCATGGAAGTCGGCTAAAGCCGACTATCTCGGCAGCCCGCAGGGCTT
>DYKV01000419.1 GCA_020722415.1 Anaerolinea sp.
CCGTGAAAACTATCCTGGCTGGTAAACACTCCTTGGTGATCGTCGTAACCCGTGATCAGATTATAGTGAGCCGCCCAAAGGTCATCATTGGGATAAAAAGGCGTATCAAAATAAAAGCTCTCCTCAATCATTACCGGAAACCCAGCAGCAATGAGGCGTTTGATCAATTCCAGACTTCCCCCCACTCTATATTCCACTTGTAACCAGCCAGCATGGGTTCGAATGTAATATACTAATTCTTCCACATTGACGTTGCGATCATCCCGTTGGGGTTTGATCGCCGAAGAAATAGTATATTGATCGCCCTGCCAACCCCAGTAACGTAAATACATCGTCAATGCTGCCGGTCCACAATTGTTGATGTCCTGTCTTTCCCAACTGGGCGAGGTTAAGGAAACAGCAGACGGCAATGGTGTTAATGTTGCAGTAGAAGTAGGCAAAGGAGATAAGCTGGAATCGGTAAGTTCTGTTGAATGAGGATTTGGCGCATTGCGGGTCACCAAAACAGCAGGCGGCGGCAATGGCGTCGGGGCTGGTTCGACAGGATGGAACACACCCCATGCATAAGCCCGCACGATTTCCCAACGCCAGGAAATCCTCCGATTGATTGCCGGAACTTGGAAAAGGATTAAGCCTACTCCAACCAGAATAATCAGCGCACTGAAAATATGGAAAATCTTTTTCATTGGCATGCCGCCAATTGTATCATTCTTGATTTATAATATCGGACATGAAATATCACATTTGGACAGAAGGTTGTCAGATGAACTTATCCGACTCGCAACGAGTCGCATCCGCTTTGGAGCATTTAGGATATGAACATACTGCGCAAGTGGAGCAAGCCGATGTGATTGTGCTGAATACTTGCGTGGTACGCCAAAGTGCAGAGGATAAAGCATATAGTTGGCTGGGTTCGTTACGTCCGCTGAAAAACAAGAAACCCAATTTAGTGATTAACTTAATGGGGTGCTTGGTTGGCATTAAGAACCACGAGCGTTTGAAAAAGCGCTTCCCATTTGTGGATGTCTTTTCTGCCCCCTCCGATATTGGTCCGCTAGTTACCTACTTAACCCAAACTGAAACACATTTACACGAGGCAAAACAATTAGAACATTACTATGCCTTGATGGATGAAGAATTAATTCTCCCAGAATATCAGCGCGGCAATCTTGCTAGTGCCTTTATACCCATTGTTTTGGGCTGCTCGCACGCTTGCACGTTCTGCATCATCCCTTATCGGAGAGGCATCGAGCATAGCCGACCAATCAAAAATATTTTAAGTGAAGCACGAGCGCTGGTAAATCAAGGCGTTAAAGAGATTACGTTATTAGGTCAAATCGTGGATCGATATGGTAAAGATCTGGGAAATGATGTCAACCTGGCCGGGCTGCTCTATCAGCTCCACAAAATTGAGGGGCTAGAACGGATCCGTTTTCTCACCTCCCATCCCAGTTATCTCGACGATGAACTATTAGACGCAGTAGCTGAATTACCAAAAGTTATGCCTCATATTGAAGTACCAGTTCAGTCCGGCGATGACGAGATCCTCAAAGCCATGCGGCGGGGTTATACAGCCGATGATTACCGGCGCTTGATTGAACGGATTCGGCAAAAGCTACGCCATAAATCTCCTGCTGTATCCATCGCTACGGATATTATCGTTGGCTTTCCCGGTGAAACCGAAGCCCAATTTCAACATACCTATGATCTGTTAGCAGAATTACGCTTAGATGTTGCCCATTTGGCACGCTATTCTCCCCGGCCGGGTACAGTTTCGGCTCGTAAAATGGAGGATAATGTGCCAGAGGAAGAGAAGATGCGTCGGTTTCGTTTGTTAGAAGAACTCCAAGAGCGCATTACCAGTGAGATTAATGCCCAATATTTAGGACAAACCGTGGCAGTGCTATTCGAAGAAAATGTACGCGGCCGATGGAAGGGAAGGACACCCACCAATAAATTGGTGTTTGTAGAAAGCGATCAACCTTTAACCGGTAAAATCCTGCCGGTTACGGTTACCTGGACAGGACCTTGGTCAATGCAAGGACGAATTACCGTTCAAGTAGCACCCCTCGCCTCAGTATCTGCCCAAAAAACA
>DYKV01000043.1 GCA_020722415.1 Anaerolinea sp.
GGCTGGCGCGCGGTTTGCCGGTGGGAGGGGATTTAGAATATGCCGATCCGACCCCTGATGCGGGCGCTGAGCGGGTGGCAGGAGAGGGGGGATTAAATGATGGTACTATCTATAATCACTCGAGAGTATCCAATCCAGGCCAAGCTCAGCGAGAGTTGAAGGGGTGGGATTCCCTGTGCTGATATCCCAACCCGCTAATTGATAGTAGATGTCTTTGGCTTTTTCAACTTCTTGTTCATCTATTGACAACCCATCACTGACGCCTCCCGAAAGGGGTTTGAAGAGTTTTTGTGGGAGAATATCATCCTGACGGGTAAATCCGCATCTTTGATTAAATTCACGCATCAGGTTTAGCCTGCGCCGGCCAACGGTTAATAATTCACCGATACTTATATCCCATCCGGTTACAGCGTTGACCAACTGGACGAGATCAGACATACTGTAGAGTTGCCAGGCAGGCCCAAAAACAAATTGGCATAAATTGAGGCTATCCAATGCTGAGTAAGCATATTGGGTAGTTAATGCATACTCCACTTTCTCACGGTTTAAAACAAGATCGGGTTGTGGACTGTTGAGACCAAGTTCTGCCATACGTTCAGGAAAAGCACGATATGAGGGATCGTGTTCATGAGATTGATGGTCGGCGCCAAAAGGATTAACTGCATAGATTAGCCCAACACTGCTCTTCACCTGAGGCATGTGGGCAGGGAGTTCTTGATTTTTTACCGTGACAACCAGTTCGCTTGAGCCGCGTCCGAGTCTTTCTGCTGCCCTGGCAGAACCTTCTGCTAGAAGACCACCAATTCCTTCACGCTTGGCAATTTTATGGGTTAGCTGGATCATTGCCTCAGAATTACCATATCGAAGATCTAAACCATCTAGGTCTTTTTGGGTAAAAATCCCATTTTCGTAGCAATCCATTGCCCAGGCAATGGTAGCCCCGCAAGAAATTGTATCCATACCATACATATTGCACAATTGGTTCATGTAGGAGATAGCAGCAAGGTCCGAGTTACCGCAATATGAACCAAAACAGGCGAGTGTCTCGTACTCAGGTCCTCCATATCGAGGGCTAACCGGGAGATTATGATTTTCTATTTCAACTACCCTCTTGCAGCGGACAACACACGCATAGCAAGTTTCTCGTCGTTTTAGGATTGTCTTTGCCATAGTTTGTCCGCTGATCTCTTCCCATTTGTCAAAGAAACCCGAATTCCAATTCTTTGTCGGCAACCCACCTGCCTCAATTTGCCACCCCATACTTCCGGCGGTGCCATATAATCCCAATCCAAGGATATTCGAGTGGGGAAATTGTTCTGCACCTTTCCTAGAAAGCTGCTTAAGTAGTTCTCCATTGAAGATGGGTGGTTTAAGGCTGCCACGCACAGCAATGGCTTTCAAATTTTTACTTCCCATAACGGCACCCATTCCGGTTCTGCCATTGGCGCGAGACGTTTTGTTCATGATAGAGGCAAAGCGAACTTTATTCTCGCCAGCGGGTCCGATTTGGAGAACTTCGATCTTGTTGTCCATTAGCTCGGCGCGAATTGTGTCCTCGCAATCTGCGGTATTTTTCCCCCATAAATGGGTAGCATCCCGTATTTCTGCCTCTCCATCGTGAACCCATAGGTAAACAGGTTTTTCGGCTTTGCCTTGTAAGATGATGGCGTCATAGCCGGAGAATTTGAGCTCTGCGGGGAAATATCCACCAGCTTGCGAGTCTCCGATTGCATTGGTCAAAGGAGATCTGGCAGTGATAGTAACCCTACTCTGACCTGAGATAGGCATTCCGGTCAGGATACTCAGCGATATAGTCAATAGATTCTCGGCTTCTAATGGATCATGTAAATGAGCGCTACTTTTGAGCAAATAGGTCAAGCCTAGTGCGCTGCCGCCCATATAGGTTCGGTAAAAATCCTCCCCTGGCTGTTCGATAGAGAGCTGAGAGGTAGATAAATTGACGTGTAGAATTTTGCCATGTGCTCCAAACATTTTCTCAACCTCCATTTACCGCATATAGATCCACCGAGGCAGTTCGCTGCCTATCATAAATCATGAGCAGATGTTACAGATGCAGGTAATTGGTTAATCTTAAACGTTCTAGTGTGTCTGGCAAAGGGACACCATTTTGATCCCAACCTCTGGCTTCATAATAATCATCAAGCATAGGTTGTAAATCTACCGTGTGGAGTTTGCCATCAACACCGAGAATAGGTTCGTCCAGAAACCGCCGTGGAAGCGTATCATCTTTCCGGGTAAATCCCTGGCGGACATTAAAAATTCGTTCCAAATTGCAGATACGTTCACCCGCTAATAGCAGATCGCTTTCGGAAGTGTTTATGCCAGTAATAGCCGAGAACATTTCCGCCATGTCTTGCAGGCTGGTGCCTGCGCTGGATAATACACAGAAACCCAGTGCATCTTTAACTGCAACCGTATCTTGGGTGCGTTTCACGAGCTCTCCTTTCCCGGTTGTTTGATAACGTAAACCTTCAGGGTCATCCATTACGACTTCGGGAAGGAGATATCCTCTTTCATGGCATGCACCACGGGGCGAAGTGGCGTAACCCAACCCCATACCTTGTGCACCGCGCGGCTCATATCCGGCTAATTCGAGTCCCTTAACCTGCATAGAATATTCAGACGCACCTTTACCAATGATTTCGGCAGCTCTTTTCGAGCCGTGGGCTAATATTTCGCCTATGCCTTTGCGGCGAGCAATCAGATGGATTGTTTCTATAATGGCTTCGGAGTTGCCAAAATGTAATGGAATACCTTGAGTGTCTTCTAAATTAAGCAGTCCTTTTTCAAAGCATTCCATGGCAAACGAAATTGTCATACCAGTGGAGATCGTATCTAATCCATATTGACGGCATAATTCGTTGGCTATGATGATTGTTTCTAGGTGTTCATTTCCACAATTTCCACCAAATCCCCAAAGGGTCTCATATTCTGGTCCATCGGTGATAATCTTTCCCGGGTTTGGTGTGTCAACGATGGACTCTCTCCGACAGCGGACGGTGCATTTATAACAGGTCGTACGACGGGAGACGTAATTTTTATATAAACTCTCAGCGTTGATTTTCTCGTAATTTTCAAATTTATTTTGCTGAAAATTGCGGGTTGGATAGATCCGTTTTACATTTAAACCATTCACGTGATGGGTTGTGCCGGTAGCACCAAAGAGTTTGATGGGTAAAGAGTTTGTATAGACATTGGTTAGGCGCTTTATAGTAGAGAGTAGAGCGGGGGGATTATTCACTTCTGGCAGGTTGTGGCCTGAGACAACAATGGCTTTGATATTTTTTGATCCCATCACGGCGCCAATCCCCCCGCGCCCCATAGCGTGTCCACCATGCATAATGGAAGCAAATGTTACTTGCTTTTCACCTGCCGGTCCAATGGAAGCTATTTGTATTTTTTCCCCTTTGAATTCATGTTTCAGAGCTTCTTCTGTTTCCCCTGTGTTTAAACCCCACAAATGCGCTGCGGGATAAATCTCTGCTGTCCCATCGTGAAGAAATATCATGCTGGGATTTTCTGCTTTTCCATGAATCGCCAAACCGTCAATGCCGGAAAAGCGCATCGCTGGAGCAAAAAAACCCCCCATCAAACTCATCAAGATTGTACCTGTGGAGGGTGATATCGTGACGCCGCAAATTTTAACCATCGATAAGGTGCCCGTACCAATTAAAGGGCTGGTCCAAAAAGACAGAATGTTCTCTGGACTAAGAGCATTTATCTTCCCGTGGATTTGATTGGCGAGATACCATATCCCTAACCCTCGCCCACCCAAAAAACTTTTAAGAATATCTTCGGAAATTGGGTGTGATTCTATTGTTCCATTCGTTAGGTCAACTTTTAGGTATTTCATATTTGCTCCGGATGGGAGATTTGATTTAAGGATATTATGGTTTTGGATGATACAGCTCTTCTAAAGCCTTTTTAACCCGTTCGACGATTGGGGTGGGTAGCTGAGTTTTCTCGATTTTTTTACTAGGAGAGAATGTTGCGTCAATTCCAAGTTTAGCTGAGAGGCCATTTTCTGCTGAGGGATCGAGAAGATTGCAAGCCACACCGCTCATCAAGACTACATCTCGATCTGCTTGAAAACGGGTTGCTACAGCCCAAAGCACTTCTTGTTCGTTTGTTACGTCAATATCATCATCCACAACGATAATCAGCTTAAGGTACATATCTAACCCAAATAACATTGCGATAACCTGCTTGGCTTGTCCAGGGAGCGGGTTATGGAGGGATACATAGCAATGGTAATGAGTTCCGGAATGGGGATAATGAATATTGACGATATTGCTGAAGTATTTATGCAGGGCTTCGTACATGCGGGGAACACGGGAGATTTTACTCAAGTTGAGGTGGTCTTTGGAATATCCTGGAGTAATGTCTTGGAAAATCGGGTTTTTCCGGTGCGTAATAGCGGTTACGGTGAGGAGATTACGGGTTGAGCGGGCAGATGCATAGCCGGTATATTCCCCAAATGGTCCTTCGTCCACTCGGATGTTGGGTTGAATAACGCCTTCGATAACTAGCTCGGCTGATGCTGGGACGAATAAGTCCACGGTTTCTGCTTTGATCACCTCGACGGGTGCATTGAGTAACCCGCCGGCTAAGTCTAATTCATCTTCATCCGATGGAAGTTGAGTTGCAGCGGCGATGGAAATGGCGGGATGTACTCCGATTGCGACTGCCACTTCTAAACCGCGTTGATATTCTTCCTGTCGTTGTTGGTAGCGCCATAAATCACCGCGTGAATGTAAGCTGGTAGCGAGGGTGTGCTGGTCTTTAACCTGTAAACGGGCAAAACTCATATTCCCAATATTGGTTTGAGGGTCTTTGGTGATAATTACACCGGCGGTGATATATCGTCCAGCATCATTCATAAAGTGGATAGGGATGGGGAATTCATGCAAGTTGATGTCATTACCCAGTTTCATGATATCCTTTAGGGGAGCTGATGAGACGATATTGGGTTTAATGCGTTTTTTCGAGTTGGCTGACCACCAGGAAACGAGGTTCTGCGGTTGTACACCAAGGATCCTGGCTAAGCGATGATTGCTGGCAAATAAATTGGCGACGATAGGGGTTTGAAAACCATCTACATTTTGGAATAGGAGGATTGGCGGCTGAGGGTATTTGTCCAATTCAAGGGCGCAGGCGGTAATCTCGTAATCGAGGGAGACAGGGGAAGAGAATTCCAAGAGTTCTTCAGGGAAGGACTGGCGAATATATTGCAGAAAAGATCTTAGATCATCTTGCATGGGGTAGCCTGAAATAACATTCTTAAAATTCATTATACCAATTGACAAACGTTTGCGCAAGTGATATGATTATATTAACACTTTCTTATTGTTGAGTGTTGACCTTTCTGTTACGACCCTGCTTATACTCATGGGATCAAAATATCACCAAAGGAGGTACCCATCTGAATAGATTAAGGCAATAAAAGATTGAAAATTTTATATTGTTTTCTCCCATAAGCAACTAGAAGTTAGGTTGCTGGACCACCATTCAACATCAAAATATTAAAGAAATGATTAAGGAGAACAGAGATGATGAGAAAAATGCTGACTGCGATCTTGGTTCTGACATTTATTCTTGCAGGATGTGCAACGCCAACACAAGCACCCACCTCTCCTCCTGCAATCGAAACAGAAGCTCCCCAACCTGTTGTCACAGAAGCACCAACCGAAGTGCCAGTTGCGACAGAGACTCCCGTTGTCGAGGAAGAAGTCACTTTGAGGTTTGTGTTACCAGAAGGCGGCGGACGGCCGGAGGGTTATACCAAAGTCTTAGAAGCCTACAAAGCCATCAAACCCAATGTGACCATTACCTTAGAGACGATACCCTTTAAAGATTACGGTGGACAATTACCGGTTATGTGGGCATCGAATGATCCGGCGGATATTGCTTTAGTGGATAGCTGCGACGTGAAGTACTACGCCTATAGCGGTGCATTGGCACCACTAGATAATGTGTTCTCTCAAGAAGATTTGGCAGACATTGTTCCTAGCTTGATCGAAGAATCGAGCCTGGACGGTGTAATCTATGGTGCCCCATTTGTCATTTCAACTCAAGGTGTATTTTACAATACAGAGATGTTTGAAGAAGCCGGTGTCACCGTACCTCAAAGCGTTGAGGAAAGCTGGACATGGTCAGAGTTTGTGGAAAAAATCGAAAAAGTAGTGGCGAGTCAAAAGTCAAAAGGTAATGATGTATGGGGACTGGTTTTCATCACAAATCCTCCCACTATAGATATTTGGAGCCATCTTGTGGTGCGTTCATTTGGTGAAAAAGATTCGCCCACTTTTAAAGCAATCTCGGATGATGGTACACAGGTTTCTGGCTATTTGGATACACCCGAGGCTATGGAAGCATATAAATTCTGGCAGGATTTGTATGTAACAAAGAAATTAGCTCCTCAATCTACTGTTCCAGACGCTTTTGGCACAAAGCAAGCGGCGACGATGATTTCATTTGCTGCCTGGGGTGGTGTTTTGAAAGGGAAGTTCCCAGATTTGAAATGGGGAGTGGCGCCTTTACCATACGCACGCACACGGATTGCCCATCTAGGTGAATTTGTGCCGGTTGCATCAGCAAAGGGCAAGAATGTGGAAGCAGCAAAGGAATTTTTGAAATTCCTGGCAAGTCGGGAGGGCATTCTTGCGTATAATGAGGCTACGACAATGATTCCGGTTCGAATATCCTTAATTCCTGAAATTCCGGTCTTCAATGAAATGCCCTTGAAATTATTTGCAGATCAAATGGTAGCATACGGGGTTCCGCGCCCAATGAGCGTTGGTCATCCAATTTATAACAGCATTTTTGGACAAATGATGGTTGATATTGCTCAAGGAGCAGACATCAATACTGTTGTCCCCAATGCGGTTAGCGAGATTGACGCCCAATTAGCACAATATAAGAAATAACAGGTGATTTAATCCATGAGTGCGGGCACAGAGGTGAGACACGAACGTGAATAGCGAAATTCGTCGCAGCCTACGACAATATTCCTATGTCATCCCCCTGATTCTGCCCGCACTCATTGGCATTGCTATTTTTCAGCTCTGGCCAATTTTTGAATCCATACGGGTCAGTTTTTATGACTACAAAATGATTTCAGGCAGTATGAAGTGGGTGGGGTGGCAAAATTACCTGAAGACGTTACAAGACCCTTTATTTTGGCAAACGGTTAGAAATACTCTGTGGTTTTTTATCCTTAAAGTCCCTGTGCAGATGGTTTTTGCGTTCGGATTGGCATTATTGGTACAGACCACAGCCAGGGGTATCGGGATTCTGCGCACCATCATCCTCATCCCTGCCATTACTTCGATGGTAGTTGTTTCGGTAATTTGGGGTTTGATGTATCATCCCAATAATGGATTGATCAATTCATTTTTGGAATACTTATCGTTACCCCCTCAGAAATTTCTCATCAGTCCAAAACAATCCATGCCTTCGATTGCTTTGATGATGATTTGGAAAGACGTGGGATTTAACATGATTTTTTTCCTCGCAGGTCTTATGGGCATCCCTTCCTCCATTTATGAAGCTGCCAAAATTGACGGTGCTGGCGGATGGGAGATATTGCGGTATATCACCGTACCATTGGTCAGGCGCACAACTGTATTCGTGCTTATAACCAATATGATTACGGCGTTTAAAGTATTTACACCAATTTTTCTCATGACGAGGGGAGGTCCAGCAAACTCAACGAGGGTGATCGTTCTCTACCTTTATGAAAACGCGTTTATCTACAACAAGATGGGATATGCGGCTGCGATTTCGATATTGTTAGGACTTTTCTTGTTGACCATTAGTTTTATTTCAACCAGAGATAAGCCGTATTAAGTTAAGGTTAATCAACCAGGATAATTCCTAATGCAAATCAAGAAACGGAAATTAAACCTACTTCTCTCAAAAGGATTGATATGGGGGTGTATCGTATTCCTAGTCATGTTCTTTACCATTCCATATATCTGGATGAGCGCATCTGCCTTTAAACCCCGAACTGAAATTTTTGCGAATATTCACCCACTATCGTGGCGGACATTCATTCCACTTCATCCCACCCTGGAAAATTTTTATACCTTATTGGTAAAGATGAAATTCTGGCTGCCGTTAGTAAATAGTTTGGGTATAGCCTTCAGCACGGTAACGATAACGTTATTTATCAGCAGTTTGATAGCTTTTGCAATTTCTCGAATGGAGTTTCGCGGTAGAGGATTAATTTTCGCACTGGTTCTTTCTACCTTAATGATACCGTTTGAGGCAATCATGGTTCCGATGTTTCTTGTGACCCAAAAATTAGGTCTTGACAACACCTATTTTGGCTTATTCCTGCCCTGGGTCGCAGATGCTTTTATTATTTTCCTTTTTCGCCAGCATTTCTTGGAAATACCGACCGATTTACAGGATGCTGCCATCATGGATGGTTGTAGCCCATTTCAGGTTTATTGGAAAATCATGCTTCCATGTATAAAACCGGCGTTGATTAGCGCAGCGTTTATTAAATTTATGTATTCGTGGGATTCCTATATCTGGCCATTGATTATTACCCGAGACCCCAATAAAATGGTAGTAGCTGTAGCTATCGCAAAGCTATTCACGGATCAAGACATTTTATGGGAATTGATTTTTGCGGGTGCGTTTATTGCAACCATCCCCATTGTGATAATCTTTATTTTTCTTCAAAGATACTATATCGAGGGGATCGTCAGCACTGGTTTACACGGTCAATAAAACTGGATATAAAGATCATTCTCCCATAAAATTAATGCTTCGCTTTAATTTCGTTTCTGGGATTAGTCCCAGTTTTTCTTGGTAAATAACTTCTGCTTCAGCTAAAGATTGGGTCTCTTTCAGTAATTCAACCCCGTGCGACACTTCACTGACCATTGTCTGAGGATCTAAGAAGAGATAAATTGCTGCCAAAGGAGTGAGATATGCCCGTCTTCCCCAAGGTGACATGACGGGTATTTTTTTCCAACCTAAATCACCCATCGCTGCATGGGCGACGATAGGCTCGATAGGATCCTTGAAAGCTTCGCAGGCTGCCAAATACTCTTTAATATCTTGAGGAGTAATCCCATACGCACCTAAAAATCCACCCGCCTTCATAATGCGACCAATTCTATTGTCTAATTCCTCGATTTCCATTTCAGCATCACAGGTATATCCTACGAAGGCATATATCGAAGGACAAGACAATTGAAGCATAGCACTCAGAGTCATAAAAGAGATCAGAGTGGTAAAAGGCGGCGTGACCTCATTCCCATCATGAAAACTATGAGCGCCAATATCGGCACCAATGAATAGGTCAATTTGTTGAGATTTAATAAATTGATTTAGACTGTCTCGCAAGCCAACTACACCTGCGGTTAAGCCGCCAACTACGACAGGCCAGCGTGATACTGTGCTGACCGCAGCTTCAGCAGGCTTATAACCTTCGTACGCGCTGGAAGGTGAGACTTTTACCAGCAATGGTGCAAGGTATTCTGTATCAGTTAATTTAGTTACATCATAAACCAGAGGCGCGAGGATAAAATTTTCTTTTGTGGAGCCGCCGCTCGGATTCCACCATTGTGAAGCAACCCCACCGATGATGATGTGTTCGACCCCTAATTGTTCGAGGTAATTTGCCAACGGGAAAGTGAGTATTACATCCCCTCCTCCTCCCACTCCTAAGACAAGAGCTTTTTTTGCTCTTAATGCCATTTGTGTAAACGAGGGCTTTATAGTACTCATATCTTAATCCTTGTGGTTGAGCGTATTAATGTAATTTAAGAGCAAGTGCAGAATTAATTGATTGGGATAACAGGTAAAGCCTGCCGTTCGTAGGCTATGCGGAGAGCATCTCGGAGCCCATCTTCTAAATGATAAGCCGGCGTGAAACCAATCTCCCTTTTTAATAATGAACTATCTAGGTTCCAATTTGCATCAATCGTCCCGCCATGAACAATCAGGTTGGCAGATGGAACCAATTTTTTGAGAACGTCAGCTGCTTCTCGAACGCTATGTAACTCACTATGGGTATTAAAGACCCGGGTAGTAGTCGAAGGCACTTTTAGTGCTTGTAAAATGAGGTTTGCGGCGTCAACCACATAAAACCAGTCCACGACCGTATCTCCATTTTCGATCGTACATAGTTCACCGGTGACCGCTTTTTGGATCATTTCGCTAGCAAAGGCACTGGCACCACGCATGCGTCCATACCCATATATCAAGCAAAAACGCAAGCCTATACTATCCACATGGCGGTATTTATAAAAATGTTCTGCCATATACTCATTGAGCGATTTTAACACACCGTATACAGTATTTGGTTTTTGAAAATCATCATTGGGGACTGGCTGGATTGGATGAAACTGCGGAGAGCCGAAGACAGCGTTTGAACTTGTCCAGACTACTCTGCGAATTCCCATGATCTCGGCAGCTTCGAGGGTGTAATTGAAACCAAGACCATTGACCGAAATTGCCTGGGTAGGGTTATTCTGACATCCTGGGATTTGCCAGGAAGCTAGGTTGACAATTGAATCAATTTGATGGGTTTTGATAACGTTCAATAAGACTGGAAGATCTGTTATGTCACTGCTATAGGTGATGATTTGCTCTAGCTCTTGAGTGTTTAATATTCTATAGAGGGAATTATCCTTGATTTGTGCATCAAGAATTACGACTTTGTGGCCATCTTGTAGCAATGCACGTGCGGTATATGCACCGATAAAACCACCACCGCCAACAAGTAGACAATTCATTTTATACCTCCAATTAACAAGATTTGATTGTATTCTATAATTCCGAAAACTCTATCAGTACACCATCTGGATCATAGCCAAATGCGATTGGGGGACCACCTGCGCGCATAAAAGGCGCCTCCTCGATCATTTGGACTCCTTTAGATTTAAGCCATTCAAAGGTGGTGCTGATATCTTCGACGTGGATAGCGATATGCCGAAGACCTAATATTGTTCGATCTGGTGATACGGTTATGGATGGGTCTGTTGCATCATAACGCAATAGCTCAATTTTTGAACTGGGATTGTCTCCGAGTTGCAGCATGACTAATTCTCGATCGGGAAATTTCAATTGTTTTATTACGTGAAATCCCAATATGGTGGTGTAAAAGCGAATACTTTGCTCCAAATTCGATACAACAATTGCAATATGGTCAAGATATTTTATGTTCATGTTATCTGACAACCGGTGTTGATTCAGAGTCGGTAAGAATATCAATCACGACTGGACGATTCAGGCTGAAGGCGTGTTCAATTGAGGGTTCTATATCTTTCGGTTTATCTACCCGGATGC
The DNA here is from genome assembly GCA_020722415.1 of Anaerolinea sp. GTDB lineage: Bacteria > Chloroflexota > Anaerolineae > Anaerolineales > UBA4823 > UBA4823. The sequence continues at coordinate 11,329 of DYKV01000043.1, forward strand.
CAACACAACCAAAACCTTCTGCAATTTGAGCAAAGTTGATGGATTGGAGTTCGGATGCCTTGAAGCTGTTGTTATACCAAGCCTTTTCTGCCCATCTTACCCAGCCATAAGCTGAGTTATTAAAGATGATATTGACAACTGGAAGATTAAGTTGTGCTTCTACGGCGAGTTCGGATATATCGTAAGAAGCCCCAGCATCACCAGATATGGTGATCACTCGTCGGTTCGGTGCGGCAAGTTGAGCGCCTAACCCCGCTGCCACAGCAAATCCTAATCCGGCCAAACCTCTGGGATAGAGCTGAGAACGCCCTGCTTTTTTCTGATCATAATAGATTGCACCCCAAGCACTGGCAAAACCAGCATCGCATACTAGAATGTCATCTGGTTGAGAGGTCTTATTGAGCGCCTGCATGATGCGATAAGGTTTGATGGGGGTAGAAGTTGAATTATACAACTCGTTTTTCTTGGTTTCCCATTCCGCTTTTTTGGAGGTTAACTCAACTAACCAATCTTTTGAAAACATAATGGAGTCGCTATCGTTCATCATGGCTTTATGGAGGTGTTCTAATGTCAACTTGGCATCACCAATGAGTCCGACATCTGTCCGAATAATGATCCCCACTTCGCTGGGATCAACATCTAAATGGATGACCTTTTGTTGAGGGGTTGGCACGCTCCAGGCGAAGGAGGTGCTTTGAGAATTCTTGCTGCCAATGATGAAAATTAAATCGGCTTGTTTTAGGGCTGTTTCGGCTGGGGGTGTATTCGCAAAAATGCCAGCTACTCCCATGTTTAAAGGGTGATCATCGGGCAAGGCGCCTTTTCCGGTGATAGTGTAAACGAGGGGAATTTGATATTGTTCTACCAGTACACGGATAATCTCCATTGCGCCAGAGCTTATAGCACCGCCCCCTGTCAAAAAAACTGGCTTTCTGGCCGATTTTAGCAATTTGACCGCTTCGTTGATTCTATCTGGCTCAGGTAAGCTGCGGTGAACCGGATAGGTGGAATAAGATTTATCAATGTAAAACTCAAGGTTTTCGAATTGACCTTCTTGGCGAAAAACATCAGCGGGGATAACGAGAGCTACTGGACCAGGTCGTCCAGTGGTCGCCTCAACAAAAGCAGTTTTGACCAGTTCTGGTACAACCTCCTGGCGAGGAGCAAAAAGCAACCTTTTGACTAACGGTTTGAGCATTGAAATTTGGTCAATTCCCTGAGATGCGCGACCATTGTGAATTTTGTTGACCCAAGTTGTCGGGTGCTCACCGATAATCGCCAATAAGGGAGTGGAGGAGTTCAGCGCTTCACCAAGAGCACTAGGCAGGTTTGTGGCGCCAGGACCGACGGTTGCATCACAAACACCAACTTTGTTCGAGATACGAGAGAATGCGCAAGCGGCATGCCCGGCGTTTCTTTCATCCCGCATTAATATATGGGTTATGCGATCTCTGTAATGGTAACCCGCGTCGTAGAGTGGAAGTGTTTGACCGCCTGGGATGCCGAAGATGTACTCAACTCCATACTCCATGAGCAATTCGACAAGAGCGTAACCGGTATGTTTCTGAACCATTGATTAACCTCTCCTTTCAATGGGGGAAATGATTATTGATAATATCATATCATTAACGCAAACGTTTGTCAAATCATTGATTTAACGATTTTGTGGAGCTTCGGTGTTCCGAATGGTGCTATAGCTTATAATATAAAAGGGTAGTTTTCGTGGTTGGTGTATGGAGAATATGTAAATTATTATGAAAGGTTAAGCTCCAAAATCAATGGTCTATGACCACATTACATGATGTTGCCAAACTTGCCCGGGTTAATATCTCAACAGTGTCCAGATATCTTTCGGGGAAATTAAAAGTTAAGCCGGAAACAGAAGCCCGGATAACCATAGCTATAGAACAAACGGGGTATAAGCCTAACTTAATCGCTCGCAGCCTACGGAGTAAATCAAGCAATCTTCTTGGAATCGCTGTCCCGGATATTTATCAACCGGGTATCGCAGGAATAATTTATGGAATTGATCAATACCTTAGCACTACTTCATATTTTTTGTCCCTTCTGATGTATAAATCCCAAGCAGAACGGGAGGTGAATGCTTTGCGACAATTTCGGGAAATGATGGTGGGGGGAGTTATTGTTATCGGGCACCCATTAGATAAGACAAACCCAAACACCCTTTTGCGCGAAACCTTGGGTACGGATACGCCAATGGTTTTGATTTCTCGTAATTTCTCACCCTCAGACATTGCCGAAATATGCCCAGATCAGGTTCAAGGTGCTACGTTGGTGTCTCGTCATTTGTTGGAAAGAGGTTTTCGAAGAATTGGAGTCATTCTGAGCCAGCGTGACCATCCGGATGCTAGAATGAAACTGTTGGGTTATGAGCGGGGTATGCGAGAAAAGGGGATTGCGGTTGATAACGAATTGATACAGGAAGGTTATTATGAATATGAGGCGACGAAGGGAGCAACGGATAAATTACTAGAGAAAAGAGTGGATGCTATTTTTTGTACAACGGATGAAATGGCGATTTATACTATAGAGAGATTACGTGAGAGAGGTATTGGCATACCCGATTCGGTAGCGGTTGCCGGATATGGGGGGTCGGCATGGCTGCAGATGATTTCACCCAAATTGACGACAGTCATTGTTCAGGTGGAGGAATTGGGACGGAAAGCAGCTGAGATGTTGATCGGCGAGGTGGAAACGAGAGAGAAGGGGGTGATGTTTTGCACGTTGCCAGTTAAGTTAAGGGTAGGCGACACTACATAGGTGAAATTAAGCGGGGTTGG
>DYKV01000420.1 GCA_020722415.1 Anaerolinea sp.
AAATAGGGAAAATCTGATAACATAAATCATGCCTGCCGTCACGCGCTATGGCAATAATTCGTTCAAACACTACACCACTATCCGTAAACTATACTTGGGACAACCCTTCCTTACCCACCCATTTTGCGAAAGAGCCTCTTTTTTTAAATGTCAAGAAAAAATTTGCACCCTCTCTCCAAAAGCAAAATTGGGCTAAACCACTCAACGATTGGCGGTGGCTAAAGGTTATCCTCGCCATCCCTCCGCCATGCTCTGCAGGGGCTGCTTCGGGATGGCGCGGATAACCTCCGTCCCGGGCGCTTCCTGGAAGGAGATTATAGCCACCAGAGGGGCAACTCTATTTTACGGTCTGCGCCATTCTTATGCATCAAACCCGTTGTAGTAATAAGCGAGGCGAACCTTGGCGACGTTAAGCGCCCCTTTCGTACTCCACTTGCTCACATTGGCCCTCATGTTGACCGTCCGAAACAACCGCTCAACTCTACTTGTTGTCTTGCCTGCCAATCGGTTTTCTATAGCCGTAAACATATCGCCGCGGGCATTCTCAAGATACGATGCCGTATGCGTAAATCCCTTTTCCCGGCAATACGCTATAATCTTTTCCAGTCGTGTCCTTTTAGATGCGATCATTGCCTGAATCGTATCCCGGCAATCAACCAGGGGTCGAATCGCGCAGATCTCCATAAGCTTATGCCACCACATGCAACCATTCCTCGCCTTTCCGTTTGACGGCGTCTTTCCATAAAACATACTGCGCCTGGTAGGGAATATGCCACAAACAGCGCTGAATAAGAACTGTAACCTTTCCTTTCAGGCTTGCAAAGATTGAGGCGTCACCATCAGTTAAGAGAAGAAATGGTCGCTTGAAGCCTTTGATTACGTCAATACTCTTTTGAAACAGCTTGTCCCATGAACCATTGTAATTGCCGATATCAATGCCTGCAACCCTGATTCCACCTCCCTTTTTGTACTGCACCAACACCTTCAGTTCCTTGCCACGTTTGGGAATCCCGGTAATCCCAACTCCCGTTCCATCTTCCTTGCCATGAGGCTCCTCGTTTGAGCTAAGCATAAAATCAAGCTTTGAGCCAATCTGCTGTACAGACTTCCAGATCGTCATTTTATCCACAGCCCATCCGAACATCTTGCCGATCTTCTTTGGATACCCGATAGGAGCTTAAAGCTCCCACCAGGGCCAGCTTTAAGCCCATGTTTCATCCGGCACACGCTTCATAGACTCCATGCCAAGAAGCTGGCGGGTGATATATTGCTTGTGGCCGCATTTCTTGCACTGCACCTGGAGCTGCCTAATAGTTATCCAGCGAAACCAGGTGAGAATGGCCGTTGGCTTGCCATGCCGCCTCTTCCAGATAAATTCGCTGTCATTGCCACATGCTGTGCAAACAAACGATTTCTTTCGTAATCCCATTTCATACTCGGCAAAGCCAACCAGGACTTTCTCAAAAAAAATCCTCCAACAGTTGAGGCAACAACATAAGAAATGCCCTCATGATCGATGAAAAATTGCTGCTCGATAAACCAACTCTGAATTGACAATCAAATTCGATGGTGATATCCTTTCCTTGTGGGGTTGCTCCCATATTGCCCTCCTTTATGGATTTCGTTTGTGGCGAAACATTAATACCATATTGGAGGGCATTTAATAATTGTAATGCTCAGGTCCCCTAAATTCTACGCTACCAAACTTTTTACTGCGGACAGCCAGATCATTCTGTATTGTACAGGCCAGATAAAGAAAACCAAGCTTGACCAAGCAATTGACAAAATTATTGAAATCATAAAGGAATGATGAGAGAACCGGGCAGCGGGGGAACAATCCGGCGCTGGAGCTGACGGACTTTTCGGTGTTCTATTCGCAGGACTCCATTGCCGGCGCGGAGGCAGCGGCTTTGACAGGCTTAATTTGTCAAGAATAGGCAGTGGCCATGCAAAGTAGCCAGCCATCCGGTGAAGAATCACTGCATCGCTGCAATCCTCAATTGAGCTGGTTTCATTGCTCCACCTTTCCGACCGCGGGGCATGCCACCTGCGTTCGACGTTCTACAAACCGGAACTATCCG
>DYKV01000421.1 GCA_020722415.1 Anaerolinea sp.
TTACTTCTCTATGAGGATGGATGAGGACAAAAGAAAGGGATTGCAATGTTACCAATCAACACCCAGTGCCGTAGTATAATGATTTTTTATGCAAACCAATTGGCGTTTGATCATTACTCCTCCTGCTGCGGGTGATTGGAACATGGCGGTTGATGAAGCAATCCTGGAAGCGGTCGGCAAAAATCTTTCTCCGCCTACATTGCGTTTATACGCTTGGCGGCCAGCTTGTTTATCGCTCGGCTATGCGCAGCCAATCCAAGATGTTGATCTATCTGCTCTCATTTCTTTGGGGTGGCAACTCGTCCGCCGCCCCACCGGCGGTAGGGCTATCTTGCATGTGGATGAACTGACTTATTCGGTCATTGGCCCTCATAGCGAACCACGCTTGCAGGGCAGTGTTCTGGAAAGCTACCAGCGCCTTGCCCAAGCGCTAATAAATGCGCTTCACCTTTTGGGTATCCCAGCCATAGCGCATGAATTAACATCTCCTCCGGCACCCATACCGACCCAGAGGAGCTCAAACCCAGCGGCAATCCAAACTTCCGCTCCTCCCTCAATTAACCCCATTTGCTTTGAGGTCCCTTCCAATTATGAAATTGTCGTTCACGGAAAGAAAATTATCGGCAGCGCTCAAGCCCGCCGGAAAGACGGTATCTTACAACATGGATCTTTTCCTCTTTTCGGCGATATCACCCGAATTTTACAAGTTTTAGCGTTTAGCGATGAAGTTAGCCGTCAGAAAGCAGCGGAGAGATTAGTCCAAAGGGCGACCACCGCTCAATTAGCTAGCCAGCGTTTCATCAGTTGGGACGAAGCAGCCCGAGCTTTTATCCGAGCTTTTGAGGACACACTCCAAATTCGCTTCGTGCGCGCTGATTTAAGTGGAATTGAACTGATGCGGGCTGATGAATTAGTCCGTGAAAAATATTCTACGCTGCAATGGAATCAGCGCACCAATTAACCTTCCGAATAATTACCCTCAACGAAATATTACATCCCGATATCCAAGCTGAAGAAATAATCGGATAAGATAAGCCTCAGCATTACTTTTTGCCAGATCAAGAATGCCGTCAGCAATGGCTGCCTGGCGAATCGAATCTTCAGCCGCCCGGCGGGCATCACTCTCCAAATGGATATTCCCCTTGCTCAATAACCCGGTTTCCCGATCATACACGTATGTTTTTTCATTATCTAAGGTAACCAAAAAGATCTCCGCCTCGGGGAGATCAATCGTCAAAATACCATTTTCCAATTGGAAGTCTGCTGGGCGTAACTTTTCCATATCAATCCCAGCGATAACTATCCCATGCGCCACCAACAAGAGGCGATCGCCAAACAAGAATCCAAACGGACCATTGCCACTCTCGGCGGTGATCACCTTCTCGACACTATACTGAATCGTTTCGAGACGGGCAAGGGAGCGAACAGAATGAATAATCGTGATCGGATCTGGAATAATCGTTGGTGTCGGGTTAGCTATTTGGGCAATTTGTGTGCCCATTTTTTGGGTAATCCCTTGCATAGGAGCAATTACCGATCGGTACTGTGTAAGCCCCTGGTCTAAAGCTTGGGATAATCGGAACATACTCCATGCCACCAAAAGGATGAGCGCAAAACCAATTACACCGAGAAGATAATCCTGACGATTTTTCATAAATCAATTATACTTGATAATAAATCGAAAAGATTCACCGCCAAAATGACACTCGGGTTAATGACCATCCACATTCAACTTCCTGGATGCACTTCGCTGAAGGAGAAACGAAGCCGATTAAAGCCGCTGCTCTATCGCCTCCATCGAGAATTTAATATATCTATTGCCGAGGTGGATTATCAAGATACTTGGCAGGATGCAATGCTTGCAGTCGCATTAGTCAGTAACGATCACGGACATACCCAACGAGCTTTACTAGCAGTATGCAATTGGATTGAAGAGAACTGGCCAGATGTGAGTGTTGTAGAAGAGAAGACCGAATATTTTTAAAGAGTTATTCATGAGCTAAACTTACCATTGGTAGAGGAAAATGGTTCATCGGAGCCAGAACATTTTCAAAGCAGTGCAGCGACTGAGAACC
>DYKV01000044.1 GCA_020722415.1 Anaerolinea sp.
GGTTTCTCGCTTTCGCTCGAAACAACAATACCTGAGTAATTACGAAACAAGAGAAAATTAATCGCTTAATACTGATGAAGCGGCGCCCTGTATTGCCGCTTCATCAGATGAGATCGGTCCCCTGTGCATACCCCGATGCGATCTGCCGATGTTTTCTGGTTGTTTTTGTTCAGTGTTTGCTTTTTCCTCTATTACTGTAGCATATTCGAGGGCTTTAGTCATCAGGAAAAGCTAGTATATCTAGTACGTAATTTTACGTATGGTATTCCTCACCTTTTTCATACAGGCTAGCAATACCTTTACGGAGGGCATAGAGGGTTGCTTGAATGCGATTAGCAAGGTGGAGTTTGTCCAGAATATTACTGATATGAGTCGTCACCGTGCGCTCCGAGACGTTGAGTTCTAATGCAATTTCATGATTAGATAATCCACGTGCGGTTAGGCGGAGTACTTCTAATTCGCGATCTGTTAGCGGGTCAGCTTCTTCTGGTGGAGAACTGGTATGGTTTATTTCGCGCATTAAACGGGCAGCGATGGTTGGATGTAAAAAAGACCGCCCAGCTGCTACATCTTGGATGGCTTGTAAAAGGTCTTCAGGTGGAATATCTTTGAGTATATAGCCAGAAGCGCCGGCTTTTATGGCGGGAAAGACTTTATCGTCGTCAGCAAAAGTGGTTAAGACTAAAATGCACGCCGAGGGGCGATAGTTCTTGATCCGTTGAATGGCTTGCACGCCATCTACGGGAGACATCACCAAATCCATCAATGTGACATCTGGTTGTAAGCGCATCGCCAACTCAACTGCTTCCTCCCCATTGGAAGCTTCACCAACGCATTGAAAATCCGCTTCGTTATCTAACAAAGTGCGCAAGCCTTTGCGCACTATAGGATGATCGTCAACAATGAGAACGCGGATAGGTTTATTCATGGTGGTGTTCTCTCTCAAGAAGGATGGTAGTCCCCTTGCCAGGGGCGGACATGATTTCTAATCGGGCGCCGATCAGGGATGCACGGGTTTTCATGTTGATCAACCCCATCCCGGTGGATTGCCCCGCTGCCCAATCTGGATCAAAGCCGCAACCGTCATCATGAATTTTAATGTTCCATTCTTTACTGTTGGAATGGAACTGGATGTCAAGGCGGTGATGGTGAGCGTGTTGCAAGGCATTATTTAGTGCCTCTTGAATAATTCGATAAATGATTTCCTCTTCTTCAGCAGCGAGATGAAAACACCCATTAATTTCGAAATGAGCATCAATTCCCGCCCTTTTTTCTACAGCTTCTAGCCGTCTTTGCAGTGCTTTGCATAACCCATCTTGCCCCAAGGCTGTTGGCCGCAACTCATAGAGCAATAAGCGCAGCTCTTTCATGGCATCTTGCGATATAGTGTTGAACTCTTTCAACCATTCGAGGACTTCTTCTTTATTCGAATACGGTAAAGCCCGTTGGTAGGCTTTGGACAACAAAGTCATACTGTAGAGTGATTGGGTCAATGCATCGTGCAACTCGCGGGCTAGTCTTTGTCGTTCCTCCAACTTGGCAGCTTCTTCCGCTTGAACTATTAGACGATTCCGTTCTATAAATAAACCGAGATGATCCGCGATTGCGATAAGCATGATTTGATTGTTCATAGTATAAGGATTGGATAAACCTACTATACTAAGAACCCCCTGCGGTTTCCCGCGCGCCTTGATAGGGATGCAAAGGCAATTTAAGGGATGGTGGATTGCGAAGTCTTTTAATTGGGGATATTTTTCAACCAGGTTTTCGCAATAAACCGGTGAGGCTTGATGGATAATTGCGTGAAGGACATCTTGGAATTTGAGGTTATTTTGTAATTGATTTACCATCTCGGTTGAAAAACCAATTTGATTGAGGAATGAAAAATGGTTCTTCTTTTCCTCAAGAGCGAAAATCGCTATAGCTTGAGCAGCGGTTAAAATCAGCGTGCGGTTTAATACCTCTTTGATCCCATCTTCGAGAGAGATCGGGGTATTTAACAGTGTTGTGATGTCATATAGTGCTTGGAGTTCGCCGGTTCGATTGAGCACCATCTGTTCCAGGTTTTCCAGAATTTCTAAACGAACCATAGCGCTGTCCACAATTTCCTGAAATAAATGGAAGTTTGAGAGGGTGGCTTCGTCAAATTTTCTTTTCTGAGTATAGGTTAACATCACCAGCCCTACCAGCTGATGGGGATAGCAGAGAGGGATGAAAATTGCTGATCGTGAACCATGGAGCGGCTTTTGGAAACACTTTTGGAGGGTGAGCTGGGGGTGTTGTTGAATGTCCTCAATGAATAAAGGTGACCCAGAACGCAAGGTATCGAAATAAGGACAATCCTCAAAAGTAGATCGTAAGTCTATTTCTCCTTGAAAACCAAAACTATTTTGGAAGGTGATAAATTTATCTTGAAATAAAAATGCGATGCCCCGCTCTGCCTGAAACAATTGTCGTGCACTCCAGAGCAATGCCGTTGCCATCTCTGTTTTGGATGGGACATTTCGTAAATCGTTGGAAAGACGGATGAACTCTTCCATCTCTTGTAAGCGTTTTTCCTGAAATTTTGCTAATCGAAAACGTTCTACAGAAATGGATGCTTGCTCAGCTAAAGCTTCAATGAAAAACCTCTCCTCTTCGCTCAGTTCAGGTCGTTCTTTAGTGAGTAAGATGACCAATACCCCGATAAACTCTCCGTGGCGGAGCATGTTCCCGATTACAGACGTATGGAGTTGGTTGCGGTAGGGTAGCTGATCGATCGGGCTGGGAGGAGCTTTGTCTAACGGGGTAATGACGAGACGCGGACCTTGGGGATCGGTGAGATGTTGACGTGGTGCTCGTGGAATCGCATAATATTTTTCTAGATAGTCTTGATTCAAACCATAACTGCCAGCTACCTCCAGAGTGTCATTGGCAGGGTTATACAACCGGATAATTGCCAATGGGGAATCGAGGACGAGGGCAGCTTGTTCGCAGATAGTATCAAATACAGTCAGCAGATCCTCGACAACACTTACGGTTGTAGCGACATAAGCCAATGATTTTGCGATATTTAAGTGGTTGGGTATCGTTTTCCCAATTAAATACACTGATTTGGCATCCAAGATATATTTCATTAATCTAATTTTACTTGTTTCTGTCGGAATTGATGATATAGAATCAATGTACTGTATGCTAAAATGATAAAGGAGAATTGGTTTTCGTAGAATCTCTGGCGTTCGTTTGCGGAGGTGAAATAATGGTTCAACAATTAGATATTCGTCCTTCCCCATTAGCAGGGCGTTGGTATCCTGCAGACCCTACTCGGTTAGCTCAGACCGTGGATCGTTACATAAAAAATGCTCAATTGCCGCCGATAGAAGGTGAGGTTGTAGGTGTAATTGCTCCTCATGCTGGCCACCAGTATTCTGGTCCGGTAGCCGGATATGCTTTTGCAGCATTACGCGGACTGAATCCTCCTTTAGTTTCCATCGTATCCCCGATGCATCGCCCATTCCCGCAACCGTTCATGGTGAGCGGTCATCAAGCGTACGAGACACCATTAGGGGTGGTAGAGGTGGATCAGAAAGCCACGAAAGAACTTGTCCAGATCGCGGGTGAGCAATACCATATCACCATTGGGGCAGTTCGGTATGATGAAGAACACTCACTAGAAATTGAGATACCTTTTTTGCAACGTGTCTTACCGCCAGGTTTTAAGATCCTCCCGCTAATGGTAGGTGATCTTTCGCCAGCTCTCTTGCAAAAATTAGGAAAAGCGTTGGGGCAAGTTGTGGCGAAATGGAAAGGTATCTTAGTTGCCAGCACGGATTTATCCCATTTTTATCCACAGAGTATTGCCGAACAGTTTGATGCAGAAATCCTCCGGCGAATGGAATTATTCGATCCACTTTATTTCCTTCAGGCTGAGGAAGAGGGAAAGGGATTTGCGTGTGGACGAGCCGCAGTAGCCACGGTGATGTGGGCAGCAAAAGAATTAGGCGCACAGCGGATCAAGGTGTTGAATTATGCCACATCAGGGAATGTCACCGGGGATTATAACCAAGTGGTTGGTTATGGAGCTGCGTTAATTCTGCGGTAAATGTCTGCGGAGGAGGAATCTGGTTCAAAATGAATATTAATTGGACAACGGATTTTTTGGAATTAAGCCTGTTAATTTTGTTGATTCTGTTGAATGGTTTTTTGACTGCAGCAGAGTTTGCATTTGCCTCTGTGCGAAGCACACGAATTAGAGAGCTAACTCAGCAAGGCGTGCGCAGTGCTCGCTGGGCAACTTATGCGTTGGAAAATCCGCAACAGTTCTTTGCCGCAACACAATTGGGAATCACTATGGCAGGGTTAGGTTTGGGGTGGATTGGTGAACCAGCCCTGGCGCAATTGATTACCCCCGTAGTGGATTTATTCCCGCATACTTGGCAAAATACAGTTTCGCATAGCATTTCAGCGGGAGTTGCGTTTGGATTAATCACTTTCTTCTTGATCGTCATGGGTGAATTGGTGCCTAAATCAATCGCTATCCAATATCCCGAAAAAGTTGCGTTGATTGTCGTTCAACCAATTTTGGCAATGGAATGGATTTTTAAACCATTTATTTGGCTCTTGAACAGTTCTGGAATGGTCTTCCTAAGGATTGTCGGAGTGAAGCCAACCAAAAGTCAGGAGATGGCACACTCGATTGAGGAATTGAAGATGATCGTGGCTGCAAGCGCGGAAAGCGGGGTGGTGCGTAAGGAAGAGAGTGAAATGCTGCATGCCATTTTTGATTTAGGTGAACAATTAGTCCGTCAAGTCATGATCCCGCGAACAGAGATTGTTGCCGTAGAAGCAGAAACCCCTTTGAATCAAATCATCGAATTAATTAGCGAGACTACTTATACCAAATTCCCGGTCTATGATGGTAACCCCGATCAGATCATCGGTATTGTCCATATCAAAGACTTACTACATGCCATGCAATCCAGTAATTGTCAAAAATGTACTGCCCGTTCTCTCGTCCGAGAAGCTCTTTTTGTGCCAGAGACATTGACTGTGAGAATTTTATTGGAGCGTTTTCGCACCATGCGTCAACACATTGCCATTGTAATGGACGAATATGGAGGCACCGCTGGATTGGTCACTCTTGAAGATTTATTAGAAGAAATTGTGGGCGAAGTGAGCGATCCTTTCGATAGGGTACGTCCGGCCTTTATTAAACAACCCGATGGTTCTATCTTGATTGATGGAATGACATTAATTGAGGATGTTAATCATCATTTTGGGCTGCATCTTGAGGAACCTCATTACGACACGATTGCTGGTTATATGTTGGGAAAGCTGGGGCGAATACCTAATGTGAATGATCAGATAGAAGAAGAAGGAGTGCGATTAAAAGTAGTTACCATGGATGGACTGCGGATTGCCAAAGTTTCTCTAGAACGGTTGCCAATTAAAGAATGACGCACTATTTTCGAATTGCCGTCAATCTGCCCCAGGCGGTTGATGAATATGACTACCATTTACCGCAGGAATTAGAACATCTAAAGCTAGCACCAGGTGCATTGGTGTTGGTGCCGTTTGGCCCTCAGATTGCTCAGGGGGTGATTTTGGAGGAAATAGCGCAATCCACTATCCCCGAAACTAAGCCAATTTTAGAAGTGATTGATCCAACCGCTGTAATAACTCCCCAGCTTATCCGTTTGGCGCGGGTGATGAGTTCGGATAAGATAAACCCATTTTCGCAATGGCTTAGTTTGTTTTTACCAAATGGTATTGTGCAACGGAGCGATTGGAAGTATGAGATAACCACTTCGCCGATGAAAACACAACTTACCCCAACTCAGAAAAAAATTATTAATCTTCTGTCGCAAAAGGGACCTTTAACGAAGAAGAAATTGGAAAGGTTGCTCCTGAATCGGGATTGGGAAAGAAGCCTCCAACAATTGGTGCGCCAAAGAATGGTTAAAGCACAACCGATATTAAACCCTCCATCGGTCAATCCACCCTATCGTCGTCAGGTATATCTGGCAATGCCGGCTCACGAAATAGAACATTTTGTGGCTGCACACGCAATTCGCCCTTCGCAAGCTTGGGAAAGGCGCAAGAGAGCATTGCTGTTTTTAGCCCAAGAAGGGAAAGCGGTGCAACCAAGCTGGATTTACGCGGAGAGCGGAGCAAATGTTGCGGATTTAAAAAAATTAGCAGAATTAGGTGCCATTAGAATCCAGCGAGAGTTGGTTTGGCGCGATCCGTTAGCCGGCAAGGTAATTGAGACAGAAGAATTTTTTGAGCTAACCGCAGAGCAACAAAGCAACTGGCATGTCATCCAAGGTGCTTTGCATCGAGCTTGGGAAGGAGAGCTGGTTAAGCCGATTTTGTTATATGGCATCACCGGCTCCGGGAAAACGGAATTATATCTGCGGGCGGTTGCCGAGACGATCGAAAATGGTCGTCAGGCGATAGTGCTCGTGCCCGAGATCTCGCTCACCGCTCAAACCGTGCGACGTTTTCAAGCTCGTTTCGGTTCAAAAGTAGGACTGCAACATTCCCGATTATCTCCCGGTGAACAACTCGATACCTGGCAGCGAGTTCGGGCTGGTTTAATCTCGATAGTGATCGGTCCGCGCAGCGCTTTATTCATGCCTTTTCCTAAGCCCGGATTGGTTGTGATTGATGAATGCCATGACGATTCGTATTATCAGGATTCCCAACCGAATTACCATACGGCTAATCTAGCTTGTAAATACATGGAGATAGCCGGTGGAATCTGTTTGTTCGGTTCTGCGACGCCGAGCGTGGAACAGTTCTATCGGGCCAAAAAAGGCGAGTGGCAGTACCTCCATTTACCGAAACGGATTATCTCTCAGCAGAAATCGTCTTTATCTGAAACCGGTTCCTCTGGTATTTTTTCGAATGTTGGCGTAAACCCTTCGGGTGAAAAGGAGGGTGAACTACCTGAGGTGTATGTGGTAGATATGCGCGCCGAAATTCGTAATGGAAACCGCTCAATCTTTAGCCGAGTATTACAATCCCGATTGAGGCAAACGCTGATTTCAGGTCAGCAAGCCATTTTATTTCTCAACCGCCGTGGAATGGCTACCTACGTATTTTGCCGAGATTGCGGAGCAGTGGTCAAATGTCCACGTTGCAATATTGCTCTGACTTATCATCAATCAGGTTCAGGCGAAAAGACCAATGACACATTAATTTGTCACCGCTGCGGTTATCGGCGCCAAATGCCCAAGCGATGTCCGCAATGCGGTAGTGATACCATTCGCCAATTTGGAGTGGGCACTGAAAAAGTGGAGGCGGAAATTAAAAAGCTGTTTCCTCAGGCGCGTTGTTTGCGGTGGGATTTTGACACCACCCGCGCCAAAGGGGCTCATGAAGCGATTTTGAATAAGTTTAACGACCATCAAGCAGATATTTTAATTGGTACACAAATGCTCGCAAAAGGATTAGATTTACCATTGGTCACCTTGGTTGGAATTGTTTTAGCAGAAGTGGGATTGAATCTACCCGATTATCGAGCTGCCGAACGCACTTTCCAGCTCTTAACCCAAGTTGCCGGCCGGGCTGGTCGAGGATTATTGAAAGGGGAAGTAATTCTCCAAACCTATCAGCCCGATCATTATGTGATAAAGACCGCAGCTGCTCAGGAGTATGAAGCTTTTTATCAACAAGAAATAGAATTACGCCGCTCAATCCAATATCCACCCTTTACCCAGATTGTGCGTCTCGAATACCGTCACACTGACCTGCAAAAAGTTGAAGCGGAAACAAGGCGGATGGCTAATGAAGTTCAAGCTTGGCTGGATAATGAATTGATTCAATCCATTCGATTGGTTGGTCCCTTGCCCTGTTTTTATCAACGCATTAGCGGCTTTCATCGCTGGCAAATAATTTTGATTGGTGAAGCTCCACAACGTTTTTTACAAAATCGCCGCCTCGGAAATGGATGGAGAAGTGAAATAAATCCAATAAGCTTGCTATAATACTACTGCTTCTTTTTTTGTTGGAAATGCTTCCGGTTGGTAATTGCTATTGACATCTTGGTTATAAGAAAGAAAAAGAAAAAATTGATGATGGTGAGTTTAAACCGCGGCTTTAATTTCTTCATTCAATCCTGGCAAATAGTTTTCAGAGAAAACGATTTACTCAAGCTTTCCTTATATTTCATATTTATCGGGATGGCTGGAACGGTTGTCATGGAAATTCCGCTGGTAACTGCATTTGTATATAGCGGTATGCAAAACATCGGACAGGTAATTGGCAATATATTTGGTGTAATCTTGATTTATGCTCAATATGCAGTGAATTACATATTTTCTGCAATGACGGTATACCTGGTCTTTGGGTTCATTTCCAAGGGGTATAGGAATATAACCCGAGTCTGGGAAATTGTGAATAGGGATTGGTTGGATATTTTAAGTTTGGCGTTGGTTTCAACCCTCATTTATCTGCTTCGCAATTTTATAAAAAGGAAAGGGAAGGCTCCTTTACACAAATCTTTGTCTTCTCTGATAGATAGAATGGGGACTGAAGCAACCGGCCTGGTCCTTCCTGCAATGGCCACTAATGACTTAAACCTGAAGGATGGACTTACAAGAGCAACTTAAGTAGTAAAGGAGAATTTATTGTTGGTAGGCGGTCGTACCAGCGGAGTAAAAGCAGTTACCGGAATCAGGGGTCTCGTAATCGGAGGATGTGGCATTGTATTAGATAGCCGGATCGGCATTGGGTTAATGGGTTTGAGTGGACCGACGGTTTGGGAATTAAACCGTGGCATATCCATGGGCAGGTTGATCGCCGCTATTTTTATTTTGATTGCTATTGTGGTAAGCTCCTACACAATAACAGCTTACCATACCTGTTTGTATATATGGGCAAGGGATGTAGAAAAATCTAATCTAGACACGAGAGAAGGGTATCATTTTCAACCGTTGATACCCTTGACGGAAGCCCTTAATTGGGCAGGAGGATAATCTATGGAAAGGAAAACTGAAATACTTACCTGGCGGGATGTGGATTTATTGATTGATCATTTATTGCCCCAATTTGAAGTTGAATTTGATGCCATCTTGATGATCACCCGTGGGGGAATCATCCCAGGTGGGTTGCTGGCTGAAGCGATAGACATCAATCACGTGTTGACCGCAGCCGTTGATTTTCCAGCTCAAATTGCAATGGAAAAGGCGCGGCTTTATGCCTGGCCTGAGTTCATCCAATTCCCGGAGGATCGTTTACTGCGCGGGAGGAAAACATTGGTTGTGGATGATGTATGGGGTTCTGGAAGAACGATCACGGCAGTAAAAAATCGGGTGGCATCGGCAAGTGGAATACCATATACTTGTGTGCTTCATTTCAATCCGTATCGGAACTTGTTTGGTCCAGTCCGCCCCGATTATTATGCCGCTATCACGGATGCCCGCATCCTCTATCCCTGGGAAATTGATCGTGGCGGGCCAGACCGGGTTATCTTAGATGGAGGTCTTAAACCATCCAATTAGGAGGAACTCAATTTTAAAATTTATTAGAGAATAACGGTTATATGCAAATCATACCTCAAGAGATTTCGGTAAAGATCAGTGTGTTACAAAAAAATTCCTATTTTTCCTCACTAGAAATTGGACAGTTGCGGGAATTAGCTGATCACACTAACTTGCATCGTTATACAAAAGGAGAGCTAGTTTTCCTCGAAGGAGATCCTTGTTCGGGGTTGCATATCCTTAATGATGGTCTTGTGAAATTATTTCGAATTTCATTGAACGGACGCGAAATAATTATCAATATCTTATCGAAAGGTTCAACTTTCAATGAGGTTCCGGTTTTTGATGGTGGTTTAAACCCGGTCAATGTAGCTGCATTAAAAGATAGTACGGTTTGGGTTGTAGATGCAACAGTGATTCGGGAAAAACTGGTTAAATACCCCCGATTCTCTCAAGCGGTGATTTATAACCTTACCCAAAATTTACGGATGCTCGTGGATATGATCGATCAACTCAGTTTGTATAGCGTGAGTGAGCGATTAGCCCGCTTGTTGATCCAGCGTTCTAAAGAAGATATGATCGAATATGTGACTCAGGATCAATTAGCAGCCCGCTTGGGAACCGTTCGAGAGGTAATTGGGCGCTGCTTACGCGATTTAGAGAGAAGCGGAGCGATCCAGGTTTCAAAGCGTAAGATAGTGATATTAGATAAAAGTGTGTTGGAAGCCTGGGCGCAACTACCCCATAATGAGTAAATGTCTGAAGCGTTTGTTCTCGTTTATTAATCTATTAATCGGGGATTTTTCTGGCGAACTTATTCATGTTTAATCGCATCAATGATATTTACCCGGGCGGCGCGGCGGGCTGGTGCAATGGCAGCGATTTGAGTGACAACCAAAGCCAAGATTAACCCGATTATATATGGTTGGAAAATAAACCGATAGCGGAGATTGTAACCGATCATCAAATTCATCCCTAGAATCAAAACCTTGGCAATGAGAAAGCCAAAGGTTAATCCATAGATACCGCCCATTATACCGTGAGCTAATGCTTCGGCGAGGATCATGCGCATCACCTGGTGGCGGGTCATTCCAATAGAACGTAACCCGCCGATTTCGCGTTGGCGTTCAATCACATTCATTGTCATTGTATTAATCACTCCCAGCCCGCCAATAATCACCCCGATCAAACCCAATACATCGAATAAATGGAAAGACCGCTCTACCAGATCGAGAATACTTTGTTTGAAATCTTGGGTAGTCTGTAAGCTAATATAGTTGCGTTTTTGATAGCGTTCTTCAATTGTGTTAGCGACCTGCTTAATTGAATAACCCTCAACAACTTTCAAGGTAAAACGATCAACACCTTGTTCGGCAAAGTAGGCGTGTAGATCTTGGTAAGTGCCGTAGATAACTCCCCGTTGGCCGGTAAAGTCGAGGACAACGCCAGCAATCGTAAAGCTGTGTTTTCCACGATGAGTCAATAGAATCAGCTTATCTCCTTGTTTCAGGTGATAGCGGTCAGCCATAACATTGGAAATGAAAATAGCATTCCCTTTGCGGAATTGTGCCCAATTGTCCTCGGCATTTCCTTGGTCAGAGACGAACTCTAAATCGGCGATTTTTCGGAAGCTTTCAGGGTCAATTGCATTGAAATAGAATTCATTTTGTTGATTGCGCGTAGGCAATGATTGTGGATCAGCACGCACTGATAAGATGCGGGTGGGTGTGACCACTGCCACACCAGGGATACTTTTTAGTTTTTCACCGAAAGATTCTCGCATGGTAACGGCAGAGCGGACATATAAATCACCACCCAGAGCCGAATCGATCCAAGCGCTTATATCTTTTTTAAACGAATTCGAGACTGAGGTAATCGAGATAATCATCGTTAGCGCTACCATTAACGAGGCGACAGTTAATGCCGTTCGGCTAAGTGAGCGTTGGATATTGGCTGAACCAATTTCTCCTTCGTTTCCATAAAGTTTCCGTGCGAAAATCCGGGTGAAGATTTCTAGATATTGGATTACCCAGACAATGGTCAATGTCGCTCCGCTAAAAATCATGAGAACAGTTATGCTCCCAATGGTAAATACCCACGATTCTGGCCAAGTTACCCCATAAATTAATGCAAAACCGATGCAGATCATCCCCAATCCACTTATCCAGATCACCGGGCGCACCACTTGATTGGAGGAAGCCCGTATGCGCAGCGCATCGATTGGACTGATATTGGCTGCCTTCCAAGCGGGTTGTAATGCTGCTAGTAGAGCCACTCCAATGCCTACACTTACGGCTTCTGAAAAGGTTTGCCAGGTGATGGTGATAGCCACATCGTTTGACGTAATTAATGAGCCGGTCATTCTGAGCAACCCTTTTGCTAAAATCACTCCCAGAGGAATCCCAAAGGTGGATCCAATAAAAGAGATTATCAAAGCTTCAAACAAAATAGTTAGGTAAATTTGTTTGCGGCTCATCCCAATTGCGCGCAGCATTCCGATATCCCGAATACGCTCGGTCACTGTCATTGAAAAAGTATTGTAGACTAAGTAAACCCCAACAATTAAGGCGATAATGGCGAACAAGCTTAAACCAAGCTGGTAGGTTGCCAACATTTGTCCAACCACTTCGCCGCGCGTCTCGGGGTAAACCACGTCGCCTTGTTTGCCGATGCGCTGTTGGAGTGTATTTTTCAGTTGTTCCAATTGAGCAGGCCGATCGCTGATTTGTTTGGGAACCGTAATGGCGATTTCGTCGAATTTGCCAATGTATCCAAATTGATCTTGGACAACTTTCACGGGTACAAATCCAACCACACCGTTGTTGATCAAAGCGACACCTTGATCGGCTAACAATCCGCAGATTTTTAACCGCATCACCCCATGAGGAGAGAGTAAAAGGAGCGTGTTTCCCACCCGCAGATGTTTATCCTCGGCATATTTTTGGGGAATCACGATTTCATAGCGATCTGGGCGGGGAAAGTTTCCTTGAGTTAATTCATAAACGCGCACTTTGGGATCAAGGATGGGATCTATGCCATATAGTAAGAAGAAATTCCCAGAGGCGACACCATTTAGATTGAGGGAAATTTTCCAGTCTTGAACTTCATCCGCTAAGAGGGTTCTGGCTTGAATTGATGGTGCCGCTATAGATACCCCCGCCACGGATTTAATGATGGGCAGCAGATCAGCCTTGATGCTGTATGGTGAAATTGCGGAAGTTGTACTAGCGGATTGGTTTTGTGAAGGTGAATTTCCTCTGCTTTCGTTTTGAGTGCTGGGAAGGACCAACAGGCTGGCTGAGCCAGCGGCGCGATCAAACACCCTTCGTAAGGATTCGATTGTACTTTGGTTAGTGACCTGGATAGCGACAATCACCGAAACGCCCAATAAAACCCCCAGTGTAGTCAATAAAGTGCGTAATTTGCGGCTGGTTAAATTGCGCCAGGAGAGGAAGACAAGGTTTAGAATCGATCGCATAGAATTAAAGCTCTAGCTTTGCCATGATATCCATGATCTTTGTAACTTGTATTCCATTTTCTCCATTTTCAAGCTGATCAACGATACACCCATCTTTCAGGAAAATTACCCTATTGGCGTAAGAAGCAGCGCGTGGATCGTGGGTAACCATCACAATGGTGGTCGAGAATTCTTTACAAGCTTTCCGTAACAAGTCTAAGATGACTGAACCAGAGCGGGAGTCGAGATTGCCAGTTGGTTCGTCTGCTAAGACGATCTCTGGATTATTGATGAAAGCACGCGCGATAGCAACCCTTTGTTGTTGGCCGCCGGACAATTGATCTGGACGGTGCTGACTGCGATCGGTTAGATTGACCAATTCAAGCAGTTGCCAGACTTTATCTTCATATTGGGGAAAACGTTTACCGTCAATGATCAAAGGAAGAGCGACATTTTCTGCGGCACTTAAGGTTGGCAATAGATTATAAAATTGAAAAATGAAGCCAACTTTCTGCCGCCTGAGCAGGGTGATTTGATCGTCATTTAATTTCGATAGAGCCTGACCAGCCAGAAATACTTCACCAGAGGTCGGCGTATCCAAACCGCCCATCAGATGCAGAAGAGTAGATTTACCCGACCCCGAAGGTCCCATGATCGCCACAAATTGTCCCCGAGATATGGAAAGGTTGACGCCGTCTAAAGCGGTCACGGATACCTCACCCATTTGATAGATTTTGGTTAATTCAACTGTTTCAAGTACCTTCAAAGTTCAACCCTATTGATTATCAATAATTCACCCGCTAATTGTATCATTTTGAGGGAAAGGCATTTTGTTTTATTATTAAATCCAAAATACCAAATTTTACCAGAGTGTTTAGAAAGTTAGTATTTCAGGACAATTAGGCCGGCAATTCTCAATTTGGCTTGAAATCGTCTAGCAGGCTTTGGCAAAATCCATCCGGCGCATCCCGAATTTGGGGCTTTCACTAGATTATTGTAACTGTTCAGAAGGGTTATTTTCTGTCAAGTTCGATGGATTGGAAGCCCTGTCTACGCACTACGTACAAAGTGTCCGCCACTGTGGGCAAATCTCTGATTTGCCATAAA
>DYKV01000045.1 GCA_020722415.1 Anaerolinea sp.
TTTTAGGATAAATACTTGACATTCGGATTATAATTTGATATGCTTAAACTACCGACCGTTCGGTAGAGTTGACGATGACCCGTGATGAAATTTTAGATGCAGCTGCTCAGATATTTCGCCAGAAGGGCTATCATGCCACTTCAATGCAAGACATTGCCAATGCAGTTAAGCTTCAAAAAGCCAGTCTTTATTACCATGTAAATAGCAAACAAGAGATTCTCTTGATGATTCTAGACCGTGCGTTGGACATCCTTATTGCCAGGATGCAGGAAGTGATGGCAATGCCGTTATCCCCCGAGGAAAAATTACGTCGTGCAATGATTGCGTATTTTCAAATTATGCTGGAGCAGCGGGATCTGGCATCGGTATTATTATTGGAATATCGTTCGCTCGAGCCAGAATTTCGCCAGCGTCATATTCCGCGCCGAGATCATTATGAACACCTGTGGCGGGAATTACTCAACGAAGGAAAAAACCAAAGGATTTTCCATGTATCTGATATTGCCTTAGCAGCTCGCTTCCTCTTAGGGGTAATGAATTGGACGATCACTTGGTATCGTGAGGATGGTCGCTTGAGCCCAGAAGAACTGGCAAAAGAATGTGCAAATTTATTTGTGCTTGGATTAAAAGTGCGTGAAAATGGTGACCAAAGAAAAAACTGATTCATTTGAAATTCAAAGCTTTGTGACCAATCGCGGAGCAAAAGTATTTTCCATCCCAATGCAGCTTTTTCCCATCCTGAGGGGGTATGCGTATCTGATTGTTGATGAGAACTTTTCCCAACCCCGATATACCTTGGTTGACACCGGCTCGGTTTCTGCAGAGGCAAATGCCCAATTAGAAGCTGGTCTAAAGTGGGTCAGTGAAAAATTATCCAAGAAGATAGATTTTACAACGCTCAATGAGGTTTTGTTAACCCACGGTCATATCGATCATTTTGGAGGATGTTATCAAATCCGCCAAAAATCGTCGGTCCGGATTGTTATCCATGAATTAGATTTACGTAACTTAACCAATTACGAAGAACGGATTGTAGTTGTCTCAAAACGGCTGGAACAATTCCTTATTGAAGCTGGCGTGGAGGATAACAGAAGGGTAGAGTATCTTGATCTCTATCGTTTCACCAAAAGTTTAGGGAAGTCTATACCAAATGTCTCCACCTATCAGCAAGTGGGGGATCAATTGGATCGTTTCAAAATCCTCCATTTGCCCGGTCATTGTGCTGGACAAGTAGTCATTAAGTTGGATAATTTCCTTTTTAGTGGAGATATGGTTTTGAATCACATCAGTCCCCATCAATCTCCGGAACATTTAACCCTGTATACGGGTTTAGGGCATTATCTTGAGTCACTTGACCGCCTAAAAGAATGGGCAGGTGATGTTGAGTTAACTCTCCCCGGGCATGGAACTCTGATTCACGACTTAGAGCGGAGAATTTCGGAGATCAAACAGGTCCACCAAGAGCGCTTGGAAAAAATTCTCGATATGCTCAAACAGCCGCGAACAATAGCTCAAATTTCATCCCAGTTATTTGGTGAGGTATCTGGGTATAACGTTTTATTGGCGATTGAAGAAGCTGGTGCGCATGTGGAATATCTTTATTCAAGGGGATACCTAGAGATTGTTAACCTCAGTGAAATGGAGAGCAACCATCAGACAGTCCCGATTCGATATCATCGGATAGGGTAGAAAGGAGTGTTTGGGAAAACAAACGATTTATCGGCTTTTTAAGCATAAGGGATTAAGCATCCCTTACCAAGCGCGCGACGCCACCGCAGGTTTTGTCAGGAAACAGCGAAGAAAAAGGAGTGTGTGATGTATTCTTTTGAACCATCCGAAGAACAAAAAATGTTGATTGATGCAATCAACCGCTATGCGGTTAATGATTTGCGTAAAAAGGCACGCGATGCGGAGGAAGAGAGTCATTTACCAGAAGATCTCATTCAAAAAGGATGGGAGCTAGGGCTGCTACAAGCATCCATTCCCGAATCCTATGGCGGCTTTGGAGAATATTCAGCCTTGACCGGGGTTTTGGCTGGAGAGGAGCTTGCTTATGGGGATTTTGCTGGCGCTCTAGCCGTGTTAACCCCTGCGTCTTTTGCTCTGCCGATTCTCTTGTGCGGCACCGAAGAGCAAAAACAGACTTTCTTACCCCCGATCGCCGAAGGAGAATGGCAGCCATACAGCGCAGCAATAATTGAGCCATTTCTTGATTTTGATCCAAACGAACTCCGCACAAAGGCAGAAAAGCAAAATGGTAATTATCAGATAAATGGCGAAAAAATCTATGTCCCTTACGCGGATGGAGCGAAACAATTAATCGTTTATGCCAATCTGGATGGGAAAACACAGGCATTTATCATTGATCCAGCTAGCCCGGGTGTGACCATTGTCGAAAGGCAGAAATTGATGGGCATTAATGCATTACCGGTTTACAAGGTTAAATTGGAAAATGTTTTAATACCCGGCGAAAATCGTTTGGGCGGAGAAGTGGGGATTGAGTTTACGCCTATACTTGATTCGATGCGCCTAGCAATGGCAGCCTTGGCATTGGGGATCAGCCGAGCTGCTTATGAATATTCACGAGATTATGCCAAAGATCGTGATGTGTTTGGGGTTAAGGTGGCTCAAAAACAGGCGATTGCTTTTATGCTGGCTGAGATGGCGACCGAGATCGAATCGATACGTTTATTAACTTGGGAAGCAGCCTGGAAACTCGACCAACGCAAAGAAGACGCCAGTAAAGAAGCCTACTTAGCTCATATAGGGGCAGCAGATATGGCTATGATGGTTACCGATCGAGCAGTTCAGATTTTGGGCGGACACGGTTATATTCGTGAACATCCAGTGGAACTGTACATGCGCAATGGGAGAGGGATTGCCATGTTAACCGGAATTGGAATGATATAGGCTGAAGGAGGCTGGAGATGATTGAATTTGAGATGCCAAAACCAATTGCCCAACAGAGTTATGTGTTGAAGACGGTCGCCGAAAATATGATGCGCCCGGTTTCCCGATATTTTGATGAGCACGAGCATGAAATTCCTTGGGATTATATTAATTTTATGCACATGGCTATGCGGGCAACCGGGGCTGGTTCACTTGCTCCTCCAGAGAGAAAAGAAGATGAGGAAAAAAAGGAGGAGAAAAAATCCCGCCCACCCATTGCATATCAAATGTTAGCTTTCATGTTGGAAATGCTCTCTTGGGGGGATGTGGGAATGTACCTCTGCACCCCTGGGGGTGGACTAGGCGCAGCAGCGGTAGAAGCAGCTGGAACGCCAGAGCAAAAAAGGAAGTTTTTAGCTCGCTTTGCAGAGGAAAAACCAACTTTTGCAGCAATGGCAATGACCGAGCCTCATTGTGGGTCGGATACTTCCGCTATTCGAACAACCGCAGTTTTAGATAAAACAACTAACGAATGGGTTTTGAACGGGGAAAAGATTTTCGTCACGGCAGGGCAAAAATCCTTAGAAGAAAGCAATGGATTTGTTGTTATATGGGCGACCATTGACCCTAGCGCTGGTAGAGCTGGGATTCGTTCTTTTGTTGTTGAGACGGGAACCCCTGGCGTTAAAGTTACCAAATTGGAGCATAAACTGGGCATCCGGGCTAGCGATACCGCTTCGATTGTGCTTCAAGATGCACGTGTGCCATTTGAGAACATATTAGGTTCTCCTGAAATTCAAACAGAAACAACCAAAGGGTTTAAGGGTGCAATGGCTACCTTTGATGCGACCCGTCCCTTGGTTTCTGCCACAGGCATAGGCGTAGCCAGAGCGGCATTAGAGCTGCTCAAGGAAATGGCAGCCGCCCAAGGTTTTCAGGTTCGATATGGCTTACCGAAAACAAAACTGACCAACTTCGAGCGGGAGATCATTGACATGGAAGTACTATTGCAATCAGCTTGGTTGTTGGTGATTAAATCGGTGTGGATGGCGGACAATCGTAAGCCGAACCCACTCGAAGCATCAATGGCAAAACTTCGCGCCGGTGATGTGGTGACCAAGATTACTCAACGAGCAGTTGAGTTAATGGGACCATTGGGTTATTCTCGGGATTACTTATTAGAGAAATGGTTCCGCGATGCCAAGATCACCGATATTTATGAAGGCACCGGGCAAATCAACCGACTGGTGGTGGCGCGTAATATCTTGGGGTATACGGGCCGCGAATTACGCTAGAGCGGAGGAAACGGAGGCAAGATGAAATACCATATTAGAAAAGCATGTGTAATAGGGGCCGGTACAATGGGGGCGGCAATCGCCGCTCATCTAGCTAACGCTGGAATACCGGTGATTTTATTGGATGTTGTACCTGATAAATTAACCCAAGAGGAGGAAAAATCGGGCTTAACCTTAGCGGATGCCCAAGTGCGCAACCGAATTGTCCGAGAAGGTTTTGAAAGAGCGCGCAAGGCTCGCCCAGCGAGCTTCTTTACTGACGAACATGCCAATTTGGTTCGCTTGGGCAATCTTGAAGATGATTTTCAGTGGGTTGGGGAAGCGGATTGGATTATAGAAGTAGTGGTGGAAAATCTAGCCATCAAGCGACAGTTGATGGAAAAAATTGATGCGGTACGCTCACCGAACTCGATTGTGAGCACTAATACTTCCGGGATTCCGATTAGTTCAATCGCAGAAGGACGCAGTGAGGGATTTCGGCAACACTTTTTGGGGACCCATTTTTTTAACCCTCCACGCTACCTAAAACTGCTCGAGGTCATCCCAACCAAAGATACATTACCAGAGGTCGTTCAGTTTATTCACCACTTTGGGGAATTCAATCTCGGAAAAGGTGTGGTTATTTGTAAAGACACGCCTAATTTTATTGCTAACCGGCTGGCTTTTGGCTCAGCGGCATTTGCTTTAGACTACATACTCGAACATGAATATACGGTTGAAGAAGTGGATGCTATAACTGGACCAGTAATTGGAAACCCCAAAACTGCTACTTTCCGCTTGATGGATTTAGTGGGTATTGACGTTTGGGAGCATGTTGGCCGTAATCTCGCCCCGGCTATTTTGCACGATCAACACGCACAAAAATATCTGAATTCTGAGCGGGTAAATAATTTAGTGCATACTTTAGTAAGTACCGGTCGCTTAGGGAACAAGACGCATCAAGGTTTTTATAAAGAGGTTCGCCAGCCTGATGGAAAGAAAGAGTTTTGGGCGCTTAATTTAAAGACATTAGAATATGAACTTCCTCAAAAAGTACGTTTTGAGTCCATCGGTAAAGTGAAAGATGAAGAAAACTTAGGAAAACGATTAAAAGCATTAATTGCAGCAGACGATAGAGCTGGTCAACTAGTGCGGGCGATAACATATCAAAGTTTAGCTTATGCCTCAGAACGCATACCCGAAATCGCCGATACTCCTAAGCCAATAGACGATGCCATGCGCTGGGGATTTGGACGGGAAGCTGGGCCTTTTGAGATTTGGGATATGCTGGGCGTTGCTGATACGGTTGCAGCGATGAAGGAAGCTGGATTTCCACCTGCCCAATGGGTCGAGAAGATGTTGGAATCCGGATTTACCTCATTCTATCAAGTTAAAAACGGAGCGAAAGAAGGCGTCTATCATCCCGCTCGGAATGAATACGAGTCAATTGCATCGCATCCCTCCTATATCGTCTTGCAGGAACTTAAATCGGCTGGGAAAACATTAAAAGCAAATCCTGGGGCGTCTTTAATTGATCTCGGTGATGGTGTGCTGTGTGTGGAATTTCATACGAAAGTCAACGCCCTGGATGATGATATATTTAATATGCTCACTGAAGCACTGGATTTAGTAGAAAAAGACTATGAGGGATTGGTGGTTGGTAACGATGCTGAGCAGTTTTCTGCTGGAGCAAATATATTTATGATCGTGATGGCGGCACAAAATGGGATGTGGGATACCTTGGATGCCGCAGTGCGGAAGATGCAAGGGATCAATATGCGGATGCGCTATTTCAGCAAACCAGTAGTAATTGCACCGGCCGGATTGGCAATTGGTGGCGGAGCTGAGGTGTTAATGCACGGCAATCGGGTAGTTGCTCATGCTGAACTTTATACAGGATTGGTTGAAGTAGGTGTTGGTGTGATTCCTGCAGGTGGCGGTACCAAAGAGCTCGTCCGCCGTATTTTAAATCCAGCCATGTATACCCAGAATGCTGAACCATTGCCTTTCTTGCAGCGTATCTTTGAGACAATTGGGTTGGCAAAAGTGGCAACGAGCGCTGAAGAAGCCCGTCGTTTTGGGTTTCTCTCCCCTGCCGATCGGGTTGTAATGAACCGCAGTCATCTATTAGCGGAGGCGAAGCGCGAGGTTTTGCACATGATCGCTGATGGATATCGGCCGCTAATTCCAGAAAAAGTCTATGCTGCCGGGAGAGATGCATTAGCTGCACTGCGCCTGGGCGTTTACATGATGAATCAAGGTGGTTATATCACCGATCACGAAAAATTAATTGGCGAAAAAGCTGCTTATGTCATGTGCGGAGGAGAGCTGAGCCGACCAACCTGGATGGATGAACAGTATTTCCTGGATTTGGAGAGGGAGGTTTTTCTCTCGTTATGCGGAGAAGAGAAAACCCAACAGCGCTTGTGGCACATGTTGCAGACCGGAAAACCATTAAGAAACTAGGGTTGAGGCGCAATTGAAGGAGATGTATTATGACTGTTAAAGATAAATTACGAACCCCGGTTATCGTTGCAGCTGCTCGAACTGCAGTTGGAAAAGCAAAAAAAGGCAAACTAGCGACTACTCGTCCAGATGATCTAGCCGCAGCGGTGGTGCAAGAATTATTCCATCGCGCGCCGTCATTAAAACCAGAAATGGTGGATGATTTGATTCTTGGTTGTGCTTTCCCTGAAGGAGAACAAGGGATGAATATCGCTCGGTTAGTTGGACTACGAGCCGGGTTACCCTCCTCTGTTCCTGCGGAGACGATCAACCGCTTTTGCTCATCTGGTTTACAAAGCATTGCACATGCGGCATTTGCTATTATGGCTGGCCAAATGGAGATTGCTATCGCTGGCGGCGTGGAATCCATGAGTTTGGTCCCGATGACCGGGTTCAAATTTTCACCCATGCCATATTTGGTTGAACATTATCCAGAAGCTTTTACTTCGATGGGCCTCACTGCGGAAAATGTGGCAACAAAATATGGGATCACCCGTGAGGAACAGGATAAGTTCTCCCTGATCAGCCATCAGCGGGCGATTGCTGCCATCGAAAGCGGCTTATTCGAATCTCAAATTGTTCCTTTTGAAGTTAACATTGTGGAACCAGACTCAAGCAGATCAACAAAAACCATTCAATATACTTTCAAGGTGGATGAAGGTCCCCGCAAAGATACTACTCTCGAAGCGTTGGCGAAGTTAAAACCAGCTTTCAAAGAAGGAGGAAGCGTAACAGCAGGGAATTCCTCCCAAATGTCTGATGGTGCTGCCGCAGTTGTGATTATGTCTCAAGCAAAAGCAGAGGCGCTCGGGTTAAAGCCGATGGCGAAATTTGTCTCATTTGCCGTGGGCGGGGTACCGCCTGAAATAATGGGGATTGGTCCAATTGTGGCAATTCCAAAGGTTTTGAAATTAAGCGGTTTATCGCTGAATGAGATTGGATTAATTGAGCTTAATGAAGCTTTTGCGTCGCAGGCTTTGACTGTAATCCGAGAACTAAATCTAAACACTGATATTGTCAATGTCAATGGCGGTGCAGTTGCATTAGGGCATCCTTTAGGTTGCACTGGTGCAAAATTGACAACTCAATTAATTTACGAGATGAAACGACGGGACGTTCAGTTTGGCTTGGTTAGCATGTGTATCGGCGGCGGAATGGGTGCGGCCGGAATCTTTGAAAATATATAGACTAGAAGGAGTGTGAGAAATGGCAGAATATACCGTTGAGGAACTGGTCAATAATCACCCGAAGGCATTCATGCCTGAAAAAGCGCAAGGGGTAAATGCGGTTATCCAATATCACTTGACCGGGGATGAGGGCGGGGATTATATCGTTACTATAAAGGATGGCACCTGCAGTGTCGCTAAAGGGGTTGCAGAGAAACCCACCATGACCCTCACGGCTGATGCGCAAGACTTTAAGGATGTCTTGACCGGCAAGGCAAATGGGATGCAATATTTTATGCAGGGGAGATTGAAATTAGCTGGGGATTTAAACCTAGCGATGAAGTTAACCACCTTTTTTAAGATGGGATAAACAAATAAACAGAAACAAAAAAGTAGAGCGGAATGATTCGCTCTACTTTTTTGTTCAGGAAAATGTTTCATCCTTCGAAAGGAACTTCCACTACTTTTGCCAAGATTTGATCGGTTAATATTTTAATTTCTGTTCGAATTGTTTCGTGTATTTCGGTGAGGTTGACAAATCGTTTTTCCAGTTGATCGCGCCGTTTAAATTCCACACTATCTTTTTGTAAAGAGCGTTCACTGATGGTTATCCGGATCGGAATGCCAATCAGGTCTGCGTCCATAAATTTTACACCAGGGCTTTCCTCGCGGTCATCATAAAGGACTTCGAACCCATTTTCGATCAATTGGTCATATAATTTATCCGCTGCCAATTGTATCTGGGGGTTGGTTTGCGTGCCCAATGAGACAAGATGCACTTGATAGGGGGCAACCGTGATAGGCCAAATAATGCCGTTGTCGTCATGGTGTTCTTCAACTATGCAAGCCATTAGCCGACCGCTGCCTATCCCATACGATCCCATAATGACTGGTTTTTCCACGCCGTCTTTGTCGAGGAATGTGCAGCCCATCGCGTCGCTATACCGAGTGCCTAATTTGAAGATGTTGCCAACCTCAACCCCGCGCACAGTTCGGACTGGATGGCCACAGTGAATACAGGCGTCTCCATCTTGAACTGCTGTGATGTCGGCGATGATGTTTGCTTGGTAATCACGACCATAATTGGTATTTATTAAATGATATCCTTCTTGGTTAGCGCCAGCAACCAAGTTAGGTGATTGTGGAATGAGGTCGTCTACTACGACCAGGGTATCTTTCAATCCCACCGGAGAAGCATAACCGGGCACCGCGCCAACAGCGATAATTTCTTCTTCTGTCGCTGGGCGTAATTCCTTCGCCTTTAAAGTATTGACTAGTTTGGTTTCATTGAGTTCCATGTCACCACGCACCACCGCAAAGACAAATACCTCTTTTTCCTCATTTTCAGCTGGGATTGTCGCCACCATAAAGACAGCTTTGGCGGTTTTAGATTTAGGGATTTTGAGAAAATCGGCTAATGCTTCAATTGTTTTAGCGTTCGGTGTGGAAACTTTTTCTATCGGTAATGGAGCTTCTGGGGGTGGAGGGGTTTTCTTGGATAAAGCAATCTGGCGGTTGGCTGAGTAGCCACAATTGGCACAAAGGATTAATGTGTCCTCTCCGATCGGTGTCAAGTACATGTACTCATGCGCCATTCGTCCACCCATCATACCTACATCCGATTTGACCGCAATGACCGGTAAATCACAGCGGTGGAAAATGTTGAAGTAAGCTTGATAGTGATTGCGATATTGACGGTCGAGTCCTTCCCAATCTGCATCCAGACTATAACTATCCTTCATAGTAAATTCGCGGACGCGAATTAACCCAGCGCGTGGGCGTGGGTCGTCGCGCCATTTGGTTTGAATATGATAGATGAGACGGGGTAATTGACGATAGGATCGAATATCCTTCCGCACCAGGTCTGCCACGACCTCTTCATGGGTCATTGCCAATACCATATCGCGATTGTTTTTATCCTTAAAACGTCCCATTTCACTACCTATCTGATACCAGCGTTGGGTTTCCTTCCAAATGTCTGCCGGATGGACGACCGGCATAGTCATTTCTTGCCCACCGATGGCATTCATTTCCTCGCGTAATATATTTTCGATCTTATCGAGTGTCCGTCTCCCCAATGGCATAATGGTAAAAATTCCTGCAGCCAGCTGGCGGATGAAACCGGCGCGGACAAGGAACTGGTGGCTGGTAACTTCTGCTTCAGCCGGCGCTTCTCGCAAGGTTAAGTTAAATAATTGCGAAAGTCTCATGTTTTCCTCCGAATGATAAAACTTCGCCCTCTGGTGGCTTTCGTTCCAGAGGGCGGTAATTCTTCGAGTTATTCCCGGCAAACTCATAGAAACCGAAAGCCTTTATCGCATTCGGCTGCACGGGAACGGTACTGGTTGCACGTTTTTTCGGTTTCTCATTTATGAGCAAGTTTACCATCAGTTAAATGCGTGTCAAGTGTTGTGGTATTGTTTTGTTGTTGTTGTTTGATTAATTCTATCCAAGTAATTTTATTGTGAACCTTAATTTGAGATGGGAGCGCTTCTGGATGAACAGAATAAATAGAGTGAAAATATTTGAACGAAGATAAAAAATGATTTGCCATTTTGTGTGGATTTTTTTTACCGATGAACTAATCGAGGCGGTGTAATCCAAAGGAATGAGCCATTTCGATCACCCCTTGATATTCAGTGGTTTTAATCGGGCGATTAAGTTCAGGATATTGACGCGCGTTATAGGCTGGATAGTATTGATCCATGATGTTCAGATATGTGGTGGAGGAAATTTGTTCTGCAATAAAGCGTAAGATTTGTTCACTGCCCGCCAGATCGTGAGGTAAGACAAGGTGACGGATAATCAAACCCTTTTTGGCGATCCCGTTTTTATCTAATACCAGATCGCCAACCTGACGGTGCATTTCTTTGACCGCGTTTTGATTAATCTGGGGATAGTTTGGAATTTTAGAATATTTTTGGGCGATGGCTGCGCTGGAGTATTTCATGTCTGGCAGATAAATATCCACAATCCCATCCAATAAGGATAAACCCTCAAGGGAATCATAACCACCCGTGTTGTATACTATCGGGATCTGCAGCCCAATTGATGCAGCATTAGCGATGGCAGCAATTATTTGTGGGATGACATGGCTGGGAGAGACAAGATTAATATTGTGGCAACCCCGATTTTGCAACTCGATCATAGCCGCAGCTAGCTCGTTTATACTGTACTCTCTACCTTGTCGGAAATGGCTGATTTGATAATTTTGGCAATATACACACCGCATATTACAGCTACTGAAAAAGATTGTTCCTGAACCATGGTAGCCTCGTAATGGTTTCTCTTCTCCATGGTGAGGAGCAAAACTGCTGACCAGTGCATTTAAGCCTGTTTTACATACTCCTTGTTTATTCGCTGTGCGATCAACCTTACACCTCCAGCCACACAAATCGCACCTCTTTAAATGCTCAAGGGCTTCGTTGACGCGCTCGGTCAGTAAATTTTGTTCATATAACTGAATATAAGCTGGTGGCATGGATCAATAGGCTAATAATAAAAGCAAGTCATTGACATTTGTGTTAGTTGGAGAGGTATAGATTAAGTCGCCTAAAGCTTTAAAAAAGGAATAGGAATCATTGTTGGCTAAGAATTGATCCGGATTCAAACCAATATCTATAGCTCGTCGCCAGCTTCTGCCATCAACTACAGCGCCGGCTGCCGGGCTGAAACCATCTTCGCCATCAGTCGCTAACGTGATGAGCAGGATATTGTCTAATCCGGCTAAATCTTTGACCGCCCCCAGCGCTAACTCTAGGTTTCGCCCACCGGTTCCTTTGCCATGGAGTGTGACAGTGGTCTCTCCCCCGGCGATCCAACAAACTGGTTTGAAACGGGCAGGCGTTTTGGCAAGTTGACGGGCAAAGGCGGCAAATACTCTCCCAACTTGACTAGCCTCTCCCTGTAAATATGAGGTCAAATGTAAAGTCGTAAACCCATTTTGCTGAAAAGTTTGCCAAAGAGCATGGCAAGCTTGAATGTTCGAGCCAATCAGGTGGTTTTTAACATTTTGAAATAACGGATCATGTGCTTTCATCGTCTCGGGGATCAAACCAGTGTGCCCATTTTGCAGCATCTGTAATACACTTAATGGGATCTGTTTATCCAACTTGTAGTGGTGGATAATGTCGAGGGCATCCCCATAAGTGGTTGGGTCAGGGGCGGTCATTCCAGATGCGATCGAGGATAGATCATCACCGATTACGTCAGAGAGGATCAAACTAATGACCCGCGCAGGTTGGGCTTGTGCGGCTAAACCTCCGCCTTTAAACTTCTCAAGATGTTTACGGATGCAATTAATTTCTTGGATTGTAGCCCCACATTTTAATAAATGGCGAGTGGTTTGTTGAAGTTGACGGAGAGTGAGGGGAGGCCGGGGATAGGTGAGCAATGCCGAAGCGCCACCAGAAATCAAACATATCACTGTGTCCCGTGAAGTGAAATCCCTCATAAAAAGTTCCAGCTGATGAGATGCATGAATGCTCTTCTTTCCTGGTACCGGATGATCCCCATAAACAATTTCCAACCTCGGCAGCGAGAGGCTCACCTCTTTTTTGGTGATCGCGATTGCGCGGTCTACCCGATTACCAAATTTTTGTAAAGCTGCTTGCATCATCGCTGCGGCGGCTTTGCCAGCAGCCATCAAGATCAACTTGCCTTGGGGATCGAGCTTGTACCCCTCACCTTGGACAATCAATTTATCCGCCTCAACTTGCAGGGATCGTTCGATTGCTTGATCGCCGGCAACTTCGTTGAGTGCATTGGTCAAAGCGTTTAAAATAATTGTCCGATAAGGATGATGGAGTAATAGCTTTGGAAGAGGTGAAAGGATTTCCACGCCCATAAATGCCTACCATGCTAAAGGAAGAATACATTGGGGGTCATCTATATGCGGATCATTTACGCGCCGAGAAACCGGGTAGGCGATCATTTCATCCCCTGGGTAGGGTCGAAGTAGCTGGTTGAGCTGATCAGGAGGAACAGGCTCGGGATTGATCCAGGTCAGGTACTCTGCGGGGGTAAGGATCACCGGCATACGGTTGTGAATTGGGGTTAATAGAGTATTTGGGGTGGTTGTGATAATGGTACAGGATCGAATCTCTGACCCATCGGGGCTTTGCCAGCTATCCCAAAGCCCAGCGAAAGCAAATGGTTTATGGGATTTTAGTTTTACGAGGATGGGCGTTTTGCTCCCATTATCCTTTTTCCACTCGTAGAAACCATCCGCTAGAATTAAACAGCGGTGGTAACGGAATGCACCACGAAAGGCAGGTTTCTGGGCGAGGGTTTCCGCTCTGGCGTTGATCAGACGATTGCCAATTTGTGGATCTTTTGCCCAATGAGGGATCAACCCCCAAACAAAAAAATCTATTTTGTAGTCTGGTTCATTAGTAATTACTGGAACAGGTTGGGTGGGGGCAATATTATAGCGCGGAGTAATCTCATGGGTGAAATTGGCAAAAGAAAACTCTTGTTGTAATTCGCCGACTTCTGAAGTTAAGGTAAAACGTCCACACACTATGACCTGCCTTTCTTGATAATCATAATGGTTTTTTAGCAATCAGGCTGGCAACACAACGAGGATGGGGGGTGTTTTTAGCCGCCCAGCCTTCACGATAATAAAGGATGTCCAAATCAGAAAAGGTTTGTTGCAGTTCTTTCGGGGAGAGAAGATAATTCTCGCTAATTTCTGGCTTTTTCTGTTTCATCTCAAGGGTTAAGGTCTCAATAATTAATAAGCCGCCTGGTTTTAGCCATTCCCGATATGCGCCCCATAAAGAACGCTGCAAATAATAAAAGTTGATAATCAAATCAAAACTCGCTTTAGGGAAGCGAATATTTTCCATGTCGGCGCAAACAGCTTCTAATTTCGGACAGAGGTGTTTGGCTTGTCGTAATGCTACTAATGAAATATCCACGCCCACTACCATTAATCCGTTTTGGATTAAAAATTTTGCATTTGCCCCCAAGCCGCAGGCTGCATCCAGGGCTAGACCCGAACGAGGGAGAAAAGGCTTTGCCTTATAGAGTAAGGAGCGCGGATGACGAAGAGGTCGGTATTCGTTGGTGAAATAACGCTGATTCCAGCGGATTGCATCGGTATTAACCATATAGACTTCTTGATTTAGATATCTGATTCTTTGTGAAAATACTACTGTGAATTTTACCTGAAGTATAAATAATGTGTGATA
>DYKV01000046.1 GCA_020722415.1 Anaerolinea sp.
TTACAGGATTCACGCATGGTGAGATCGTCCCGATGATGAGTCTTTCAGGTTACCTGCCCTCTGTTTGTTCATTAGAGATCGTACCAGTCTCTGCAAAGGTACTTTCTTGGATCACTTGGTCAATATAACTATCCGATACAGATATTCCAGCAAAATTGAGCACTTGTTGGATAACGGCTCTTTTTAAGGTTGCCGAGAAAGGCTTTTGCAGCGTGTTCACCAGCAAGGAAAAAGCATTGGCTAATTGGAATGAGGCATTCGCCAACCTTTCATGATCTTTCAAAGAGAGTTCTGGAGCATGGACTTCGATGAGACTGTTGAGTTTCTCCTCAGGAAAGAATGGCACTTTTCCAACCTGAGCAGCCCGCAGATAAGCTTGGACGAGAATATGTTTGAGCATATAGTTAAAATAGCGCTGGCGCCGTAAGAGGTGTTTTTCGGTTGGGGCTTGCATGGCAACCGCTGTCGCCAAATTTACTTCTTGCGGCTCACCCCGCCAATGCGGAGGATAATGGCTGCCAGCGTCAATCATCTGACGAATGGCTTTTAAATCTGCGCTGGCGTCATAAGCGTTCAGGTTGGGGGTCACTGGCTGCCAGGTTTCACTATCATCTTTGACGATGATACTGCCCGATTCCGGAGCGGCGCGATACTGTTCGGCTTTGGCTGCCACACGGTGGGATGGCACAGTCACAATCCATAAAAACGCCCGCATTGCCCAATTCAAGCGCACCCGGTCTTCTAACATACGGGCATAGCGTTGCAACCAAGGGATCAATGGCGCTAAATCACTCTCTCCCGTTAAACTGCCCAAGGGGCGATTCACCGAATAATGCAACATCACCGCATCTTGCGCGGTTGACAAAGGATGCTGGGGGGAATACCAGGTCTTCCCTTGCAGATTTTGGCTGCCACTTTCAAAACGGAGAGTAGATTCCACATAAGCATGTTCGCGCTCCCAATCGTTTTCTGCCGTGATAATCCGCCCAATCCGGTCTTTAGTCACAAAGCGCAGATAAGACATCCCATCTTGCGCATTCCGAAAAAGCAGCACGAACAAATCCCCGGCCCGGGAAAGTTCATCGCACATCGTCTCTAAACGCTGATCGAGCTGATTTAAAGGATGATTCCAAAAGCGGGTGATGAAATCGTGCACAGTAGCATCACGGCTGGAAACCGTTACCCCTTCTCCTACCACATAATCCGTAGTGATAGCAATGTAGCGGTATGCCAAGGGATTTTTCCGCCAAGCCTCTAAGGCATCTTGATACGCCTCTGGCTGATGAATAACCTGTCTTTCCAACTCATGCGGTGAGATAGGCGTCCAACCAGGGCTGTCATCTACAACGGAAGAAAGGGAACGGCTTAGTTTTAACCCAGTTTCTGATTGTCCCGCAGTTGGCAGTCGTTTTCGCATCCAGTGGACAAAAAATGCCATTAAAATACCTCCCGGTAAGATCTCAATGGATCATTGGGGTAGATGATCGCTGAGGCTGTCGTCTGAAATGACTGCCTCTCCAATGCAGCACACAAGGCTGCCGAAATAAGCAAATCATCATGCAGCAAACGCTGGGTAATCGGATCACGGCTGCCAGCCGGGACACCCCAACGAAGTTGGCGTTCCAGCCCAACGGTGACCTCCATTTGACAAAATTGGGCTTGGCGGAAAAAGCAGTCCTGCAAACTGACTAATTCCTCTTCCTCACTGATATATTCCTTATAGCGCCCGCTTTCGATGATCGCCAGAAAATCCCATCCTAATCTGGATTTGCTCGCCCTGGTGAAAAGATATGGCTGCACCCGTTTTCCCAACTGTTGTTGCAGACGTTCTGCTAGTCCTGCGCCAATTCCAGTGGCATCCACCACTAATGCGCGTGGATTCCACCATTCTGTTAAGGCGACAATCTGAGCAAAGAGTGCGCTTTGGCTCACCCCCTGCCAAACCGTCCGCCATACGACGCGATAGATCGGCGCTGGAAATGCAGCCAACCTTTCTGATTCTTCCACGGATAGGGGTTGAAAGGGGGATGATAGAAACGTTGGCTCAAGCTGAAATATGGTCAACGCACTGGCATCCCGCTCTTCCAGTTGACGAAGATCCGTAGCTGAAAGACTTGGCGCCCCTTCTAGAGTGTGTGTTTCCACCTCGCTCACCACAGATTCCCGACTCGATTGGGAGGAAAAGGCATATCCGCCGACATCTATGCAAAAAGCATAAATTCCATCCTGCTGCGGTTGGGTCTGAGCAGCGTGCGTACCGCGCATGAGCTGTAATCGCTGCCCGTTGAACATGCCCCCATTGCTATCAATCTCCTCGCTAAAATATTGAGAACGGACCATCGGGTGATTGCGCCCCAAACGCTGCACCTGGGCAGCTACATAAGTCCCATACGCTGGCACCTCTTGTGCCACTTCGTCAGCGCTGAGCAAAAAGACGCGCTGGATGCCATCCGTTTCTTGAGCTTGCAGCGCCAAACGCTTAACCCGACCCAAGAGAGTATCGGCTGTCCAAGCTGTCCCATAAAAGACACGGGTCGCATTGGTCGAAGCAGCCATAGGCGCAAAATCACGCTCCCACTTTTCCACCAGAATATCTTGCGCCTCATCACATTCCAAGAGGACATTGGCGGTTGCTCCAACCACATTGCTTGTCGAAGCCCCGGAGAGAAAAGTCACCCGAGCCTGACCGATGCGATAAATGTGACCGCTCTCTTTGACATAGCGGTTACGGGTAAAGAGATTACTTTGCAACACCCGCTCTAAGCGGCGCATCGCATTTAAGGTTTGTGGCTTCCAAGTAGGGGAGACTTTAATGATTTCCGCCGGATAATTTTGCAGCAACGACAAAAGATACGCCTCCAGATGGGCTTGCAGTTCATTTTTGCCCGATTGGCGAGGAAAAATCACTACAAACTCCAAGCCGCGCCGGTGCAAGACCGAATCTAAAATCGCCTCGGCGACCTTTTTCTGATACGAACGAAGTTGCCGCCTTGCCAACCGCGACGAAAAACAATCAACACTTTTGTAAAGATGCCGCACAGCCGCATTAATGCTCGCATCCATTTGTTATAAATCCTTTACCAGTGAGGACATCTCTCGAGCTGTTTCTGCCACTGCGTTTTGAATGGCTTCAATCAAGGGATCGCGCTCCGCGCCTAGTTCACGTTGGGTTAACAATAACCGCCCCAATCGGGTTGTGGCTAAACCAATCACCCCTAAAATATTGGCGGCGGTTTCTAAATCCTCACAACCATTGGCTAAGGTAAAAAAACGGCGCAGTGTGCTGCGCAGCATGGCAATTTCTTCCCGTAAGTCAGCCTCACTTAATAGTCTTGGTTGGGCGATCTGAGGGGTAGGGGATGTTTTTAAGCGTTGATTTGCACCCAGGGCAGGAACGCTGACTTGGGGCGAAATATCCTTTTTTTTCTTCAAGCGAAACACCTCCAACGAAGGGCAAATCAATTGATTAATTTGGAAACCAGCAGAAAAAGCTGGTTCTTATCCTTTTCTTTGGTTATCTTGCCCTTTATCCGTTCAAGTGGTTGTTGTAGGGCGGCGCTGCCATAAGCATTATTTTCGCCTTGGGCAAGAACTGCGCTGTTCTCGCATCACATAAGGCTGCTTTTTTCGGATCAGACGGCAAGTGCAGCCGCCCCACAAGACGTTCCTAGGATGCCATAAAAACCGGGTTGGAGTAGTGGGTTAAGATCGGTGAAAATTGGTGATAATCAGTTTTCAGTTATAATTTAAACAATATTGAAGGAGAGTTCCATGAATCATGAAGTGCCCATCGAACGCTTGTATCACCACTGTGATCCCGCAACCATTGCCATTCCTTCCAGCCAATGGTCTAACCAACTAGAAACCATCATCGGTCAAAGTCGGGCAGTCAAAGCCATGCAGTTTGGATTGGGAATATCCAGCAAAGGATTCAATTTGTATGTCTCAGGATTACCCGGCACAGGCCGGACCACAGCCATCAAACGGTTTATCGAAGAAATCGCCTCACAGCAACCCGTGCCACCAGATTGGTGTTATGTAAACAACTTCAGTGATCCAACCCGACCGAATGCCATTCAATTACCGCCAGGTCGGGCAATGGAATTTCAAAAAGACATGGATCGCCTGGCTCGCGAAGGGTTGAAAGAAATTCAGAATGCTTTTGAAAGTGAACAATATGTCAACCTAAAAGACGAAACCTTACACGAATACCAGCAACAAAAACAGGCTTTGCTCGAGAACATCAACCAATCCGCTCAAAAAGAAGGGTTTCTCATTCAGCCAACCGCGATGGGGCTGCTGACTATCCCCGTTGTCAATGGCAAACCGCTCGAAGAATCAGAATTCATCAGCCTACCAGAAGAACAAAAGAAAGAAATAATCGAAAAACAGCAAAAACTTCAAGAGACGCTCGAAAATGCACTCCGCCAAGCCAGGATTCTCGACCGCACGGCAACGGACGCCTTGCAACAATTAGACCGCAAAGTAGCAACCTTTGCAATCAAACGTTTAATTGACGAAATAAAAGAGAAATACCAGTCTATTGCGGAAGTGAATGAGTTTGTCGATCAGGTAATAAAAGACATTCTCGACAACCTTAATTTATTTAAAGGGGAGAGTGACGAAGCAACCGCGCAGAATGCCCCAGTCAGTGGGCGCGACGCCAAAAAACCATCCTTGCGAAAGTATTCTGTAAATGTATTGGTGGATAATTCTTCTCTCAAGGGGGCTCCGGTTGTGGTGGAAATGAACCCCACCTATCCGAACTTGTTTGGCAAGATCGAACAGGAAGCGCAATTTGGCACATTGATCACCGATTTCACCCTCATTCGACAAGGCGCTTTCCACCGGGCTAACGGCGGCTATCTGGTTTTACCGATTAATGCGCTGCTTACAAACCCATTTGCTTGGGAAAACTTGAAACGCGCCCTCGAGAATCAAGAGATCGTCATCGAAGAAATACTGGAACATTATGGCTTTGCAACCAAAAGTTTACGCCCGGAACCAATCCCACTCAACGTAAAGATCATCTTGATCGGTGTTCCTGCCATCTTCCAGTTGCTGCAATCCTTGGACGAACAGTTTGACGAACTCTTTAAAGTCAAAGCAGATTTCGATACCACTATGCCTCGCAACCCGCAATCCATCCAAGAGTATGTTGCTTTTGTCGCCACATTATGCACCAACGAAGGGCTTAAGCATCTTGATCAAGCCGCTCTTGCCCGCTTTGTGGAGATCGGTTCCCGCCTAGCCGAAGATCAACTTAAATTGTCCGTCCGTTTCCGAGAGCTCTCCGACATTGTGCGCGAAGCCCATTTTTATGCCCAACAAGAGAACGCTGATCTGATCGGTGTTGCCCATATTGAAAAAACGATCGCCGAACGACGCAAACGCTCTAGTTTAATCCCCGAGAAAATTTACGAGATGATCCAGCGCAACATCATCAAAATTGATATCCAGGGTGCTAAAGTCGGACAGGTAAATGGACTTTCCGTGATGGAATTAGGCGATATCACTTTTGGACAGCCCAGCCGCATCACCGTCAGCATCGGGCTAGGTCGGGAAGGCTTGATTGATATAGAGCGCGAATCAAAATTAGGCGGTCCTATCCATACCAAAGGCGTTTTAATCCTCTGCGGATTTTTAACTGAACGTTTTGCCCAAGATAAGCCGCTCAGCTTGTCAGCCCGCCTTGTCTTCGAACAAAACTATAGCGGCGTTGAAGGGGATAGCGCCTCCAGCACCGAACTATATGCCATCCTCTCTGCCTTATCTGGTTTACCTATTCGACAAGGGATTGCTGTGACCGGTTCGGTCAATCAAAAAGGGGAAATTCAAGCCATCGGTGGCGTAAACGAAAAAATCGAGGGCTTCTTCGATGTATGCCAGGCAATCGGATTGACCGGCGAACAAGGAGTGCTGATTCCAAAAAGCAATGTTGATAATCTCATGTTGAAGGAAGAAGTGCGCCAAGCGGTGGCACAAGGCAAATTCCACATTTGGGCAGTGGAAACAGTGGAAGAAGGAATCGAGATATTAACCGGCGTGCCGGCTGGTGTCCGCCAAGCGGATGGCAGCTATCCAGAAAATAGCGTCTTTGCCTTGGTCAATCAGCGCCTGCAAGAGATGGCTGAACGGATTGAACAATTCGGACGGGCTGAGGAAGGTCACTATCGGGAAGAGGAAGAAGAGGAGGAAGGAAATGGGGAGCAGGATGAGGTTGATAGATAAACGCCGGAAATGGCATAACCGTGACAGTTGTACCGCTGGCGACAAAATCACGTAACCAGCTCTCGGCAACTCCCAGTGGCTGCAGCAAGGTTGCCACAGCGCGCAGCAATAAATCAATATAGCGCGGTACATTTATCTTACTGAACGGCGGCGCGCTAGGCAAATCCCAGGCGTGAACACCTTCTTCTCCATAAACATAAAGGAAACGCACGCATTGTCCCGGGCGCAATGTTTTCCCGATAGCTTGCAGTTGTGCAGCAGCGCGGGCGGCTGGTGATGGTTCACGGTATTCTAGCAAGGTTCGACTGAGTTTTTGGGAGATAAGGAGCTTCTCAAGAGCCACGCGCTGACGGCGCAGCTCGCCGATCTGGCGGCGCAGCAAACTCAAAACGAGCGGCAAGCGCTCTTGAAGTGCCGCCGCATCGGGCGCCTTGGCAAGCAAGTGCAAGATCTCGCTTTGGGTTTCGGCGATCCACAGGGGCGTATCCCGCCGGCGCAGTTCTATCCCGCGCACCTTCAACGACCCGTCTTGGAAAACCCCAAAATAACGGTTGGCAACCGGCACATTCGATTTACGGCGGGAGGGCAAAAATGCCACCCAGCGATAGATACCATCCAAGGCAATCGGCAGAGAAGTACGCCGAGAAATCTCTTCCAGAAGGGGCTGAAAATCAGCCACCGTTTTGGCGCCGGCTTTCCGCACCCATAAACCGTCTACGTACATGTGCAACACCTCAAAACCCTGGTCTTCGGCGGCTTCTTTGGCGCGTAAAAGCGCTTCTCGCCCATAAGCTGTAACGGCCTCATGCGCTTCGATGCGTCCAAAGCGGGCATTTTTGTAACCGAGGTAGCCAAAACAAGTCACCAAGAGCCACTTATGAGCCGAGGCGCAGGCTTTATAACGCGTACGGCGCGGATCATGAGCAGGTAATGTGGCAAGATTGGTTTTTAACTCTAGACGTTTTCTTAAAAGAGGCGCCAATGTCTGCGGGATCAACCCCGACTCGCCCTCTTCGGTGAGGGGTTGGAGCTGGGCGATCCGTTGCCGCGCCTCTTCCTCGCCGGTGACGGTCTCGGGGGAAATGTTGAAACGTTCCATGATGCTGGGATACATGGAGATAAAGTCTAGTTCAGCCACATGTTCATGCAAACCAATCAACGGTTGATAGACCAGCCCGCCCTGATCGGCTTGAAAGAGGTCATAGGCGGTTTTAGCGAGTTCAGACTGTTGTTTATGCCAGGGTACCAGGATACCCAAGCGCAACGCGGTTTGCATTTGCATAGCCGAGATACCACTGCCGGGTGACAAACGGGCTGCGGATTGTAACGGTAACCCCGTCACACGCGCCATTTCCAATGTCCCTTCTAACCCATAATCATGGAACAAGACCGCATTGTTGGAATCTATATGCCAACGTCCAAAAAGGTGGGCTTGCTCACCCCGGTAGATGATCTGGCCATAAGAAAAATACGAGCGTTCAGGACGAGCGGCAACCGCCCGCTGAGGATCACGGTTGAGTGGCAGGGGAAGATGCTGTTCTTTAGAAAGACGGATAAGCAAGGGGATAAGCCAGGTATCCCCCCAACGGGTTAACAGCAAGTCGGGGTCATGGCGGTGCAAAATGGCGCGCAAGTTGATCAGGAAAGGACGCGGTGGATCAAGGGCAAGGCGGTAGCTAAAACGATCACTGCGCACAAGGATGTGCGTAGGTGGTGCGTGAAAG
Source organism: Anaerolinea sp. (assembly GCA_020722415.1). GTDB lineage: Bacteria > Chloroflexota > Anaerolineae > Anaerolineales > UBA4823 > UBA4823. The sequence goes on from DYKV01000046.1 coordinate 7,956, forward strand.
GGGTCCACATTTGGTTCTAAGGTGAGAATGCGCAAGGGAGGGCGGACGGGGTCAAGTTCCCAAGGGGTATCCAGAGTCTGCCACCTCTGAATGCGGTTTTGCGCATCAACTTCTAAGCTGCAATAGGCTAGCGGGAAAGAAGCGTAGCGGGCAGCATGGCGCAGGGGCAAGGGAATATCGGCGTCATAATAGGTTAAATCCGGGAAAGCCTGCGCGGCTTGTTGGAAAAGCGCTGGCTGGGCGATGGCATGCTCTACCTGGACAGACAGCACGCTCAACTCAACCGGCTGGAAGATATCGCGGCGCTGCACGCGCTCCAGTTTAAGCGGCACTGGTTGGCTTTGCAGATACCGCCAAAACTGGCGTAGGCGCGGCGCAGGTCCCGCCACATAAAAGGTGACCGGGAAAGCCTGCTGATAAGGCTGACAATCCACCCTGCCATCCGCTTGTTGCGTGAGCAGCCAGATCACCAGCCCACCCTGAGGCGCGGCATAGAGATCAAAGAGCCAACCCTTAACTTCCGCCATGTTGAGCTGCCTCTAAAACATCCAGGCGCTGGCGCAATTGCAGCACTTCTTTGCGTTCTTCGAGCAGCATGGAGAGCAAAAAGATCTCAAATGGCAAAGCATGGGAAGCATAAGCCGCCGCAGCCAGATGTTGCTGGGCAGCGGCGAAAAGCTCGTCTAGCACCAATTGATCACTGCGCCGCAAGGCGCGGCGGAAGCGGGCAAACGACTCTTGTTCTTGTAAAAAGGCTTGCGTGATAGAAGGGAGTGTGCGTCCCATAATATACCTCACAATAGATTAAGTTGAACTGGCTGCGGGGCAGGCAATTCGATCGTCCAAAGGACATCGGCTGCACCAAGCAGCATCTCGAAGAGATCGGGCGGGGCTTTGGCCGGTCTTCCTAGCGGTCTAGGGCAACGCTCAACCTCGGCAGCCGGGCCGGCCGAAGGGCGCTCAATGCCGATCGAAACCAGCTCGGCGGCGCGGGTTGAGGCGCGCTCGTCGCGGGCAAAAGCCGACTCGGGGAGAACAACGCTGATCAATACCTCCGCCTGCTGGCTCAGACGGCGCAATTCTTGCAGACATTGGGTGAGCAACGCCTGCCGTTCCGGTAGGGAAACGTTTTCATCATAAAAGGTATCTAACAAGTCAGTTACCAGCGTGGGCAATTGGGCAGCGGCAACCTCACTGAGCAAGGAGGCAGCCTGATAACAGGTAAATGCACGCGCCAGGCGAATGCGTTGTAGGGCGGGGAAGACGGCAGGGCTTTGACGACGCAGTAAGCGGGCAATACCATGGGCATCGAAACGATTACCCGCCACCAGCACCTGTACTTCACCGCGCAACGCCAGGCGGACAATTAACTCGTTGAGCGTTGGGCGGCGCAGGGAGCGCGGCAGAGTTAAAACATATAAATGACCTTTGACCAATTCAGGTAATGCGTTCATGCCCCAAGTCTCGCGCAAACGGTGGCAAAAAACAATCCCACAATCGGTGAAAGGTGGGGTTAAGAATCGGTTAATCCGTCGGTTAAAATGGAATTTTCGACGGTTCGGGTCTTTTTCGTTAACAAATTTTTTGGAATGGCTTATTAGTCGGTTAGACTGTTGGGGTGTTCTGAGAGGCGTCTCCGCGCCGGGCGATTGTAGAGACGAGCAAACTTATCGCTGTTTGTGGATCCAGTGGTTTGGCAATCAGATACCCTTGTGCATATTGACAGCTCCACCCGTCTAACTTTTTCCATTGTTCTTCGGTCTCAACCCCTTCAGCAATGGCATCAATATGCAGTTCGTGGGCTAAATGCACAATGGTTTGGGCAATCTCCATACCATTTCCTCTAACCGTTGCCCCACTGATAAAGGAACGATCGATCTTAATTGCATTAATCGGCAGCAAGTGTAAATAAGCCAGAGATGAGTAACCGGTGCCAAAATCGTCAATGTGGATTTTCACGCCCAGCGCTGCCATCCGTTCGAGAGTGGCAATCGTCAATTCCGCGTTTTCCATGATGACACTTTCGGTGATCTCCAATTGGAGAGTTTGGGGCGGCAGTCCGCTTTCTTTCAAAGCTAGTTCTACCTGTTCAAATAAATCCGGCTGGGAAAATTGTTTATTAGACAGGTTGACACTGATTGCTAAAGGCGGCTCGCAGGGAAAACGCCGTTGCCATTCGCTCATCTGCCGGCAAGCTTCGTCCAATACCCAAGCCCCAATGGGCAAGATTAACCCGGTTTCTTCGGCAAAAGGAATAAATTCAGAAGGCGGAATCATCCCTTTCTCAGGATGACGCCAGCGCAATAGTGCTTCAAACCCGCTGATCTGGTGAGTCTTGATGGAAGTTATCGGTTGATAATACAATTCAAACTGCCGGTTTTCAAGCGCTGCGCGCAGCCCTTTCTCCAATTCCAGGTGATGGACGACATTAGCCCGCATAGCGCTATTGAAGATGACATAACGATTTCGTCCGAGGTCCTTCGCCCGATACATGGCAATATCGGCATCGCGGAGGATTTCATCCGCTTTTTCATAGCTGCTAGTGCTCAACACAATGCCGATGCTGGCGCTCACATCAACTTCATGCCCAGCGAGGTTGAATGGAGCGTGAATGCTTTCCAGGATCCGTTCGGCAACCTGGACGACCTCATTGGTTTCATCCAAATCTTCTAATAAGAAAACAAACTCATCGCCGCCAAACCGCGCAATTGTATCCGCCGCCCGCAGGCATTCTTGTAAGCGCTTGGCGACCATGATAAGTAATTGATCGCCTAACAAGTGTCCTAGCGTGTCATTGACCGTCTTGAAGTGATCGAGATCGAGAAAGAGCACCGCAAACCATTGCTCATCTTTTCGCCGTGCAGACCGATTGAGGGCATGCGTCAAGCGATCGGTAAACAAGATACGATTTGGTAACCCGGTTAATGCATCATGGAAGGCATTGTGCGAGAGCTGATCTTCGGCTAACTTTCGCTCTGTGATATCGGTAGAGACACCTAAAACCTGCACATCTTCCGAAAATCCGACCAACGGCCGTTTAACCGTTTGCAACCAACGAGCTTTCCCGTTGGCATCTGTAATCGCTTCAATTGGAATAAACTTCTCTCTTCTGGTGCGAATCACCTCCAAATCGTCCTGACGGAAAAGTTCTGCTTCGCGTGGATTGCGGGCAAAATCCGCATCTGATTTTCCGAGTAAATCTTCAACCGTCGTACCGTAGGCGAGTGCAACAGCTTGATTCACCAAGGTAAATCTACCGTAACGGTCTTTCGCAAATATAAAATTGGGGCTGGAATCGATCACTTGGCGTAAAAATGCGCGCTGCCGTTGGATCTCTTCTTCGGCGGTTTTCCGTTCGATCGCCAAAGCCACTTGGGCGGAGATAATGGTGAAAATTTGTAAGTGATTTGCTGTATAACGAACCGTTTCATTATATGACTGAACCACCATCGCCCCAAAAGTTTGCCCAGCGGAATTGATCAGGGGGACACCCAGCCAATCCAAAGAAGGTGAGCCCATTTCTTCTACATCACCGCGCTTTACCATCGCCTCGAATTCTATTGGATCAACCAGAATAGCTTTTTGATGACGGATAACGAAGTCAGTTAACCCGGAGGAGAGGGGACGCGGTTGAGGTGTCGGATCATATTGGTCAACAAAGTAGGGGAAACTGAGCAGTTTATCCTTGTCATTATAAAAAGCAAAGTAAAAATTATCCGCTGGCATCAGAGTACGAATCACCTGATGAACACGCTGGAAAAGTTCATTCAAATCAGCAGCAGTCAACGCAATTTGGGAAATATCATAGAGGGCTCTCTCGACTTGTTCCGCCTCTTTTTTAACGCTGATATCCTCTATGGATCCTTCAAAGTAAAGCAAATCCCCGTTTGGATCAAGCACCGCTCGAAAAGTATCACGTGCCCAAAAAGCGGCTCCGTTATGACGGCGTAGTTGCATTTCATAACCATGCACCACGCCGTCTTCATCCACAAATGCACGCTCTTTATCCATATCTTCGGGGTTTACAAAATAATCACGAACGTCTATCTCGGATAATTTTAAATCGTCCGGGAAGGCAAACATGCGCATTATAGCCGGGTTGGCAAATAATAACTTTCCATCCCGGCTGGTGCGATACAAGCCAATCGGGAGGTTTTGCACTAATTGTTGAAAACGGCTCTCACTCAAAGCAAGCGCGCTTTCTGCCATCCGCCGCTCGGTGATTTCACGTTGCAGTTGTTCGTGAGCGCGTGCATTCTTTAGCGCACTCGCCGCATAGGCTGCAAATGTTTCGGTCAACTGCAACTCATCGGCTGTAAAGAGATCGCTATTCCGGTCCAGTAGAATTGCTCCCACTGCTTGATCATCTATAATTAATGGGGCTATAATTACTTTTTCATCTTCTTCGACCGGTGTGCCAGGGATTTGATATCCGCTTTCAGCATGAGCGGCATCATTATATATAATGCCATGTTTCGCTTTGACTGCTTTGCCGGTCAAGCTATGCTCAATATCGAGGTCAGCAGCGAGCACCTGATTGAGATGTTCTTCATCAATAGCGGTAACCGGGTGAAGAGTACAGCCATCATCCTTTAACAGGTAGATCACGCATCCATCGGCGTGTAATATTTCTCGAGCTCCACGGGCAATGAAATTAAGCACCTCTTGCACATTCAAGCTGCTGGTAAGCTGGTGAGCGGCTTCGATGAGTTTGTGCTGTTGGCTGCTTTTTTCTTGAAGTAGATCTTGGGCTTCCTTGCGTTCTTCGATTTCCGATTCGAGGGTCTGGTTCATCTCCGCCAAAATACTTGCCTTATCAGCCAACTCGGATTGTGTTTGGGCAATTTCTGCCTGAGATTGAGCAATTTTCTCCAACATCGAATTGATTTTGTCTGCTAACACGCCAAGTTCATCTTGAATCGGTTCGTGTAAACGCGACTCAATATCCCCACTGCTGGTGATTTGTTGAATTTGATTGCTCATCGCTGACAATCGGCGTAATACAGAGCGATCCAGATGCACCATTTCAATTAAGAGAACAACCAGACCTATTAACAGGAAAAATAAAGATAACCAGCGAGCTCCAATTCGACCGACCTGAAAAATCTGGCGAGGTTCGGAAACTTGTAATAGCCAATATGGATTGCCTAAGATATCGGGAATCAGAGCATACGCAGCGTAGGTGTTATCATTAATTGGTTTGGCGAATGGAGCATTTGTTCCCTTTAACATTTCTAACAAAGTTTGATTTTCCCAGTTCTGGGGGAGCTGCTCGAGCGAGTTAAGTTGGAACGAGATGCGGGTTCGTTCTGATAAATCCTGAACGTATTGGGGGGTGATGAAGCGGGCAAAGATAATCCCTCCCCGGCTAGGTCCGCTTTCATCGCTATGGAGAATGGGTCGGGCAGTTAACATCAACATCTGATCTTGTGCGGCAACGAATCCGGAGACTTTTGCTGGAATGGAAGAAAATTGATAAAAGGCGGGTTGATCAGCGAGCAGTTTGTTAAGCTCTGGCGACAAAGCTTGTAAGGTTTCCGAAGTTGGGTCATAAGTTTGACCATAGATAATTTTTCCTTCCGGGTTGACCAAGGCGATGAGATCCACCGATAAACCGCTGAAGGTATCGGGAATTAAATTGGAATGCAAATATTGCGGGTTTTGATCGAGCATGAAATCATAGGTATCATCCCAAGCTGCCCAATCATTCGTAATGGCATCTAGATTTTCAAAATCCCGTCTTATTGTCTCTTGAATCCGATCGAGGTCTTTTAGTGTGTTGTTTTTTTCGATTTGCTGGAGGGTACTAAACCAAAAAATGGAGGAAAAGCCATAAAGCATACCCGTTAATAGGAAGACGGTAATGACGGTGGTTAATAATGTTTTCGTCCTCAGGCTGGTTTTGTTCATGATTCAAAAAATTCGAGATCGCTAGTGAACATAAAGGCATCTCCGGCAATCCAAGAATATACCCGAAAATAGGAAAGATAGACTTACCAGTTTTGTAAGGTGGGGCTAGTAGTTTGACAATGTCACATTTTCGTATAGTTGTCATTGCGAGGAGCGTTCTTT
>DYKV01000422.1 GCA_020722415.1 Anaerolinea sp.
CAGGCTTCTCGACATGCGCCGCACAAGGTGGAGGCTCTGGCTAGATTGCCAAATTCATGGTAACCGAAGAGAGGTGTGGAGATTACAGAGCCAATTGGACCAGGATAAGGGGTATGAACACCTGTGCGGCTAACATAGGCATGCCCGCCAATTTCACGGAATACCGGACACGCATTGAGGCAGGCACCACAGCGAATGCATAACAAAGCTTCTGAAAGAGGCGATTGGCGCATTGCTGTGCGACCATTATCTATCAAGATAATATGGCGTTCCAGGCTGCCATCTATTTCGCCAGATTGCCTAGGTGCGCGAATGAGGTTAGTATATACAGTGATCTTTTGTCCAGTCGCTGATCGGGGAAGGAGAGATAACATCAGGGCGAGGTCATCTAGTGTCGGGACAATGCGTTCAACCCCCATTAAGGCTATATGCACTTTTGGCAATGTCGTCACCATTCTCCCATTGCCTTCGTTGGTAAGTATGCAAATTAAGCCGTTTTCGGCAACAGCGAAGTTCACACCGCTTATCCCGATATCTGCATTGAGGAAAACTTTGCGCAATATATTCCTAGCTGCTTTGGTTAATTCCGCAACGTCTTCTGTATAGGGGATGCCTAATATTTCATGGAAAGTTTTCCCAACATCTGCTCGGCGTAGATGCACTGCGGGTGTAATGATATGGGCAGGAGGTTCCCGGCGAATTTGGACAATATATTCGCCAAGATCGGTCTCGACAACTTTAAATCCAGCGTTTTCCAGTGCTTGGTTAAGTCCAATTTCCTCACTTACCATTGATTTTGATTTGGCAATCAGACTGGCTTGGTTTTGTTGGGCGATTTTCAAAACAATGCGTATAGCTTCTTGAGCGTTGGTTGCGTTATGGAGGATAAATCCGTTTGCGATGGCGTTTTTGCGAAAGGTCTCTAAGTGTTGATCGAGGTGGTCAATCGTGTTTAAGCGCACCTGATGGGCTTTCTGTTTTAGGAAAGATAAATCCTCAGTAAGCGAGGAAAAAGCTGTCACTCGGGCATTGATGCGCCGTTCTGCATTGGCATCTAAAGCTGCTTGTAAGTTCGGATCGGCTAAAGCTTGTTCGATCTTTTGATAAAATGGCGCAGGCATAAGATTAAGGGGATTGTTTTAGTCCGAGTTCAGGATCGGGTGGTTTAATATCTGAGCAAGGTGCATTGCTTTGATAGCCTGGTTACGGTGGGCAAGACCACCATTGATATTCGTGATACATCCAGCATCACAAGCCACGACAATATCCGCACCACTTGCGGCAATATTGGATATTTTGCGTTCCAGCATAGCGTTAGATAACTGCGGATGTTCCACCGAAAATACACCACCAAACCCGCAACATTCATCTGCATGAGGTAAGGGAACGATTTCTGCGTCTCTCACCTGGTGAAGAAGGGTGAGCGGTTGTGTGTCAATTCCAAGTTCGCGTAAGAGATGACAAGACGGATGATAAGTGATCTTTGCTGGAAAGGACGATTGGGGGTCGTGAACTTTTAATACGTCTACAAGGTATTCTGAAAATTCATAACAACGCTGAGCAAACTGAACTGCTCGAGTTTTCCACTCCGGTTCATCCTCAAATAATTCTGGATAATGATTTCGGATCATTGCACAACAAGAACCAGAAGGGATAACAATATCTCCTTCGCCTTTCTCAAATACCTCGATGGTGTGTTTGGCGATCATTTTGGCTTCCTGGCGTAAACCAGCGTTGAAGGCGGGTTGCCCACAGCAGGTCTGACCGGACGGGCAAGAGACCTGCACGCCGAAGCGTTGTAATACTTCAACAACATCTATTCCAATTTGTGGGTAAAAGGTGTCAATTAGGCAAGTGATAAAGAATTGGGCTTTTTTGCTCATGCTGGTTAATTGAATTTATGATGGTTGATATGAAAATAAACTATGTGACAGGCTTGTTGGCTCTATTCGCTTTATCTACCTCTGTGCCAGTTCTTCATTTGTTTTACCACTCTATTTTCATCCTTCGGGGTAAACCTCGTTTATGGATACTTTATGGCAAATCAGAGATTTGCCC
>DYKV01000047.1:0-11148 GCA_020722415.1 Anaerolinea sp.
TAACATTTGCGCGTTCGATGCAAATGTTGCCCGGTAATACTATAGATTTCTCAATTGCTGACGCTCCTACGAAATGACAGAACAGGCATTTGCATTCCATTAAAATTGACATGCCTGAGAGTTACAAAGGAACTTTGTTTGGGTTTACCTGATATAGGACCTTACAAAATTATTATTGACAGCAGCAATATTCTTTGCTATGCTAAATTCAGAACAATGTAACGAATAGGTTTCACCAGCAATTCTCAACTTCGAAGGATTTTGTTGGTGTGAAAGACAACATCAGAATGAGAATTGCGAAAATCTTAACCGCTGAGGAGGTTCTATCGAAGATTTTACTCAAATTAAATTCTTATCCTGCTAATATTTTTTGTTTGAAAGTACCGGAGGCGATATCGAAAAAAACTCAAAAAGGGTCACTACTAGAGAATAATTACACACTTGTGAAGTGTGAACCCTATCAGGGTTAGAAAATAGAGGCTCTAATCGAGATATGTCAGGCTATGATAAATTAGCCTGACTTTTTATTAAACTTTAAGTGATAGATGAGTTCACTGTAAAAAGGCTTGTTTTCTCATAATAGTCCGCAAAGCAGGTGCAAAGGGCACCAAGGGATATCTGTATTTATCACTCGTTTGATTCCATATAAGCAAATTCCAGCAATCCGAATCTGAGCGCCTTATGGACATAGATGGCTATTCCGATTATTTTATTCGCAATTTCGTTTTCTGTCAGAAAACTTTTCTCCGTGCCCTTTGTGGATTCTTCGTGCCCTCAGTGGTTTTATCTTTTATACCCCAAAGTCGCCAAGATTTTCAAAAAGATGCTTAATTTTTTGTCTGCTTCGTCCAATTTTTTCTCCATTTTCTTGAGCCACTTTTTAATTTCTTTGCGTCTTGGCGACTTGGCGTTAAATATTTTATCTTTTTGCAGTTCAGTAATTTATCCATTCAGAATAACCTTAGGTCATTCGTGGCTAAAGTTCTTTTTGCGGCAGATTCAAGTATAATATCTTTGTTCTAATGAATAACTAATCTCAATCATTAACCGCTACCATTTAGAATCTCAGCGAAAGAAATAACATGAACAAATTTCGCTACATTATTCTTGCAATCTTGTTGTTTACCGGTATATGGTGGCTTGCCGCGCCTCAGGGGCATGCGCAATCATCTTCACCGCTTATCCTGGTATTAACCGGGGATGGACCAATAACCCCAGCCATGCGCGAATACCTTCGACGAGGGATACGAATCGCCGAACAACGTTCAGCTGAAGCGCTCATTTTCCAACTCAACACTCCTGGCGGTAATATCGAGCCAATGAATTCCATGGTACAGGACATTCGGCTGAGCACAGTCCCAGTGGTCGTATATGTGCAACCGCGCGGGGCAATGGCTGCCTCTGCCGGGACGGTCATCACTCTAGCTGGACATGTTGCCGCGATGGCACCAGAAACCACGATTGGAGCTGCCAGCCCGGTTGGCGCCCAAGGCGAGGATCTAGGACAGACGATGGAAGAGAAAGTTAAGAACATGCTCAAAGCCACTGTGCGTACTTTAGCAGAGCGCCGCGGGGAAAACGCAGTAACCTTAGCTGAAGCCACGATTGAATCAGCAAGAGCAGTCTCAGCCAATGAAGCGTATCAAGCGGGATTAATTGATTTTATTGCCAATGATCTGGCAGACCTGATTAATAAGTTAGATGGTTTTCAAGTTGAGCTTGCCACCGGTAAACACACCATCCATACCCATGGTGCTAAGAGTGAACAGGTCTCTATTTCCTTAATCGAACAGTTCTTAACCATCCTCACCAACCCAAATATCGTATTCCTGCTCCTCACCGTAGGTGTTCAAGCAATCCTGATCGAACTGTATAGTCCTGGTGGTTGGATTGCTGGTTTTGTCGGCGTAGTTTTTATCTCTTTAGCCATGTATGGATTGGGCATCCTACCAGTTAATTGGTTTGGATTGGTATTCTTGATCATCGCCTTCGTCCTATTCATATTGGACATAAAAGCCCCAACCCATGGTGCATTAACCGCTGCTGGAGTAGGATCATTGATTGTTGGATCATTAGTCTTATTCAACTCCCCTGGTGTGCCTTCCTTTCAAAGAGTCTCGGTACCGCTCGTCATCTCTGTGTCTATTATCATCGGGGTTTTCTTCACCTCGATTTTAATATTTGCACTGCGAGCGCAAAAAGCCCCCGTTCGAACTGGGTTAGAGAGTTTAATCGGCAGGATTGGAGTAGCCCGAACTGACATAAACCCAAGTGGTAATGTTCAAGTCGGTGGGGAACTATGGACTGCAGAATTAGAAGCTGGGGCAAAACCCATTCCAGCTGGAACTCGAGTGTTAGTCATAGGCAAGCAAGGTATCCATATCACTGTTAGAGAACTGGAAAAAGAGTAGTGAAACCAGCAACATATCGGTATCCTGGTGAAAACAGTACACTTTACAGCACTCTTTTCCTGGTGTTCCTTGTCATTGCAATCACCTCGACTGCAACTTTCTTTACCAGCGCCTTGTTCGTTGCTCTTGCAGTAGCGATTACTTATGCCCTGAATCGTGCTCATCATGAAGACTTAATCTCTCATGCCGTTGTTGTTAATCCACAAACTTTGCCGGAATTAAACAATTTAGTTACCGCCTGTGCCAAAAGATTGAATGTAAGCAATTATGAAGTATATGTCGCCCGCAATCACCAGCTAAATGCATATACATTTGGGATACATGACCAAAAAGTTGTGGTTCTTTATTCCTCTTTATTAGGAATCATGGATCGGGATGAGTTAGCTTTTATCATTGGGCATGAATTGGGTCACATTGCCTTAGGACATACCAAGCTCAACTCTTTAATGGGCGGCATGGCAGGGATTCCATCTGCCGGTTTCACATCCGCTATTCTTAATTTCGCCCTTTTAGGGTGGAATCGCGCTTGTGAATTTTCCGCCGATCGAGCTGGTATGTTGGTCAATCAAAAACCAGAAAAAGCAATTAGTGCCTTAGTTAAACTGGTCGCCGGGAAATCCAGCCTAACAAAGCAAGACTTTTTACAAGCCTACCGTCAGATTGATGCCGAAGATGATAGCTGGTTAGGCAACTTTAGCGAAGTTTTTGCTTCCCACCCTCTTTTAATCCGACGGATCAAACAAATTCAGTCTTACTCTCGATCAGCTGTATATCAGCGTTATATCACTAAAGAAAGAGCTTAATATTTACCGATTAGGAGGAAACTGTGGCAGAGAAAGCTTTTCAAGATTATTACCCTGAGGAGTTGAGTTATTGCTATGGCTGTGGAAGATTAAACCCTCAAGGGCACCATATCCGCAGTTATTGGGATGGTGAGGAAGCAGTCAGCCATTTTACTCCCCAACCTTACCATATTTCCATCCCAGGCTATGTCTATGGCGGCTTGATCGCATCTCTGATCGATTGCCACAGCACTGGCACAGCAGCAGCGGCTATGTATCGTGCCCAAAATAGGCCAATGGATAGCGAGCCAGCATTACGTTTTGTTACAGCATCTCTCAAAGTGGATTATCTCCGCCCCACCCCTTTAGGAGTTGAGCTAGAGATTCGGGCAAAAGCAGTTGAGATCAAAGAACGAAAGGTTGTTGTTCATTCAACACTCTCAGCAAATGGAGAGATATGCGCACGGGGAGAAGTAATTGCTGTTTTGATGCCGGAATACTTGCACCCCACTTCCTAAGGCAAGATTTCAACAACCACGCCATTCTCAGCCCATTGATATAAGAATTTCGAATCCTTCAAATCCAGGATGATGCATCCATAAGACGCTGGTTTGCCAAGGATATTTGCCCATAGACGCGTGCCGTTCGAAAGCATTGGTAAGCCATGAATGCCATTCATAAAACCTGGCCAAGCCTCATAAATACCGAGAAAATTAGGCATATACAAATCCCACACTGATGCATAGGCATTAGCTCGATGCGTTTGCACCTGAAATACTCCCGGTTGCGTTGGTGAACGGTCAACACCAGTGCTAATCACAAATTTTTTTATCAATTGGTTATTCTCATATACCATCATTTTTTGTTTGCTAATGCTGATTACAATCCTTTTGTTGGGAATTACATCTAAAGGCAGTAAGGTATCTTTTGAGGGAAGATTCAATACCTGACCGCTGTATAAATGGTCAGGATCCAAATTAGGATTGGCTTCCAATATCTTCCACATTGGAAAACCGACTCTCCATGCAATCTTCAATAGCGTATCTCCCTTTTGTACCACATAGGTAGTTGGATGATGGCTAACCAGTAAAAAAGGTGAATGCTCTTCTTGCAAACCTTGAACAATCAAAGGAGTTATTCTTTCCTTATCTAGGAAACGATCGCTGCCGAGTCGAGAGTTGATTTGATCTAAATCGCTGGCAACTTTCTCACTATCTACACTTAGGCGTACCTGACCATCTACAATGTCAATCTTTAACCAAGCTGTCACCATTCCAGGATCTAATCCCAGCTCCAGCCATTCATTGGTGATCGCATCATAAGCCTTTAATTGTTGTGCCCTTTTGATCATTTTCTCCGCTTGAGTTTCCACTTGGGTTGTATCCACTACTGGGGGTGGTATGGGTTTCAAGATGAGTGAGTAACTGCCAAAAATCAGGATATTATCAGGGGTAAGGATGAGTTGTTTGAGGCTCTCCTCAATATTGATTTCATAACCCAACTCTCCTGCATGGGTTTCCCATTTCCCATTATCATAGAAAATCCTCGGTGGGGTTGCCGGCTGACTAAATTCAGCGTTAATTTTTTGCAAAGCATCCAAAGTTATCTTTGCATCCACCACTACAACTGGTTGGATATTCATCCCTGTGTGAATGCTCTGCCAAAATTTCGCTTCATTCTCAATAAAATTTTCCCCATGCCCCCAATTCAGGGCATCTCTAGCTGATTGTTCTGCATCTACCGTCATTCCCAATTCTTGAGGTAACAGATATTTTTCATGGATGCCATCAGTAACGCGGATCATCCTGCCTTGGTTATAATATTGATCTATTTTACGTTTAGCTTCTTTCAGTTGTAATCCCCCAACGGGTACGCTGCCTACCTGAATTTTTGGAAAAATGACATCAAATACTTGAAAATAGGCATAGGGCATCAAAAAAAGGATCAGCGGAATTAAACAGAATACAGATATCAATAGTGCGATGAGAGAACATCCACCCCACGAAAAAAGATTCCTGCGGACTGGTTTATTTTTACGGTACACCTCTCCCCTAAAATCACTGTCGGGAGAAGGGTTAGTTGAATACTTTCTCATCGAAATTCCAAAAGCCAACTACAAAACACTAAGCCATGAGTTGACGGTTTAACCAGGCGAAGATGGTCTGGAAAACCTCTTCTTTTTGTGGTTCATTATGAAGCTCATGGAACAATCCTTCAAAAAGATGAAACTCATTATCTGCCACTTTTCTGGAAAGCTCTTGACTTCCGCCTGGGTAACTAAGTTGATCAGCGCTTCCATGTAAGATGAGTAATGGGACCATAATTTTATTTGCTTGATCAAAAACAGTATCAATCGCTGGCAATGTCGCCAAAGCCATCCGCAAAGTAACCACTCCATGTACTAGATGATCCTTTTGATAGCGCTCTACAACAGCCGGATCATGAGAAAGCATCCTGGCGTCCAAACCGGTTGGAATGGAAAGACTAGGGAAGATTTTTCCAAATGTATTGACGAATATCAATTTCAAACGCTGTTGGGTTAATGAAGTTCGTAAACCTGCGGCGGATGATATAGCTCCTTTGACGGTGGGCTTTCTGCGAATAAGATAATTTAACAACAACAAGCCGCCAAGACTATGTCCATATAGAAATTCATTTTGGGGGGAATAGCGGTGATTAACCTCTTTTCGAAAAGAATCGATGTCTTGCATATAGGCATCAAATGAAGGGGTATCTCCCTTTTTCCCAGCCGATCTTCCATGCCCACGCAGATCAAATCCGACTACCCCGTAGCCCTCTTGGATAAACCGGTTTGCCATTCCCTCATATCGTCCCGAATGTTCCCCAAGCCCATGGATCAGGCAGATATACGCTTTAGTATCTTTTTCGGGTAACCAGGCTTGACCGAATAATTCTAAGCCATCCATTGTCATAAATGAATATTCTTCATGGATCACTTCTTCGCTCCTTTATCAATCTGGCTGAATAAATTTTAGGGGAACTCATAGAGAGGGTATACCTCCCCAGTCGGTTTAAAACCTAGTTTTTCATACAAGAATAAAGACGCCTGATTATCTGCTTGAGTATTCACAGTAACCTGTCCATAACCTTGTTCAAAAAACTGTTGTTGCAAGTCCAACACTAATGTCCTCCCGATACCTTGATGTTGCCATTCTGGCAACACCGCTAAACGGGCTAAATGTCCGCCATTGTTTGAAGCCGTACAAATTTGATAGCCGACAATTCCAGTTGGGGATTCGGCAACCATTGCCAGCGCTGATTGATTGAATCCTGCGGTAATGCCATCTAATGATACCTGCCAGGGTGTTTGAAATGCTTGATGATCAACCTTTGCTACAAAGGGTAAATCATCTATGGTCATTTGGCGCAGCTTAATCATAGGATTTCTGTCAACAACCCATCTTATTGGTTCTGCCCGCCATCTAAGCACTACTACTTCATTGGTTTGATGAAATGCGCTCATTTCCACCAAAGAACGAAACCATAATGTCAATGGGAGTGAAGCAAATCTCGGATGTGGGGTTTGTTTTTGTAACATTTGGTAGGCGAATTCCCACAATGGCAGCCAGGTAGATGTTAAATTTTCACTGGAAGCAACAGCAAACAATCGAATCCAAGCGATCTCGGGTGGGTCGCTAGGACAGGCTAATACCCCTTCTATTCGCCGATCTTTTTCTAATAACACGAATGGCTGCCGCTCCAACCAATCGAGAGGTGCCCGCCAATCTAAATGACGATGGACATAACGCTCAAAATATAACAAGCTGGCTATTGCTGGTTTATCAGAACGGAGAGCGGATCGAACAATCAATTCACTTCGCCAATAATTTCCAAGGAGTTCGTAAGAATTTCAATAAGAATTTCTGCTTTAGAGTTGGTTTTGGCAAATCTTCTAAAGCCGATTGCATCGTTGCCATGGCTTGCAATTGTTTTCCAGTTCTTAATTGCAAAGCAGAGAGCGCCTGTAATGCATTAAGCCGCTGCTCAGTTTCACCAGCGGATTGGAGCAAATCCGCGCACTGTTGATATGCCTGTTGAGCTTCCGGAAACCTACCACACGCCTCTAATGCAGCGGCAAGATTACCGTATGCCATCCCTAAACGGCGGTGATCACCAGAGGCTTCAAAAATTGGCAAAGTGGGTTGCACTAACGCTAATGCTTTTTCATTTTCACCACCTAGTAAATAAGCCACACTAGCATTATTGCCACTCTCCGCGGCATCAAGATCATCCCCCTGGGTTTGAAAAACCTGACTGGCTGCTTCAAATAATTCAGCAGCAGTCAAGTAATCCTTTGATTGGTAAGCTTGTTTGGCTTGCTTAATCAATTCTTGTGGCTGGATTTTCTCGCTCATAGTGTTATTTCCAATAAACCTTCTGCTACAGCGCGCAATTTCTCTACCGACATTTCGCTTAATCTTTGGGCTAGCTGCAAATAAGGGCGGTTGATCGGTTTAGAAATGAATTCTTGTAACTCCTCTGGTAAAGCTTGAAAACCTGCCCAGCGTTGTTGGATTTGTAACGTCTTTCCTAAAGGTGTCTCGTGGTCAACATAGTGATCCAGCGATTGATTCAGCAATTGAGCGATTGCCTCAAGGATTGGCAACGGGATGGCTTGTTCGGAGAATTCATAGGCTTCAATTTCTTCTGGCGAGACACCAAGTGCCCGAGCAATATATTCAATGTCGAGACCTTTTTCTAGTCTCTGTTTGCGTAAATCCGCACCAATGATACGCTGGCGTAGTTCGCCAATGGTTTTTAAATCAATCTCTTCACTGCGATGATTTTCCTCTAGTAAATGATTATCCCAGAAATGGGTTAATAACACACCGTAATAATGGGCTAACGCTTCTAATTGAGGTAAAGATGGCGATGCATCCCCAGATTCAAATGCTTCCATTTCAGCAGAACTAATACCGAGCCTTTCAGCAGCATCATTCAAGTTTTTATGGGCAATTTCGCGGGCGTTTCGTAATAACACACCTAGTTTGCGAGCGCGAATTTGAATAGCGAATGGATTAATATACATAGTTCACCTGCGATAACATTTACTTTATATTACATTCTAACCCATTTTTCATTCACTCTTGAGTCATTTACGGGCAGCGGAACGACGATTAGCTGAAAGCATTTCTGCTATATTGACCCCGAAAACCTCCGCCTTAAGCTTGAAACCAGCCATTTCCAAGCGGTTGATAAATAACGGACGCATGCCGGTTGGTTTTAACTCACCGATTACTTTTCCACTCTCATCCATCCCAGTTTCGTCAAATTTGAAGATATCCGTCATCACAATAGTATCTCCTTCCATTCCAACCACCTCGGTTACTTGAGTCACTTTGCGGGAGCCATCACGCATCCGCGCAGTTTGAATGATAAGATCAACTGCTGAAGCGATTTGTTCACGCACAATTCGGATAGGAAGGTCCATTCCAGCCATCATAGTTAAGGTTTCCAAGCGCGAAAGTGCATCGCGTGGCGAATTGGCATGTAAAGTTGTCAGCGAGCCATCATGACCGGTATTCATTGCCTGCAGCATGTCTAATGCCTCTCCACTGCGGCATTCACCAACCACGATGCGGTCTGGTCTCATCCGTAAAGCATTGCGCACTAAATCACGAATTTTCACCTCTCCTTTCCCTTCCAAATCAGGTGGTTTCATCTCTAACCTAACCACATGCTCTTGATGTAATTGCAACTCTGCCGAATCTTCTATCGTGACGATTCGTTCATGCTCGGGAATGTAACCGGATAGCACATTTAAAAGAGTGGTCTTTCCTGACCCCGTACCCCCAGAGATGATGATATTCAAACGTGAGACGACACATGCTTCTAGGAAGTCAGCCACAATCGGGGTAAGTGAGCCAAGTTCGATCAGCTTCTCCACAGTTAACCTCTCTCGAGAAAATTTGCGAATGGTAATGGCTGGACCATCAATAGCTACGGGAGGAATAATCGCATTAAAACGGGAACCATCCTGTAGGCGGGCATCTACTGCTGGATGATCAGCATCTACTCTGCGGCCTAACGGACGGATGATCTTTTCGATTAAATCCATCACCTGACGGTCATGCTCAAAAGTGAGCGGGGTTTTGGAAATCCTTCCTTCAATTTCCACATATATTTTTTTCGCTCCATTGACCATAATCTCAGTAATGCGGGGGTCATCCAACAGAGGCTGTAAAACCCCCATCCCATATACTTCTTGATAAATTTCATTGATCAATTTTTCTCGGAGAGGTTGTTCGATGGAAAGATTTAATTTTTGCAGCACTTCTTCTATATGGGCTTTAGTCGCAATTGGATCAGATCCATCACTCGCTCCATCCCGTTGGATCATTTGAATCAAATGATTCTTTAATTTGGGCAAATCAGCCGCACTTACCTGTCGAATCCCAGATTGATTTGACAATGTCAATCATCGCCTCCCGTGCAACCGAACACTTCTTGGATCTCAGCTTGGGGGAGCAGCCAAATGATATGATCACGGTTGACACTGACAAAATGACTGATGTAGGTACACTCATCGTTCAGATTATATATTTTTGCATTTGTCACCGCAATGAATTGTTCGGCATTGTTAATTTCATCCTTCAACCTTGCTCCAG
Organism: Anaerolinea sp.; assembly: GCA_020722415.1. Taxonomy (GTDB): domain Bacteria; phylum Chloroflexota; class Anaerolineae; order Anaerolineales; family UBA4823; genus UBA4823. Next base: position 9,823 of record DYKV01000047.1, read on the forward strand.
CCATAACATAGATAAAACCCTCAATCCGCCCATACGTGGTTTGCAAAACCACCGGCACTTGCTCTTTGGAGATTTTATCTGTAAAAAATTTCCCTTTTTCATCATAACGGGTTGCCATGTTCATCCTCCAACACAGGCATCGAATACCCCATCCCAGAACGGGTTAGAATATGAAAAGGATTTTTTGGATCATCCTCTAATTTTTGGCGTAAACGCGATATGCTCACCCAAAGGATCTCCTTGTCATCGCGGTATTCTGGACCCCAAACATTGGCGAGCAATTCTTCGGATGTCAGAACCTGTCCCAGATTACGGGCAAATTGCAATAAAAGGCGGTATTCTGTTGCAGACAGAAAAACCAGACGATCATTCTTGAAGACTTCTGCCTTAGCAAAATCAATTTTCAAATTTCTATGATAGAAAACCGCATCCTGAGTAGTGGCAGGGGTTTTCACCCTCCGTAAAACTGCCCGAACACGGGCTAATAACTCAGTTGCTGAGAAAGGTTTAACTATATAATCATCCGCGCCCAAATCCAAACCACGCACGCGGGCATTTTCTTCACCGCGCGCAGTCACCACAATGATCGGGACACTGGAAAATTCGCGAATGCGTTCGGTTGCAGCAAACCCATCTAATACCGGCATCATGATATCCATTAAAACCAAATCTGGCATCTCTTTCACTACTTTATCAACCGCCTCTTGCCCGTTTGTGGCTTTTACTACATCAAAGCCTTCGGTAATCAAGTTTGCTTCTATCAAGCGTAAATAACGGGGTTCATCATCTACAACTAATATTTTCGTACTCATAGATCATACTCCCTCAAGGATAATTCATGATTATTCGTTTTCGGATGAAAAGGTAGGCGTAAGTGAAACGTTGTCCCTTTACCGAGGACTGATTCAGCCCATATCTCACCCCCGTGGGCGCGAATAATTTGCCGGCAAATAAAGAGACCCAAACCAGTTCCGCGAATGCTTACATCCCGGTTGGGAACGCGGTAAAAGCGTTTGAATAACGAACCCAAATGTTCTTCCGCGATTCCAGGTCCATTATCACTAATGGTAATATGAGCTGCTTCTGGTTCTGAAATTAATGATATCGTGACTTTCGAATTAGGCGCATATTTACTGGCATTGGTCAATAAATTATCGAAGACCTGTGCCAGACGGGTTGGATCAGCTTCCAGCTTTATCTCAGGTAATTCCTGGGAAAGGACAATTGAAATATTGTCATGTAAAGATAGCGCGCGCATCACCATATCCCGCAAGAATGCATCCAATCTTATGGGCTGAAAACTCATCTTCAAGGTACCCGCTTGTA
>DYKV01000047.1:11248-13928 GCA_020722415.1 Anaerolinea sp.
AAGAATGCATCCAATCTTATGGGCTGAAAACTCATCTTCAAGGTACCCGCTTGTAAGCGGGAAGAGTCCATCAAGTTATCAATCAATTCCCGCAGCCGGTCTGCTTCTTCGTCAATGATGGTGAGAAATTCCCGCCGGGCGGCATCATCCCAAGAAGTGTCTTGGCGCAATAAAGTGGTAGCATATCCCTTTATAAAACCTAATGGAGTCAATAACTCGTGGGAAACAGTAGCAATAAAATCCTCTTGTAAACGGTCTAACCTTCTTTCGGCTTCCAAGCTGACAATCCGTTTAACCAAACGATCATGCCCCAATAGCTGCGCCACCAGACCGGCAATAAATTCCGAGACACGAATTTGATCGGGAGCAAATGGCGGGCCCCCAAAACGAATAAAAACCAACGCTCCGGTCATTTGATTTTCTAGGAAAAGGGGCAATCCCAACAAAAAGCGTAATCGGGTGCGATCGTTTATATCCTCTCCACCCTCTTCAATGCGGGAGATCACGCCCGATCCCTGCAGCACTTCAAACGCGGTGGCTTCACCCCAGCTTAATTCTGCTTCGCGAAATCTGCCACGGCCAATAGCTCGAGCAAAAACAGGCTGCAAACCTTCATCGCTGCGCAGATATAAAATCAGGTTATCAAAGATGAACACCGGGCGCGCTAGGCGAATGATCTCGTCTAAAGCCGAATCCATATCTTCAGCCAGGGCAACAGCGCGGCTGATCGCATAAACTGCTTCGAGCTCTTCTGGACGCAAGGTAGCAGAATTGATCTTTTCTACTGTCACGTTATGCCTGCTCCTTAATCGGGGAGGCGACAGCGGGTAGAGTGAATTCAAAACAGGATCCATGTCCAACCTCGGATGACACTTTTACATGTGAGCCATGCGCTTCAACAATACGTTGTAACAAAGCCAATCCTAATCCTGTGCCACCATAACGACGTGTAGAAGAACCATCGAGTTGATGAAAAGGAGTAAATATCTCCTCGATCCGTTCTGCTGCAATTCCGATCCCAGTATCGGTGACCGAAATGCGCACCAAACCTTGTTCTTCAACCGCCCGGATCCCCACTACGCCACCAGTGGGGGTGAACTTCAGTGCATTGGTGAGCATTTCACCAACTACCCACCCCATTTTCTCCGGGTCACAGACCACCGGCGGGAGGGGCTGGTGAATTTCGACCTGTAAAGTTATCCCTTTTGCCTGCGCTTGTAATTGGGCTGCGCTAACTATTTTCATAATCATCTCATCTATTCTGGTAGGGATGATGGTTAAGGTTAATTCTCCGCGTTCAGCGTAGGAAAAAAGGATCAAGTCATCAATCAATTTTTCTAGGCGATTTTCCGCTTTGATTAAGGCTTCTAAAGCTTCTGCTTGATCGCGATTTACCTCACCAAATGCGCCTTCAGCCATCATCTCCAGATATCCTTTTAACATCGTCAGTGGTGTGCGCAGCTCATGGGATACATTGGCAATGAAATTCGCCTTAATTTGGTAAAGCTCACGAACCCGCTCTAACGCTAGGCGGAGTTCTTCCGTGCGGGCTTGCACGCGCTGCTCCAGCTCTTGATTGGCTTGCCGCAACGCTTTTTGTAGTTGCAAGATTTGCACCGTTACAGCATCATCCACCGTCTCTTCATCCAAAATACCCAGCTCTCGCAAAGCTCGTCCCAATCGAATTTTTCGTCCCAAAAGGGCTTGATCTTGTTGATATTTCAACGCCTGGTTCAGCTGCTGAGGAGTGATTTTTCCTTGCTGGATTAAAGACTCCCCAAGACGTGGAGTTAAGACTTCTGGCTCTAATGACGCTTTATCTAAAACCGGTTCATTCTGAAACGAATATAGTTGTCCTAATGGTGCATCAATTGCCAAGTCTGCCCCACAATATTCACAATAGCGTTCAGCTTTGCTAATTGGTCTTTGGCATTGAGGACAAATAAAAACGGCTGTCATAGGAGGTTAAAATAATCATATCCTTGAAATGAGAATGGCGCAAGACCGATGTTTGTCAAAAAATCAAAACTCACTCATCTCCATTCTGCCGAAATCTTCATAAAAATACCATGAAAAAGCTGTAAAGTTTTTGTAAGGTTCAAATTTCAAATCTACGTGCATAATATATTCCGTAGGAAGGAACCCATTGCATACGATAATTCATGGCGAGGTTAATCGAAGTGCAAAATAATCTCCCGGCAAAATTACTTATTATAGATGATGATCAAGCGCTATGCGATTCTTTGACCTTATTACTTGAGCCGCAAGACCTCATCGTTTATAGCACCACCAGTGGCGCAGAGGGAATCCGCATCTGTCAAGAATTGCAGCCGGATATTATCATCCTCGACTTGCTCATGTATGGAGTAGATGGATGGGAAGTTGCTCGTAAAATCCGCCAATTTTCAGATGTTCCAATTATTGTCCTTTCGGCAGTCAGCAAACCCGATTTAATTGCCAAAGCCTTAGATGAGGGGATTGATGACTATTTGATTAAACCAATCTCTAGCGCCGTACTAGCTGCCCATATAAAAAGGATCATTCGTCGCGCCCGAGAAGTAGCTAACTTATAAACCCTCATACTTTCCACTGCCAATCTTGCCTATCCTCTCCGCATGGGCGAACAGATCAAATAGTGCAGTGAGCGGTGTGATGGATTTTCCAAGACTTTATAGAAGAT
>DYKV01000423.1 GCA_020722415.1 Anaerolinea sp.
TTTGAGACTGATGTAATGCCATGATTTATCTCAATTGTCAAGGTACATTACCCGCTTTCGCTCAGCCCACTCTTTGTCAAACGCGATGACCAGGTCGTCGGTTTGACCAACCTGCTGAGCCTGGCGGTTCGTTTCTTGACCCTGATCGAGTTTGTCGTCCGGCGCAAACTCAAGCAAAACCAGGAGAAATTGGCCGGTTTGATCGCCAATAACCCTAAAAAGGGCATCGGCAACCCGACCACGGAAAGGCTGTTGAAGATGTTCGATAACATCACTCTGACCATTGTGCAGTTACCCGGCCAAACCATCCGCCATCTGCCTGCGTTGTCGGCGGTGCAAATCCGCATCCTGGAGCTACTCGGCCTGTCTGCAAATGTCTACACTCGCCTGGCCGATAATTGAGAAATATCCAAATATTTTCAGCGAATAGACAGTGAATACTAAATTATTAATTATCCTGATCCTATTTTCGGTACTGATTGTGCTTCCTCTGCTGTTATTGGCCGCCTCCACAGATTCCTTGGTAGCGTCGTTACCACTTATTCTGGTTGGATTGATCCTGGTCTATAGCAGTGCACACCTGGCCACGATGGCGGCGTCAAGTTCTCATCGTATTGTAGCGATTACATTCTGGATATTTGTCTACATTTTTCTTGCCGTCGCTCCATTCTTTCAAATTGCTATACAGAACTTTCCCTGGCCAGGTCACTACGACGATATGCTACTCGTAAAGTCCTCTTTTATCGTGATTGGTGGACTGATTGCATTTGATTTGGGTTACTACTTGATTCCGGTACGGAAAGCGCTTCTGGTCACCACGATTCTGAATCACTCTATCAATAGGCGCATCATCCCGATCCTAGGGCTCATTAGCCTTGCCCTGATTCCATACCTGCTGTCCCGTGTTGGAGGGCTGGAGATGCTCTTTGCGCCCAGAAGCGTAAGAGTGCAGCTGCTTATGCTCAATTTCAATATGCCCACAATGATGCTCTTAATCCACGGGCTCAATACGCCGATATACGTATTGTCAGTTGCGGCGTTGGTAGTATGGATTGCTCGGCACGTCAAAGGGCAGCGAACGGCATGGCTATGGAAAGTAATGACGATCATAATGCTTGGCGCCACGTTGATTCTCAACAATCCGATCAGCACTCCTCGTTACCAAGTAGGTACAATACTTCTCAGCATTGTGTTTGTCTTACCCTGGCGGCGCTGGTCTTCTTTAGTGATCATCATAGGCACCGTATTGGGGTTATTTATTATTTTCCCATTTGCTGATTTGTTTCGTAACACTCTGGACGTGAATGTGTCAGAGCGCATTGTGCAAACCTCTATCAGCAGAGAGCTGACGTATAACGGTGACTATGATGCATTTCAGATGATCGTGAATGCAGCGAAGGTACTGGAGCAAAATAGAGCCAATTTCCAGCTCGGACGACAAATATCAGGTGCGCTGCTTTTCTGGGTGCCGCGTGCGGTCTGGGAGAACAAGCCCATTGCAACGGGCCAATGGATCGCAGAGAAGATGGGATATTCCTATACAAATTTGTCATCGCCGCTGTGGGCAGAGTTCTTCATTGATGGAGGATGGCTTCTGCTCATGATTGGTTTCTTGGGTTACGGCTATCTGGTGCGTATCATCGATAATTGGTATGTTATCAGCCATAGCAGCGGATATGCGAGGCTCGTCTCAATTATCGTACCAATATATGCTGGTTATCAGTTCTTTCTGCTACGCGGCGCATTGATGCCCGCTTTGGCTTACTTGATGCCGATTGTGATAATAGTCCTCCTGTGTGGGGTGAATACCCGTCGTAGGCGATACAGAGTCGGACATCAATAGCGTGTAGCGGTGCCACACTCTTCGCCACGATTTTCGGTGACGGATCAATAACGATGGGTATTGACAATGATATGGCTTATCGCGAGATGGTAGCTCATTGGGAGATGAATGACCGCCCCTTCATCGTCTACTGGAACAACATCCCCTCTCCCTACATGGTCGAGCGCTTCAATGCGCTGGTCGATCGCGATGTATTCGATTTCGAAGCCT
>DYKV01000048.1 GCA_020722415.1 Anaerolinea sp.
TTTCTCTTCTTCAACTATAATTTATTTGTTATGGTCTCTAGCTGCTCAGCAACCGCAATCGCCCATCCTAATATTGCCCTGATTAAATATTGGGGCAATCGAGATGATGCCACTCATATCCCTGCCAATAGTTCGATTTCCATGAATTTGGGAGACTTATCTACCCGAACTCAGGTGATTTTGGATTCTGATCTAGAAAACGATCAATTAATTCTCAATAACTCTCCAGCAAACGACGCAGCACAATTGCGTGTACAACAGTTTCTGGATTATTTTCGCGCAAAAAGTGGGAAAAAAGCTTATTGTCGCGTCATTAGTTCCAACAATTTCCCTACCGCAGCAGGGATTGCTTCCTCTGCATCTGCTTTTGCCGCACTCACCTTGGCAGCTGCAAAAGTATATCAACTCGAACTTGATCAGAGAGAACTTTCCAGGATAGCAAGGCTTGGCTCAGGCTCAGCCTGCCGGTCGATCCCGCCTGGTTTCGTTTACTGGCAAGCTGGCAATGATCACCAAAGTTCGTATGCGGAAAGTTTCGCGCCACCTGAATATTGGGATTTGGTAGATTGCATCGCCGTTATCGGAGATACACCAAAAACTACTTCATCTATAGAGGGTCATCGTTTGGCAGCTACCAGCCCTTTACAAAAAGCCAGAATTGAAACCGCAGAGTGTCGACTCAACCAATGTCGCAATGCCATCTTAGAAAGGAACTTTTCTGAACTCGCCAAAGTGGTGGAGTTAGATACTAACCTTATGCATGCGGTTATGATAACATCACAAACACCTTTATTATATTGGCAGCCGCCAACCATAGCAGTAATGCAGCAAGTGCTAAATTGGCGTTCTGAAAAACTTTCGGTTTTTTACACAATTGACGCTGGTGCTAGTGTTCATGTTATTTGTTTACAAAAAGATAGCGAAGAAGTTATAAAAAAACTCAAACTTATAGAAGGCGTCCGCATGGTCATTCCTTCCGGCGTAGGAGGAGCAGCTCACCTGGTAGAATCGTGAAAGCCCCCTTGAAAATGTTTTGACTGCTATGAGCCATTTTCATCAAGCATGAAGGTTTTTCAGTCTCTGCGCTCCTTCGAAAATGTTCTGGATCCTACGAGCCATTTTCATCCGCCGATGGTGAGCTTTAGCACATCAACGACTCCTTCTCAAGGAATCGTCAGTTTTTTATTAATCAGGATATAATTGATTTGTCAGTTTATTAATAAACAAGCTGAAAGAATTTACTATAAGAGAAATTTACCTATGAATTACCAATTGTTAACTTTTATCAGTGGAATCGCAATTCTGATTATTTTGCACGAATTCGGGCATTTTCTGGCTGCTAAACTTTTAAAGGTAGATGTGGAAGAATTTGGAATTGGCTTCCCTCCCCGGATCATCAAACTCTTTTCAGCCGGTGGAACAGATTTTACCCTAAATTGGATTCCACTAGGTGGATTCGTCCGCATCAAAGGGGAAAATGATCCCGATGTGCCAGGCGGTTTAGCGGCAGCCAGCCCCTGGGTTAGATTTGCGGTAATCAGTGCCGGGCCAACAACAAACATATTGATCGGCATTATCTTATCAGTTTTGGTTTTTTATCAAGCTGGGGAACCGATCCCGAACAGAGTAAAAGTCCTCGGAATCGCCCCTGATTCTCCAGCCGCCCAAGCCGGACTACAAACCGGGGATATCATCCTCGAGGTGCAAGGACAGAAAGTAGATTCAGTAGATAAATTACATGATTTGATTTATCAACGATTAGGCGAACCAACCACATTGGTCTACGAACGAGATGGACACAATCTATCAACCACCCTTACCCCCCGCAATCCACCGCCACCTGATCAAGGTGCGATCGGGATCCTGATGGGAGTGGACACAAAACCAACAACGGTGATCAAAGCAATACCGCGCGGATTAAAGGCGTCTTTTAATTATGTCGTCATGTTGTTCTCTTTGCCCAAAATGCTCCTTAGCAATCAAATTGCCCCAGAAATGGCTAGACCGGTAGGGTACAAAGGGATGTACGATATCTACCAACAAGTAGCCGATCCTTTTTCGTTTTTCGCCATGATCACTATGTCATTGGGTGTTTTAAATCTATTCCCGATCCCTGCCTTGGATGGTGGGCGCCTCTTTTTTACCAGCATTGAGATCATCACCCACCGACGTCTTCCCCCGAAATATGAGAATGCTATCAACACGGTGGGTTTCGTATTGCTTTTAGCATTATTGGTGTATATTAATATCATGGATTTTGTCTCCCCAGTTAAATTACCTTTCTAAGAAAGAGAAAGTAGATGGTTAAGAAAATTACAATTACTGAATTAATTAATACCTTACTGGACATGGATAATCCTGTTCCAGCAAAGTATATTTATCGGCTCTCGGATCTCAGTGATGACGACTTAGCCAAAATCAAGGCAATCTGGCATCAGATTCCTGAATGGCGGCGGCAAGCTCTATTGGAAGATACCGAATCAATGGCTGCGGATGACACATTACTTTCTTTTACAGCGCTGAGCAAATTCGCATTGGATGATCCCGATGATCATGTCCGCGCCCTGGCTATCCAAAATTTATGGGAATCTGAAGATCAAACTATTGTTCCAAAATTATTGGAGATGATGTCCTCCGATAAATCAGAGGAAGTAAGAGCAAATGCTGCCTATGCATTAGGACAATTTGTTTATCTAGGTGAAATCGAAGAATTAAAAGAAAATCTTCTTCATCAGATTGAAGATCAATTAATATCCGTCTATCGAGGGGATGATACACTTTTAGTCCGTAGGCAGGCACTAGAAGCCCTAGGCTATTCTAGCCGCCCTGAAGTTGATGACTTTCTCCGGGAAGCATATTCTTCTGGGAATCGCGATCTTCTCGCTAGTTCGTTATTTGCCATGGGACGCTCCGCTAATTCCATTTGGCATCCTTACGTGGAAAAAATGCTAACCCATCAAGATGCCGAAATCCGCGCCGAAGCTGCCCGAGCTGCCGGAGAATTAGAAGCTAAATCTTGCCGCGATTTATTATTAGAACTGGTTCAGGATGAAAATGAAGAAGTTCGCCAGGCAGCTATCTGGTCCCTATCAGAAATTGGCGGCGAGGATATTCAGGATCTTTTTATGAATTTGTATAATAGTACCGATGACGATGAAGAACTAAACTTCCTTGAGGATGCACTCGATAATTTAGCCTTTACAAATGATGTCGGTTTTTTCACTCTCCTCGATGTAGCTGAAGAAGGAGAATTGCATTACGATGATGAAGATGAAGATGAAATAGAGATTTACCTAAAAGATATTGAAGACCTACTTGATATCGATATAGATGATGAAGATAAAGAGTAAAGCAGGGCATTAATTTTTGCTTTCTAATGCAGCGCAAATTATCCTTTTCGGTTATTTTACTTTTCTGCCTGACCCAAATTGCTGGGAAAACCTATCAATCGCCAACCAGCCCAATTGATTTACTCACCGATAGTTCGTATGAATACGGGAAAAATATTACTTTCAGGGGGAAAATTAACCCAATCCTTCCCATTCAACAAGCAAATTTATCCATCAAGATCGAAAAATCTGAAATCATTACAGTTCCGCTTGAATTGGATAAAGATCAGAAATTTACTTATAACTTTGATCTCACCTCATATCCTGTCATCCCCTTTTCAATCATTGAATACTGGGTAGATGTTCAATTAAAAGATGGCACTAAACTATCTTCATCATCAAAAGAGTTGCGGTATCTAGATAATCGCAATGTATGGAAAACTATTACGAAAGATGCATTTATCTTTCATTGGCAAAACAATGCTGTCCAAATAGAGGACACGGTATTGCCAATTACCCAACAAGCAATGGAAAAAATCCGCACCATAATTCCAGCTACCTCAGTGCCTTCTGTGGATATTTATCTTTACAATTCCCCAGGCGATCTGAGAGAAGCTTTTCCGCTCAGCCAAGCAAACTGGATGGCAGCCCATGTCGAACCAGAAGCACATGTGATCTTGCTCTCGCTCTCCAACCCGCCGGAGCAACTCATTCAACTAAAACAACAAATTCCCCATGAATTGATGCATATTTCCCTTTGGCAACTATCTCCGCAATCTTATCATCGGCTTCCAGTTTGGTTGAATGAAGGTCTGGCAACTGCTGCTGAATTATCCCCCAATACCGAATATTTTCCGATTCTGGAAAAAGCGGTACATACCAATTCTCTTATTCCTTTCTCAGCCTTGTGTACCGGTTTCCCTGAAGATGCTAGCAAGGTATATCTTGCCTATGCACAGTCTGGCGATTTCGTCCAATTCCTCATTCGCTCTTTTGGCTCACAAAAATTAATTGCTTTGATTCATTCATACCAAACCGCTGATAATTGCCTTACCCCTATCCAAACAACTTATGGATCAACCCTAAACGACTTAACCAACACATGGTTAAAGGAGCAGTTCGGTGTGGTGTCGCTATCCAATGCATTCAACAATATTGCACCCTGGCTGGCAATTCTGCTATTAATATTATTTACCCCTTTTCTTTTGTATTCATCTTTTTTTCACCATGCACCTCATTCAGTGGAGGAACCATGACAGAAGGAGCAAAAGCACGGTTACACGCACGCATTGAAGGAGTTGTTCAAGGAGTCGGTTTCCGAATGTTCGTCCACAGACAAGCAACCCAACTGAATCTAACCGGTTGGGTGCGCAACACCTGGGATGGTAACGTGGAAGTGGTTGCCGAAGGAAACCGGGAGCAACTCGAGCAATTGTTAACTTCCTTAAAACTCGGTCCCCGATCAGCCCAGGTGACTAATGTGAATTTTATCTGGCTGCCAGCCAATGGTGAGTTTTCGGATTTTCGCGTTCGTCCTACAGCTAATTAAAGGCTAATCCGCGTTCTTTGAGTGAAGCATACCGGTTTCGGCCGACAATGATGTGATCTAAAACTTGAATATCCAGCAATTGCCCGGCTTGGATGATCGCTCGAGTTAAGGCAATATCATCCGCACTAGGTGTAGGATCGCCGCTAGGATGGTTATGAACCACAATTATCGCAGCTGCATTTAACCGAATCGCTTCTCGAAAAAGTTCACCAATCCGCACTTGCGCGGAATTTAACGATCCCCGCACAACCGATTTTATTTCTAATACATGGTTGCGGGTATCCAAGATGAGTACTCTTAACTCCTCTTGTTCCAGTCCGCTCATTTCATAATCTACTAAACCAAAGGCATCTTCCGGGCTTTGAATTGTTGGTCGTTCATCCGATTCCAAACGCATGCGGTTTCCCAATTCTAGTGCAGCTTTAATTTGGGCTGCCTTTGCCATACCCACCCCTCGCTGACCACTGAGTTCTCCAAAAGTAGCCCGATGCAATCCAAATACCCCGTGAAAATCACGCAACAAACGTTGACCAACTTGTAACGCATTTTCGCCCGCCACACCGGTGCGCAATAAAATCGCCAATAACTCTGAATTACTCAATGCATTCGCTCCACGTTCTGCCAATCGTTCTCTTGGCCGATCCGATTTCGGAATGTCAGCGATACGAAATATTATCCCCGAATCTACCATGGTCAACTCCTAATCCTTCTATGGCATAAAAACTGCATATCTTCGGATGTCATATTTTTCTGATGATCTTTCATGCTATAATCCAAAAAGGTGTCTCACATGAACTTCGATGCAAGCAGTTTCCGTAATCTAATTCTCATCCTCTCCGCCTGGGGAGGTGCATTTATCGCTGCATTATGGCTCAGTTTAGTAATTTGGACTTATCGTGACATTCGCCAACGTTCCCATGATCCATTAGCTCGTATTTTAGCCATCCTTGTGGTATCCATTTTATTTTTACCAGGTATAGTGATCTATCTAATATTAAGGCCCTCCTCAACATTAGAGGATGAGTATCAACAATCTCTAGAAGAAGAAGCGTTATTACAAGCCATTGAAGAACCTGAACTTTGTCCAGGATGTGGTCGAAAAGTAAAGGAGGATTGGTTAGTCTGTCCAAGCTGCCATACGCGTTTAAAGAAAGCATGTCATCACTGTGGTCGCTTGTTGGAATTGTCATGGAATCTCTGTCCTTATTGTGCTACTCCAGCTCCAGGAATGCGTCGAGAGAATATTTCCATAGACGAAGTTATCCAGCCAATAGAAACTAAAGTGGACGATAAATCTTAATCAATCGCTCTCAGCGGAATTACGACTCAATTCAGCTTGCTTTTCCTCCGCCCTTTCTTTAACTGCCCGAACAAATCCAACAAATAAGGGATGTGGCCGATTTGGACGAGATAGGAATTCGGGATGGAATTGCGTCCCGACCATAAATGGATGATCTTTGATCTCAGCAATTTCAACCAATTTGCCATCTGGGGATATACCCGAAAAAACCATTCCGGCTTTTTGAAATATCTCCCGATAGGCATTGTTAAACTCAAAACGATGGCGATGCCTTTCATAAACAATCGAATCTTGGGTAAATTCTGCATACGCTGAAGCAGCCTTTGTGCCAGGAATTAATTTACATGGATACAAACCCAAGCGCATCGTTCCTCCCATGTCTGCAATATCACGTTGATCGGGCATCAGATCAATCACCGGTTGCAAAGTAGATCGGTCAAATTCGGTGGAATTTACTTGATCGTTCCCAAATACAAATCGTCCAAATTCAACTACCATTAATTGCATTCCTAGGCATAAACCGAGATAAGGAATTTTATTTTCCCGAGCATACCGGGCAGCTTGGATTTTTCCTTCCGTACCGCGGCTGCCAAATCCACCCGGAACGATAATTCCATCATTGGATTTAACCACATCCCAGCCTTTCCCTTTCTCTAGATCCGAAGAATGCACCCAAGCCAAATCTACTTCCACCCCAATGTGCAGGGCGGCGTGCTTAATCGCTTCCCGTACACTCATATATGCATCGTGTAACTCAACATACTTTCCAACTAAGGCGATCTTCACCACTGGTTTGGGTTGTTTAACTTTATTTATGAGGGTTTCCCACTCGGTCCAATCAGGCTTTTTACGGGCTTTCAAACCAAGCCGGTTTAAAACATAATCTCCAGCTCCCATTCGTTCCAAAATCAATGGCACTTCATATAAAATTGGGGTTGTTACCATCGGAAAGATCGCTTTTCTCTCCACATCGCAAAATAAGGCAATCTTTTCGCAAATTCCATCTTCAAGAGGATAATCAGATCGAGGAACAATAATATCTGGGGAAATCCCAATCGAACGTAACTCACGGACAGAATGTTGGGTCGGTTTGGTCTTTAATTCACTGGTAGCCCCGATGTAAGGGAGCCAGGTGACGTGAATATATAAACTGTTTTCGCGTCCTAAATCGGTTCGCATTTGGCGAATTGCTTCTAAAAATGGAAGTGATTCAATATCTCCCACTGTGCCGCCAATTTCAACCAACACTATCTCGGCGCCGGTCGTTTTCGCCACCAGACCAATCCGCCGTTTGATCTCATTTGTAATATGAGGAATAACTTGAATAGTGCCACCCAGAAAATCCCCCCGCCGTTCTTTGGTGATGATTTCTGCATACACTTGACCGGTGGTAACATTACAAACCCGATTCAAACGAATATCAATGAACCGTTCATAATGCCCTAAATCTAAATCGGTCTCTGCTCCGTCATCGAGAACGAAAACCTCGCCATGTTGATAAGGACTCATTGTCCCTGGATCAACATTGATATAGGGGTCTAGTTTTTGTACCGCCACCTTAAAACCACGTTCTTTCAGCAACCGTCCTAAAGCAGCTGCAGTAACTCCCTTTCCAACCGAACTAACAACTCCCCCAGTAAAGAAGATATATTTCGTTTGTAAATATTCCTCCATGAATACCTCTTTTTTATTGTTTAAAAAACTAAAAAGTTGTGGGGAGAAAGCCATCCTAGCGTTTCTCCCCACGTTGTTAATTTGTTCTCAGCGCAATTTACTCATTCCACTAATCTCCCCAAATCTCGTACAGCTCGTTGTAATTCCAAAAATATTAAACCTAATTTTGCATTCTGGCGGGCTAATATGGTCAATACAGCAGTATTGCCTATTGAGGTTAACACAACAAATCCATTCGTTCCATTAATATAAATTTGGCCTAGCTTTCCGCGGTTTAATTCTTGGGCAATTCTTTCTCCTAAACCAATCATGGCAGCCGACATAGCGGAGAGGCGATCCTCCTCTACATCAGCAGGTAAAGCAGAGGCAATAATTAGACCATCGGTCGAGACCACTGCTGATGCTTCAATCTCTGGGCTTGCCAACTGGATTTCCCGCAAACGGTTAACCATCATTTCGATTCTTGTCTGTTGCATACTGCACCTTTTTTAGAGTTTACCACATATATTAAAGGTTTGCAAAAAGGTTGCATCCTTTTATTCTCCATGTTAAACTATATTTTCGTATGTTGATAATAAAAACTGCGCCTCTCTTGATGGTTTTATTGAGCATTATGAATGGGTTTGATCTGCTTTTTTATAGAGTGGCTATGCGCAATAGCCTGCCGCTCACTTTCGTCTCCCATATCTCTATCTCTAGCCCAAAACCCAATCAAGCAGTCCAGGGTCTGGTTAAAATCATTGGCAGCACTAATGTCCATGATTTCTCCCATGCTAGCTTGGAATTTTCATATCAAGATAACCCAACCAATACCTGGTTTCCCATTTCCGAAAGTAACCAAGGTGTGGTCAATGACCTTCTCGCTACCTGGGATACGTCCACCATCACCGATAATAATTACAATTTAAAATTAACCGTCACAACCAAAACAAATCAGATTTTAACCTATCTGGTTGAAGGTATCCGGGTCCGTAACTACTCCCCCATTGAAACGGATACACCCGCAGCCCCATCGACACCTAGCCTACTTTTGGCAACATCCATTCCAGCCCCGCAACGATTTATCCATTCCACACCTACACCGTTTCCAACCAATCCAGCGACAATTCAACGATCTGACTTGATCACCAGCAGTATGTGGGGAATTTTATTCGTGTTTGGACTTTTTCTGGCCGGGATTAGTTATGCCTTGATTCAGAGAGGATCTCACTAGTGACGGCACTTATCACTCATCCGGAGAATCTGAATGAAGTTCACGATTTTTTGATCGTTGGATTAGGAAATCCAGGGAAAGAATATGCCCATAATCGCCATAATATTGGCTTTATAGTATTAAATCAATTTGCTAATCAGAATAACCAGACCTTTAGTCGCTTAGAACATCAGGCTTTTGTCCTCAAAATAAAAGCCGCTGATGCTAATTTGATTCTTGCCAAACCACAAACATATATGAATCTCTCTGGTCAATCTGTCGCACCGCTATTTCGCTATTATAAACTTCCTCTCTCACATCTTTTGGTAGTTTATGATGATATTGATCTGCCTTTTGGGACAATTCGATTACGACCAAATGGAAGTTCCGGTGGACATAAAGGGATTCAATCTATCATTGAACGGCTTGGAACCCAGGAATTTCCCCGCCTCCGCATTGGCATAGGACGTCCACCTGGCAGAAAAGAAGCTGCCGATTATGTTTTAGAGGATTTCTCTCCCCACGAAAAAGAGCAATTGCCTTTCATTACAGATCGTGCTATTCAAGCGATTCTCGATTTTATCCAATATGGATTAGTTGAAGCGATGAATCGTCACAACGCCCCATTATCAACTGGCAATAATTTATAGTGCAATCAGAGATCGTAATGATATTTGAAGCGTTATTTGATCAAATTGAAAATAATCTGAGCGATTTAATCCAAGTTATCCAAAACCGAGAACAAATCGGTAAATTATCTCTTCGCCGCGCCGTACATCTCCCTTTGGCAATCGCCTTCCAACGGCAAATTAAAGCTCCTATTTTGTTCATCACCGATCGGAATGATCGCGCTTTATCCTTTTGGGAAGAATTAAGGGTCTGGGATCCTGACCTAAATCGGGCGATATTTGCTGAACCCAACAATTTATTTTATGAAAACATCCCCTGGGGAGCACAAGTTCGCCGTGATCGTTTATCCGTCTTAGCCCAATTAGCCCGCTTGAGGATTCCAGGTGAAATCCCTCCCGATCCTCCTCCTTTTATCATAGCCTCGATTCGAGCCGTGTTGACCCGCACAATGCCCCGCCGGGATTTCTTGAAAGCAACCAAAACACTTAAAGTGGGTATGGATCAATCGATTGATGGATTAGCGCGCTTTTGGAACAATATTGGCTACGAACGAGTCAACACCGTCATTGAACCAGGTCAGTATTCCCGTCGCGGTGGGATTTTGGATATCTGGGCTACATCTTTTGTCTATCCATTGCGCATTGAATTTTTTGGTGATGAGATTGAATCAATGCGCTCCTTTGACCCGGCAACCCAACGGTCAATTAAGGATACCTTACCCAAACAAAGAGTGATCATTCCCCCTGCTCGAGAATATCTGTTAACCAATCAGACTCAACTTACCATCCCTAATGGGGAAGAAATCAATGAATTTTATTTGCCCCAATTACACCCATTTCCGGCTTGTGTATTGGATTATCTCCCCAACAATGCCATTGTTTTCGTAGATAACTTGGATACCATTCGTGAAACCGCGATAGAGATCGATGAAAAAGCGATGGAACTGCGCCATACATTGATTCGGGAGGGAAAAATAAGCGAGGATACCCTCCCGCCTTACTTATCCTGGTCAGAAATCGAAGACAATTTATCCGCTCATTACACCATTCAACTCGGTTTCGAAAACGACGAGGAAAACCCTGATCTCTCTGCCCAAAAATACCACTCTTATTTCACTCCTGAAGATCATTTTGCGGGACGGCTCAAACTCTTTATCCACCATCTTCAAAACCTCGTTGAGAATAATAATCAAGTTTGGATCGTTTCCCGCCAGAAATCCCGCTTAGAAGAATTATGGCAGGAACAAGGCTTCCTCCATGAGGACCATTGTCCTCATGAACAACTAATCCATTTTGTTTCCGGAAGCATATCCGAGGGATGGGGTTTTTGTCCTCCCCACCAAACCCCCATTCATGTTTTTTCTGATAACGAAATTTTTGGCATCCGCCCTCCCGAAGTTCGCCAGCGGATGAGGATATCCAGTATAGACCCAGAAGGGGAATATACTGATCTCCAGCCAGGCGATTACGTTGTTCATGTCGATCATGGAATTGGAATATTCATTGGTCTGGTGACCCGCACAATTGAAAATGTCGATCGCGAATATCTTTGCATAGAATATGCAAACAATGCCCAGTTATTCGTTCCTGTCTATCAGGCCGATCGGGTTTCTCGCTATATCGGTTCAGATAAAAGACGACCGCCCTTAAGCCATCTTGGCAGCCCGGAATGGCGGAATATAAAAAACTATGTCAAAGAAGCCGTTGTTGAAGTCGCCCAAGATCTTTTGGAATTATATGCGAAACGGAATGTCATCAGGGGCCATGCATTTTCAGCGGATACGCATTGGCAGGAAGAATTAGAAGCCAGTTTTCCATATATAGAAACGGAAGACCAAATCAAGGTTTTGAGAGAAGTAAAAGCAGATATGGAAAACCCGCGTCCTATGGACCGACTGATCTGTGGGGATGTAGGTTATGGCAAGACCGAAGTCGCATTACGAGCCGCATTTAAATGTGTGATGGATGGCAAGCAGGTGGCTCTCCTCGTCCCAACAACTATACTTGCTCAACAACATTATGAAACCTTTCGGCAACGTTTGTCTCCCTTTCCCGTTGAAGTGGAAATGCTATCCCGTTTTCGGACCGCCCAGCAACAACAATTTATCATCGAACGCTTGGCATTAGGTACAATTGATATAGTGATCGGAACGCATCGTTTGCTCTCGCAAGATGTTCAATTTAAAGATCTTGGGTTATTGATCATCGATGAAGAACAACGTTTCGGAGTTATTCACAAAGAAAAACTAAAGAAAATGCGCACCGAAGTAGATGTGCTGACATTAACTGCTACTCCCATCCCACGCACCCTTTACCTGGCATTGAGTGGCGTGAGGGATATTTCCACCATTAACACACCCCCAGAAGAACGCACACCGATTTTAACTCATGTCGGTCCTTATTCACCTGAATTAGTTCGCCAGGCGATATTACGAGAATTAGAACGAGGTGGTCAAGTCTTTTTTGTCCATAATCGAGTGCAAACCATCTATGCTATGCTTCACCATCTCGAAAAAATTGTTCCCGAAGCCAGAATTACCATTGCCCATGGACAAATGCCTGAACACGAATTAGCAGAGCGGATGCGCCAGTTCACCAATGGCGAGGTAGATGTTCTGCTTTCCACCTCCATTATCGAATCTGGCTTGGATATTCCAAATGCCAATACCTTAATAGTTGATCGAGCTGACACATTTGGATTAGCTCAGCTTTATCAACTGCGCGGCCGCGTCGGGCGTGGTGCCCAACGGGCGTATGCGTATTTCTTCCGCCATCGCCGGAAGAATCCCACACTGGAAGGCAAACAGCGGTTGGAAACTATCGCTGAAAATACGCAATTGGGAGCTGGGTTTAATATTGCCATGCGTGACTTAGAAATTCGAGGCACCGGAGACATCCTTGGCACCAGACAATCAGGACACGTCAGTGCAGTTGGATTAAATTTGTACACCCGTTTCTTGGCTGATGCGATTCAGCATTTAAAGAAAAGCGGTTCTATCACTACAATTCCTTCTGAAGTTGAGAATTTACCGAGCGATGTGAGCATGGGGGTAAATGTCGATTTACCTCTATCTGCTAATATACCGGCTGATTATGTACCCGATAAAGCAATGCGGCTCCGACTTTATCGCCGCTTAGCAAATCTGCAGTCCATCTCCGAAATCGATCAATTAACCGAGGAATTTCAAGATCGCTTTGGACCATTGCCAGAAATGGTTCGCAATTTACTTTTTCAGATGAAAGTCAAAATCCTAGCCCAAAAGGCTGGTCTGAGCGCTGTCTCTATTGAAAATGGTCAACTCTCCCTCAAGTTTTCTGAAGGCACCCTCCCTAATCTTCCACCGAACCTTCATCCTGCAGCCCGAATCGGAAAAACCGCTGTTTGGTTTGCCTATTCCAGTGTGTCAGATTGGCAGGGTGCTCTTTTGGAAATCTTGCAGAAGATCAACATCTCTATCATGTCGCTGGATGCTGAACATTAGAGGTATTGAATGCCCTACCAAAGAAAAATTGCATTTCTCATCAAACGAATTTTCGATCTGCTTTGTTCCATTATGTTATTAATTATCTTATCCCCATTATTCATCCTGATCACCCTAATTATCTGGTTCTCAATGGGACAGCCTATATTCTTCCGTCAATTAAGGCCGGGTTATAAGGGTAAGCCTTTTTTCTGTTACAAATTCCGGACGATGAACGATAAACATGACCAAAATGGCAATTTGCTGCCCGATGAGCTACGTCTGACAAGTTTAGGGAAATTCTTGCGCGCTTCGAGTTTAGATGAATTACCCGAATTATTCAATGTCGTGCGCGGGGAAATGAGCCTGGTTGGACCCCGCCCACTATTAATGCAATACTTGGAACGGTATACTCCAGAACAAGCCCGCCGGCATGAAGTACTTCCTGGCATGACCGGTTGGGCACAAATAAACGGCCGCAATAGACTAACTTGGGAAGAAAAATTCCGTTTAGATGTTTGGTACGTTGACCATTGGTCGTTCTGGTTAGATCTTAAGATCCTCGCCATCACTGCCTGGAAGGTATTAAAACGAGAAGGAATTAACCAACCTGGTTTTGCAACCGCAGAGGAATTTAGAGGGCAAACAGAAGATCAAACAGAAGAGGAGTAAATGCATGAACAACCAGGATTAAATAGTCTAGATTTATGAAATGAGTCCACTGCCATTTAAACACCAAGAGCTCAAAGGAACACT
>DYKV01000424.1 GCA_020722415.1 Anaerolinea sp.
GTCATCATCAAAACGGAATATCGTCCGCCTCTATTAGTTGGTGACAATTCGTTTTTTTCGCTCGATGTGTGCGCCACTCACGTTTAATCCTGATTTAATCGCGGCCTTAATCGCAGCTTTATCAACACTGCGCTTTATTTCGGTCTTTTCTCTCCAGTATTCGCTAGAGATTAAAGATTCATTTTCTATCGTGACGCTTTCCGGGTTTGTTTTGACCGTGAGATTGATCGCCTCGTTTTCAATGGATGAAAGTTTTAATGATTCCATGCTTTCAACGATATAGCTTTCAAGACGCTCGGCGAGTCTTTCACTGGATTTAATTCTGGCTTCAAGCGCACTTTTACGCTGCTTGAGTCCGTCAATGACATGGATAATGTTTCCGCGCCACGCGGCAATATCTAAAACCTTGTCCTTTAATACGCCATCCATTTGCGCGGCAATATCCATAGCCTGCTGTTCATCCATGCTTCCATCTTCAAGCCCGTGTTCGATCATTAAAAACAATTCAGCGCGGTCTTTTTTAATTTGATAGAGGCTTGTCATGATTTATCCTCTGCGCCCATATCTTGTATGAGCGCATTACCAATAGATTGATTAAAACGGAATATCATCATCAAGCGGGTCATGCGCTTGATGGGCTTGATGTTGTACATGCGTCGGCACGTGATATGCACTGCGCTTGTCTTTGTCCTTAAGCGTTGCAAGACGCGCATCAAGCTGTTCAGCGGGTGCGTTGGTGAGTTTTTCAGTGGCGGTCTTGCGCGTGCTAGGGTCAAACGCGCCAACGATATTCAGCTTTTCGCGGTCTCTTCCGTCATAGGTGCTGAGTTCTTTTTGCAGCACAAGCCCAATCCGTTTGCCGTGCAACCCCGGATAACATTCCACATTCGCTTCATATTCGCGCTTGCTTGATGTGTCGAATTTTTTGATGTTCGCCATGCCCGGCTTGAGTGCCTGCCCTTGTTTCAGGCCTGCGCAGATCAGGATTGCATCAAGGATGTCGTGCCCGAATAAGCGCGTTCCATCGGCTTTAAGGGTGTACAGCGATAAGTAGCGAGCACTCGCGCCTTCGTATGTTTCAACACTAAATTCAATGCCATACGTGTGTTCTTTGGATAACTTTGCCTCGGCGGAGACAATCGTTACAACATACGCGCCTGTTTCTGTAATACGCTGATTGATCGGCGTGTCAGCACTCATTGCGCCTTGTTCGTTGTAGCCGTAGTTTGGGAAGTTCATTACATGGTCTCCTTGGTTAATGCGTAGTATTCGACGATTGCCGAATCAATCATGTTGAGGTCGTTGTCTATAAGCTCGGATTCAAATAATCCAATCGGGGATTTCACGGTGTCACTGCCGTTGTTTTTGGTGCTGAAGGTATAACGACCGTCTGAAACATCAGTTCGCAGTACAATCGTAAATAACCCCTCAATCGTGATTTTGTCATCCAGTAATTTGCCTATCGTTTTGGCTTTGGTTCGCCCGGTATCAGTGGTTTCAGAATGTGCCAAAACGTACACGCGCTTATGTTCAGCAAGTGCATTCGCCTGCATAAGAATATCCCATGCCTTGCGCCCTATTTCGGTAAACTTGGTAAAGCCATGTTCAGTTGAACGGCGCATGAATTCATTTGCTAGAATATATTGAAAGTCATCAATAATGATGATGTCCTTGCGTGTTTTTTGCATGGCATTGATAATTTTCTGCGAATCATCAGATACATACATTGATACTCCGCTTTTATCTGTCTCACTCCAGCCCTGAGACCGAAAAGGCAAAGGCTTGCGCACCGCCTGAATGAGTAATGCGTTCTCAGGCGAAAGGTTGCGCAGGCTGGTTGTTTTACCAGTACCCGATTCTCCTAAAATCATTGTTGAAATGCTCATTTCAAAACTCCGCCGTCCAGACTTTGAGCGGTTTGAATTGAATAAAAATCGCACCCCATGGAATCATCTTTGCCCTAATAAACAGGCTTATACCTGTTTTGTGAAACTTGATACTCATCGTGTATTCCTCATAGCCTGCATGGACTGCATGGCCTCTCGTG
>DYKV01000425.1 GCA_020722415.1 Anaerolinea sp.
GAGAATGCAGAGGAAATAGGAGGCAGACGATTGCGGATAGATGCGGAGGGGAAATGATGGTGAAGAAGGCGGAATCCATAAAAATCTAGATAAATCAGTGTTCATCTGCAGCAATTCACCATATAGACAAACTATTCAGCCAAATTGTTTGTTGGTTATATTCGGCGGGATAAATCCCCGCCTTAGTTCATGGATGTCGGCTAAAGCCGACTGGATGGACAGCCCGAAGGGCTTTTTTGTACTATGGCAGAGCTTCCAGCTTGCCGAATTTGGCAGATAATAACCAGCCGGAACAGTTACTTTTACAATTCAACTGATGGTGATGAATTCAAACGGTTTAGGGAGAATGACCTGCGCAGCCGGAGCAATTTCATTAACGGCTTTAACAAAGTCTTGGAGGTTTGCCCGCTGAAGAGGAGGAAATAATTTATGGGTCGGATAGAAAAAAGGCTGGATGGGTTTATCCAATGGCTGGAAGAAATTATCCCAGTGGATAGGTACGACCTGAGCGGGTTGAACTCTGTTAAGCAGGATTGCTAATTCATGGCGAGATATCTCATGGTTCAAGAATAAAAGGTGTGCTGGCGGTGCGTCTGTCCCATGAAGATTATGCCAAATTAAGATAATATGCTCTGGAAAGGAAAGAACATAGCTATAACAACTATCCATTTGATAATCCCAAACCCGGCTGGGAGGCGTATGTTTTGGAGAGGTTTCTTTTATGGTGAAAAAAGGGATAAAAATATGGCCACCTGATAAAACCCTTAAAGTAAAATGACCAATTTGTAGCTCGCAACCCGGTTGCACCACTTGACAGCGTTGGGGCGCCACTCCACTGCGTTGCAGTATTTGCATGGCAAGCGGCGAGCCGTATGCCTTGGCAGCCGTGTACCTCATGATTTCGGGCACGTCCATGATGTGATCATAATGAGAATGGGTGATTAATATCTGATCGGCGCGGGGAAGATGTCTCTTTATTAGTTCACTATTGGGGTGCAACGGACGCCAGATTAGATTAAAAAGAGTGGGGCGGGTAAGAAATGGGTCTACTAAAACAATCGTCTCTTGGTAGCGGAATTCAATGCCGCCAGTTCCCAGCCAGCGGAAAGTGAAAGAGGATTCAGGATAATGTGCATCAAAAGCCATTTTATCAGGGGATTTTACCAGTGTAAGATGAGATTGAGGATCGAGAGGTTTTGTTCGAAATCGGTATCGCGGTGGTTGTGTAATTCAATGTCCACTGCGGGAATTCCTAGCGTAGCAGCCCAATCGGTCAGATTACCGCTGTAATCGCAACCTGAATCGAGGGGTGGATAAGGATAATCGCTAACTTTAGCAATTGCCCGCGCCAGGTTAAGCGAGGGTGGAAACGGAGGGTTTCCACCAGGAAATATGCCCATCGCTGCGCTGTGATAGCTGATCAAAGCCTGAATGTGGTGATTAAGGATAAAGCCCATCAAGGCTTGCGTTTCTGGTTCGGAGGCCGGTGATGATCCACCGCTGAGGATGAGATAATGCCAGCAACCAGAGCGATCCCAATCCTGAGTCCAGCGGTAGGGGAAATTATGGTTCAAGTCAACTCCGTGGTCATTTGCCCGGCCATAGATATCCCAAGAGCGTTCGAAACCATCCGGATTGAGATTGGGTAATATATACAAGGTTTTGTCGAGGGGGATGCTTTGAGGGTAGTGGTTGAGGTACACGATCAATTGTTGGGCTAGTAAGACGGTGTTATATTCATTGCCGCCATGGATACCAGCTGTAATCAATCGCTCTTTTTTACCGGTGCCGAAACGATACATTAAGATCGGCCGGCCGCCGGCGGAAGTGCCGATGATTTCTGCATGCTCAGGCAGTGGGGTAGGAGAGGAAGTGGAAAGAAAATTGGTTTTAGTGGGAATCGGAGTATCTGGCGGCGTTAAAGGAGAAGCGGTTGGGGAAATTGTTGCTTTGGTTGGCTGGAGAAGATGGGTTGGAGTTAACGGGATTGTTTGTGGCGGAAAGTCTTGTAAAGTAGTCTGAGTGCGCCAAATA
>DYKV01000426.1 GCA_020722415.1 Anaerolinea sp.
CTGCTCTCGGAGTTTTCTCTCGTCCCGCCCACCCGCCGCTAACGCCATCCGTTGGGCGGGCGCGCACCATTCCGACAACCATCGCCATAGGTTCTTATGATGCCACTAACGCCAGAAACTTACGATGTTGCCATTAAGTTCCTTATCGAAGTTGGAAAACTCGCGGTTTCCGAACTAAAGGAACGATGGACTCTCGCCCGCCAAAAAGCCACTGAAAAGAAGAAGGCTATTGACCTGTCGAACCCTGTTGAAGTGCAAGGGGAAGCAAAGCCTTTACTTCGAGATTTGGCTAGCGACTATGGCGAAGAAAAAATCAGGCAAGTGATTGAGTTAGTCACTCGCAAACAAAGGCTTATCTTCGAGTGGCAACAACGCAAAATTGACATAGAGCAAGAATACAATCGGCAGAAGATTGACTTGTCCAGTTATCGCCTTCAAAAACGAGATTTGGACGAGAAAATCCAGAACACTCTGAGAGAAATCGAAAGTGACTTTGGACAGTTAGGATTGAAAATAGGACAACCTGAAGATGTGGTAGAAGCGGGGCCTGCTAAAGTCGCGGCAATCCGATTAGACCTCGATACATTTACTCTATTGGCTGGTACTGTTGGAGACGGAAATTTTCCTGATAGATTGATTCACGAGCAGAAATTTAAATCAACCGATGAGCCTTTTGTGACACTGGAGCAATTCCTGACGACCACGATAAACGGGGGGCTGGCTGTTGAAGTGTATAGCAGCAAGGCGCAAATCTCATCAAAGATTGGCAGTCCCATTGAATTCTGGGTTATGTTGCTTTCCTCTCTTTCTATAGATGCAAATCGGGCAGGTCCGCTTAAATGGCTAATCACAGAAACTGTCACTGCGCTAAAAAGCAAAAGCCTCAATCCCGATTCCATCTTTTATAAATTGTGGGAGTTCATTAGCCAACAGTACTGCAACCAGCTGAGTCCATACTATCGGCCTAACATCATTGCTGCTATTTCGAATACAGCAGCGGAGTCGGCAAGTCAGAATCATGAGTCGTTGTTCCTTTTCTTTTCCTTTCTCTACGACTTGTTGAAATCAGATTTACAATCAATTCGACAGATAGCCGAAAACCTTGAACGCTTCGACGACCATCTCGGAAATGATGCTTCTCCCAGTTTCTTAGAGAGATTGAAATACTTGATAAGTATCGGTAGGGTTATGGCTTTGCAGGACGTGAGCGACATCCCACGATTTGAGCCACACCTTGTACCTATTCCTAGCAATCAGGTTGTTGATTATGAATTTGAGTCGATGGTTTACCCTCTGACCGTTTATGAACGCTCTGTAATCCGAAAGGTTCTCCCAACGAAGGACTCCAATCCTTCTCACCCCTTCACTTTTCGGATAGTTTCGGATGAAGGCGAGAGCCTTTTCAATATCCTGTCGTCGGAAGTAAGGGCAATAGTTAATCTATGCAACGAAAGATACGAGTCCAGTGATGACTATGAGTGGGATGTTCCAACAAACGTAGAGTGGCTATCCTTGGCTGACTGTTTGGAGAACAAATTTCCTTGGGGAAATGAGCCGCCAACTCCAAAACACGCTAACGTTGACTTCGGCACTTCATCGAAAATCCGCCCCGTTGGTACATATCCTCTCGGCGCTTCAAGATTTGGAACACAAGATTGTTGTGGCAATGTTCATGAAATAGTCCGCATATCAAGTGGAAACTATTTTCCTGATGACTTTCGCTTAATGGGCGGGTGTTACCAGACCAATGTTCGTTCTGCTTCCTGCCAAATTGTTCGATCCTTCAAGCCGAAGGATGAAGATAACCGTCGGAACGTTGGCATAAGGCTGATAAGATTTCATAAGAGAGATGCGCAAAAGCGATTTATCGCTCTCGAAAGATTTCTAAATGTGCATTTTCGGCCTCAAGGTGCATAGCAAAACACCAAGCCCGCCCAACAACCGCTTGCAGCCGACGTTGCTACCGCGCCGCCCCAGCAAAGGCTCTGGTTATTCTGGCGAGTCTTGCCCGCGTAGGAGTCTTTGATACCCGCA
>DYKV01000049.1 GCA_020722415.1 Anaerolinea sp.
CAATAACTGGTATGAAAGCCGCCTTTTTCCAGAGCAGACTGCTGCCTGGATTCGCGCCGCGGGGAGTGTACCGTATATTCGATTAATGCTCCGCTCTAGCGCTGAAACGGATATTGCTGAACCCCTTTACACTTTACAAGCCATCTTGGATGGGACTTTTGATCATGATTTACATGAATGGTGCATTTCGGCTAAACGATTTAAAACACCTTTACTGGTTGAATATGGCACAGAAGTCAATGGTAAGTGGTTTTCGTGGAACGGTATTTGGAACGGTGGCGCTCGGGCTGATGGATACGGCGATTCCTCCCAGCCCGATGGACCAGAACGGTTTCGAGATGTCTATCGCCATATTATCCAAATTTGTCGGGAAGAAGGGGCAGAAAATATTAGATGGGTTTTCCACCTAAACGTAGATGATTTGCCAAAAGAAAACTGGAATCGTTTTGAAAACTATTATCCGGGTGATGAATATATTGACTGGCTTGGGGTTAGCCTTTACGCTGCGATTACTCCTCTTGATGATTACTGGAACGACTTTCGCTTAAAGTTCGATGAGCTATATCCTCGATTGATCGCCCTCACGCCAAATAAACCATTGGTCATATCGGAATTTGGCGCTCCCCAAAATAATCCTTTAGGGGACCAAGCAATGTGGGCTCGCGCTGCTTTAGCAGATATGATTAGCGGCCGTTGGCACGGTATTATCGGCTTTTCTTGGTGGAATGAACATTGGCAAAATGACGATAACCCGGCTCACGATACTACGATGCGTTTACAAGATAACCCACAACTTGCCGCGGTTTTTCAACAAATGGTAGGGCAAAATCCGCACGTGATCGGTAATGGATTTGCAGAATCATTGATTTATTTACCCCTTGTAACCAATCAAAAATTTTGGAGACCAGCACCAAGAATAAGCTGGCAGATCCAATTTAGTGGAGATTTAGATTTAAACATTGAAGCTGACATGTATGATTTTGATTTATTCGAGACCGACCAAGATATCATCACCGAATTACACCAACGCGGAAAAAAGGTAATTTGTTATTTCTCAGCTGGTTCTTGGGAGGAGTGGCGGCCGGATGCCGGACAATTCCCTAAAGAAGTGATTGGTAAGGATTACCAAAACTGGCCTGGCGAGAAATGGCTTGATATACGTCAAATTGGCCAATTAGCGCCGATTTTGCGGGCACGCCTAGATCTATGTAAAGCAAAAGGCTTTGATGGCGTTGACCCGGATAATCTGGATGGTTATCTTAATGATACTGGTTTTCCGATCACCGCTAACGATCAATTATTATTTAACCGATGGTTAGCGCAAGAAGCGCATTCGCGTGGATTGGCGCTTGGCTTAAAAAATGATCCTGAGCAGGCAGTACTGTTAGAGCCTGATTTTGATTGGGCTATCACCGAGAGTTGTTTCAGCCAAGACTGGTGTGGTATGGAAACTCCTTTTCTATCCTCTTCAAAATCGGTTTTTGCTATTGAATATACCGATGAATGGGATTTAGATCAGTTTCAACAACAGGTCTGTCTACCTGCATGGCAGCATGGGATCAGTGTGATTCTCAAACATCGCAACCTAGATGAATGGCTTTATCGTTGTAAATAAGGTTATTAGGTTGGAAATAATTATCCGCGGTTATGTTTCATCAGTTGGGGAGCGGAAGATCTCTTCTGCTAACTGAATGAGTTCCCGTAGTTCATCTTTTCCTTCATTGCCGGTTTGATGGGCTCGTAGGTACAATTCCAATAATTCACTCGGGGTAAGGTCATTGATGCTTTGGTCATCTGGTAAGCGACTGCGGGAACTGTGGATAGGATGTTTAATGAGTTGGAATTCAAAGGCGCCTGAGGCATAATCACGGATTTCGTTATCTGGGATGATGGCTTCCTGATCGAGAGGATATTCGATGATTAAACGAACAATAGCATCGTTGAGTTGTTCTCGAGGGGGGATAATATCGAATATGGATTTCTTAACATCTTCAGTATCATGGAGGGTAAGCAATAAATTGACAAATGGACGAACTCCTTGTAGTTCGTGCCAATTGACGGTTGTTTTTCCCCGTTTAATATCAGCAATCACGTAATATTTTTTATCGAAAGCTTCACTAAAATCTACCCGCTCGATGGAACCGGGGTACACAATTGGAGGATGATTACCTTCATTGAGGTTTTGGGCAGAATGGATATGTCCCAGAGCGACATAATCCAGGCGCGCATCGCGCAGAAGTGATCCACTGAGCATAAAATCATTGCCTAGCATGATTGATCGTTCTGCCCCATACTTAGCCCCCTGAACCGTGGCGTGGGCGGTTAAGATACACGGGAGAGCTGGATTGGCTTTTCCTAGCCAATCTGTGATGAGGGAAGTTAATCTCTCTTCAATTTGTTCGTTTATATTCTTAAGATCCAGGCTATTCAATCCAAGATTGGCAATCAAGCTAGATCGAGGGATCCATGGCAGAGCCAATATCTGGACTGGTAAGCCCCATAGATCTGAGGGGTTTAGAAATTGTGGTTTATCAATAACTAATACATTGGGTACTTCGAGAGTTTGGAAACTCTCCAGAGTGTTTGCCCGGCCTAATGCTGGGGATGTATCATGATTACCAACCAACAGGATAGTGGGAATGTCAGCTTTAGAAAGGCGCATAATACGCCGTCCCCACTCCCGTTGAATAGTAGGCGAAGGAGAACGATCTTTGTACGCATCGCCGGCAAAAATAACTAGATCAACCTTCTGCTCGATAGCCTGGGCGATGATTTCATCGAGCGATTTGAGAAAATCAAGGACACGGATAGGCAGACCGCTAGCTGGGTCATGGCGTCCATAATTTGCCATATCAATGTGAGCATCGGCGAAATGGAGAATTCTGACCATTGAGATCACTCAGCACTTTCGCGCTCAAAGAGGGATGGGTTTTCGAGAATATTCTCGTGTTTCAAGATTTCCCCATGCCGAATTCGGAAGAAGTCAAAATCGCGCGCGACGGTTGTGTGTGGAAAGACGGATTTGGCTTCTTCGATGACATCCCGTTCACGATAACGGCGCGAGATATGGGTGAGGATTAGGTTCTCGACATTGGCTTGTTGGGCTAATTGGGCAGCTTGGCGGGCGGTGATATGGGCAAATTCAGCTGCCATTTCTGCTTCAGGGTTAAGATAGGTCGCTTCAATTACCAAGGCATCAGCGTTCTGGCAGATCTCCAATAGGTTATCTGTACGCCCAACATCTCCGATATGTACCAAGCGGGTGCCAGGTTTGGCTTCACCTAATACTTGATCAGGAGTTATTAACCGCCCATCGGGCAAAGTAATGGATTGCCCATTGACCAAATCCCGCCGCCAAGGCCCAGGCGGGATGCCTAATTCTTCCGCTTTTTCATTCAAAAAAGGACGGCGGGATTTCTCTTCGAATAGATACCCAAAACAATCGGGGCCTCGGTGAACAACTGGAACAGCCGAAATAGAAAAATCTTCCGTTTCAAAAAAAACCCCTCCATTGATTTCAATGAGAGAGATGTTAATTGGGGATCGGTTACCACGGAGGACTACATTGTAAAGAAGATCATGGATGCGTTCGAGAGCCCAGTGTCCACCAAATATTTCCAATTGGTCAATGGTTTCCCAGCGCATGAAAGTTGAGAGTAACCCTGCTAACCCGAGGATATGGTCAAGATGTCCATGGGTAATTAAAATTCGGTTGAGGCGTTTGAAGCCCAATCCGGAATGTAAGATTTGCCGCTGAGTGCCTTCGCCGCAATCAACCAGAAAACGAAATTCATCATGCATGATAATCTGGGAAGACAACCCACGATAAACAGATGGAGCAGAAGCGGATGTTCCGAGAAAGACGATTTCAAACAAGTGGGATCCTTTCTTTGCGAATGGAATAATTTTACCTTATCCTTTCCGAGAAAGGCGGGTTTTGTGGGGAGGAATTCTCAACGATTGGCAAATAAAAAAACCCATCCATGGAATAGAGATGGATCAAACTTTCCAATGGGTAGGGTTTAGACTGAATAGTTTATTTCTTACCGTTGAGAAATTTATCGAAGGTAGCGGATTTCAATTTGCTGACAAGTTCAACCTGAGCATCATACCAGATTGGGCGGACTAGGCAATCATCGGAAAAGACGCAAGTCCCAGTTTCGCCCACACATTCATTCAGCATGATTGGACCATCAATTGCTTCAACAACATCCAATAAGGTGATTTCTTCTGGAGGACGAGCTAAGGATACACCGCCACGTGCCCCCCGGGATGTATTGAGCAAACCAGCTACCGAAAGCTGTGAAACAATCTTGGCAAGGAAAGAAGGTGGAATTTGCTGCTCCTGAGCAATAACGCTCGTCGCAGCTCTTTGATCAGGCCCTAATCGGGCAAGATAGGTCACAGCTCGAACTGCATAATCGGCTTGTCTTGTAATTTGCATGACAAAAACTCCCAATTTCACACTTGTTTTTTGATATCTTTTATATTTTAGACTATTTTTGTTTAATTCACAAGTGACAGAGGTCATTCTGTATCAATGATAGTCATCAACACATTGACACCCTTCAGGTTAATGAGATTGTGAAATTGTGGTAATATTCAGCCCGAAACTGACACACTTATGGAGGACTGGGCATGAAACAAATATGCGTGGTTGGAGTCGGTTATGTTGGGTTAGTGACCGCTGCATGTTTTGCTGATCTAGGGAATCGGGTAATAGCCTTAGATATAAATGAGGAAAAAATAGATGGTTTGAAAAAGGGAGTGATGCCAATTTATGAACCAGGATTGGAGGAATTAGTCTATCGAAACGTAAAAGCCGGCAGATTAACATTTACAACCTCTTATGCAGAGGGCTTAGCCGGTACAGAATTTGTTTTTATTGCAGTTGGCACTCCATCGGGGGTGGATGGCGAAGCGGACTTGCGCTATGTTGCCGAATCAGCCCGCATGGTAGCTGAAAATATGACCGAACCATTAATTATTGTAAACAAGTCCACTGTGCCAGTTGGAACCGGCGACTGGACAGCAGACATTATTCGTAAACATCAAAAGAAGCCAATCCGGTTTTCGGTTGTTTCTTGTCCAGAATTTTTACGCGAGGGATCAGCAATCAGCGATTTTATGCAGCCTTATCGAACGGTCTTGGGCTCCCTGGATTTGGAAGCAGCAGAAAAAGTTGCCCAATTACATTTACCATTGCGTGCCCCGATTATGATCACTGACCTTCGCACCGCTGAAATGATTAAATATGCCTCGAACGCATTCCTGGCAACCAAAATTTCCTTTATCAATGAAATTGCCAATATTTGTGAAGCGCTTGGTGCCGATGTGAAAGAGGTGGCGGTGGGGATGGGTTATGATAAACGCATCGGCCCGCATTTCTTGGATGCTGGTTTAGGTTATGGGGGATCGTGTTTCCCCAAAGATGTTAAAGCGCTGGCTTATATGGCTGCTGAGAAAGGACGGCATCCGCAATTATTGAATGCAGTGATGGAGATCAACAACGATAGACGGCCAATGGCGGTAGAAAAATTGAAAGAAATGTTAGGCGGATTAGATGGAAAAGTGGTGGGGCTTTTAGGTTTATCATTTAAACCCAATACAGATGACATGCGCGATGCTCCCTCTTTGGTAATTGCCGAGCTCTTGCAAAAAGCTGGTGCAAAGGTTAAAGCCTATGACCCAGTGGCGATGGAGGTGGCTCGACCCCTTATGCCGCATGTCGAGATGTGCACAGATATTTATGAGATGGCTGAAGGTTGTAATGCTTTGATGGTTATAACGGAATGGAATGAATTTAAACAGCTTGACCTGGTGCGGTTGAAATCAATCATGAAACAAGCTGTCATTCTAGATGGCCGTAATATTTATGACCCAGTAGATATGAAACGGGCTGGGTTTCGTTATCGCGGTCTGGGAAGGGGTTATAACAACGATTGATGCCAATGGAGAAACCCCCAATTTGCGATTACGAAGGTTCTGATTACCAACAGACCTTTTGGGATAGCGGTCAGCGGATCTATGAAGACCGCGTTGAGGCTATCGCTTTAAGCCGTTTATTGCCACACAGCGGGGAAATTTTGTTGGAAATTGGAGCAGGAGCCGGGAGGAATACCCCTCGTTACCGAGGATTTCGCAAAATTGTTTTATTAGATTATTCGGTTTCTCAATTGCAGCTTGCTCAAAAGCGTTTGGGAAAAGGCGGAAATTATATCTATGTAGCTGGTGATGTCTATCATTTACCTTTCGTGAATGGTATTTTTGACTCGGCAACTATGATCCGCACATTGCATCATTTGAGAGAAGCGCCGTTGGCGTTACAAGAAACCAGGCGGGTGCTGAAAAATCATGGCATCTTTATTCTTGAGTATGCAAATAAACAGAACATCAAAGCGATCGTCCGCTATTGGCTGGGCAGACAAGATTGGAATCCTTTCGATCAAAAACCAGTGGAATTTGCTCCCCTGAATTTTGATTTTCACCCAAAGGCTGTCCATCGTTGGCTGGAAAGCAATGGATTTTGGATTCAGAGAAAATTGACGGTTTCTCATTTTCGATTAAACATCCTGAAACGAGTGATTCCGATCACTTTTTTGGTTTGGTTGGATTCACTAGCCCAATGGACTGGTAATTGGTGGCAATTAAGCCCGAGCGTTTTCCTCCGCGCCGAGGCAATTGGAGAAGGTTCCCAGGTGCAATCAGGTTCTTTTTTCGCTTGCCCAAACTGCGGTAACGATTTACCAGAGGAAAAAGACCATGCATTGATCTGCCAACACTGTGGGAGTGTTTGGGAAATAAAGGACGGTATTTATATATTTAAGTAAAACCTGATTGCTTGCCCATTTACCGGGCTCGTGCGCATCATCCTAATTTTATGAAAGCGGGTTAACACGGATTTTCGTGGGATGGTTGCGCTGCGTTAATGCTTGTTGGCATTATCGTCTTATCCACGTTGCTCTGTACTTGTGTGCGTCTTCTCCCTTTGACGTGCCTTCTTGCTCATCTTTGTCCAAATCGTCTATTTGGCTAATGAGAAATTGGAGGGGAATCTGATCAGAAAGATAAGCGTTACCTCATCTTTTCAACTACCCAGAAATGGGAGAGACCAAAAAAGTTCAAAGGGGTTGATTCGAGGGCTTGTAAGATATAGCGGATAGTCTTTCCTAATTGAGGGGACCGAGCAATAATGTTATCATAAGCTCCAAATATGATGGTCTGTTTGATAAATTTTACTGGAAAATTGGAAAATAAAGACAAGAGGTCGCTTTTGCTATACACCCTCACATGCGGCGCTAGCCGATTGCGGATTGAACGCGGTAAATAGTTCACCAATGGGATATTCCCAAATTTGTATTTTCCTTGCCAGTATATCCCATGCGTCTCGAAAGGATAGCCGCGATTAGGGACAAAAAGGACTAACCTCCCGCCTGGCTTTAGAACGCGAATGATCTCCTCGACAGCCTTTTGATCATTTTGGACATGTTCTAAAACCTCATGGCTGAGGATGAGGTCAAAGAAGTTGTCCTCAAAAGGTAGGAGTTCGCCAGCAGCATTCACTATTAAAGGGGAGCGAATATGAGCTGATTTTGCGCGGGCAAAATCATACTCTAAGCCAATGGCAAGTTTGGCATTTTTGGCTAACTTCTCCAAATACAATCCAATTCCGCAGCCATTTTCCAAGACAATCCCGCTAGCGCGTTGTTCGGCGGCTGACAATATTAACTTTAGCCGCCTTTCTTGTCCACTGCGCCAAACATAAGATGGTTCCCCGCAGATGGCAGCCTTCTCAGAAATGTTATTTTTTATGCGAATTGCCATTCTTTTTTGAAACCCAGTTTCTGGCGATTATCCAGCCATCGTAACCATTGGGGGATAAAGCGATAGAATGTATTGCGGCGAACAATAGGTTTCAAAGTGATAACAAATGGGAATTTTTGCTGATAAAGAGACCAGCCATATTCCCATAATGTACCTTTTGGAATCATTTGCACTATGCCGCGCATTTGCAATCCTTGAATTTTGCGCCATTCGATCACTTCGGGGTATATTGTAACCGCTGCGCGAGGATTGAAAGAGAAATCTTGGCTATGCTGGCTGGCGGGGTCAGAGAAGAAAAAAATAGAAAGGGATGGTTCAGTTGAGTTTTGGCTAGAAATGTGCGGGTTTAATTTTGTCAAGAAAGCAATCTCATCGGCGACAAAATAAACTGCAGCAGCGTGCGGTTGTCCATCTGCCCCCACCGTAGCAATGGTCATGGTGGAAAGTTTTAGCAACCTCAAGATTTCCGAGTTCATTGCGGATGTGGATCCCAAACCTGGTAGTGATTGTTGTCAATCCCGATTCTTGCCAATACCCGTCCAACGATGTTATCTACGATATCCTCTACTGACTCAGGGCGAGCATAGAAAGCCGGCACTGGGGGAAAAATGATTGCACCAGCTTGATTGGCTAACTGCATCAAGCGCAGATGCCCTGCATGTAGCGGGGTTTCGCGCACCACCAATATTAACGGGCGTCCTTCTTTTAGGGTTACATCTGCAGCGCGGGTCAATAAATCTTCTGCATACGAATTAGCTATGGCAGAGAGGGTTTTAATCGAGCATGGGATAACTATCATCCCTCGAGTTGAAAATGAGCCCGAGGCAATAGCCGCGCCGATATCGCGATATGTGTAATGGAAGTCTGCCAAGGAGAGGATATCTTGAATTTCCCAATTAGTCTCATGTTGAATGGTTAATCGAGCGGATGGTGTGAGAATGAGATGGGTTTCTAATGGAAGTGTCTTTAATATCTGTAAAAGACGAATGCCTAAAATAACACCTGAGGCTCCCGAAATTCCGACGATGATTCGATCATCTGATTTCATTTTCTTATTTTACTCCCCAATGAATTGCAATTGTGCCAAACATATAGCGCTTGAAGGAAACATTCCGAAAATTGACTTGGCGCATTATTTCTGCCAGTTGTTCCGCGAATAAAAAATGTTGGGTGCTCTGCGGCAAATAAGCATAAGCCTCCTTATCACCAGTGATAAGTTTTCCTAAAAAGGGAATGACCGTATTAAGGTGGAAATAAACCGCCGGCGACCATACAGTTGGTTTAGGACGAGTGGTATCTAAGCAGACGATCCGTCCACCTTGTTTAAGTACGCGATATTGCTCTTGCAAAGTCAGTTGTACATCGCTAACATTCCGAAGTAAAAATCCAGAGACCACCGCATCAAATGAGCTCTCCGGAAAAGGGAGGTGAGCAGCATCCGCAGCACACCAGGTGATCTGAGCAGGAGTTTGCTTACGCCCAACTTGCATCATCCCTAGCGTGAAATCCGCGGCAATTGGGAGGCAATGGGGTTGTTGATGGGCGGCTTCGCGGCTTAAATCGCCAGTGCCGGCGCCTATATCGAGGATTTTTCCCCCCGTTGGAATTTGTGCCAAACGGATCACTGCTTTGCGCCAGCGGATATCTTGTCCAGCGGTCATCAACCGGTTCATTAAATCGTACCGCTGTGCAATCCGGTTGAACATTTGGCGTACATTGTCTGCGTGCTGTTCGTCTTTGCGGATCGGATGTAGCATAATCAATGCCTTAGTTCACTCAGCTCGAGCCTCATTTTTAAAATAGGCTTGGTCTTCTGCTAAAGCTATTTGGCGGCCTTCGCTGACATTCACGTTAGCGAGAATAAGTCCGCCGATTAAGAAGAATGCAATGATGGATAAAATTGCTGGGCGACTGCTCCCAAAAAGTGTGCCAGCAGCTACAAAGAAGAGCGGCCCAATCATCGCTGAGAATTTCTCCATCACGCCAAATAAACCAAAGAATTCCCCACTCTTGGAAGCTGGGGAGAGAGCAGCATAAAGACTCCGACTGAGTGCTTGGCTGCCACCTTGCACAATAGCGACCATCCAAGCCAGGCACCAAAATTCAATCGTGGAATTCAAGAAAAATCCCCAGATGGCGATTACGGAATACACACCGAGCGAAAGCAGAATCGTACGCTTGGTGTCTAGTAGGTGGACAACTTTTCCAAATAAGAGATTACCTACCAAAAATGAGAGCCCCAAACCGATAGCTTCTAAAATCAGGATTGCGCCGAGGATTAGCCCTAGATTACTGTGCCTGACCGCTGGTAGCACTTCAATTGTGGACAAGGACATACCAATGTTGGAGCTGTGTGAATTTTTCTTTCCACTGTTTTCAATAATCAAGGTGTGTTCAGCGGTAGTTTCAGCGCTTATAAGCTGGCTGACTTCGTAGCGAGTAGTGGGGCTGTATGCATCGAGTTGCAGTGGTTTGCCTGTATCCGGGTCTACATATACGGATCCATCCAGCCAAACATTCCAAATTCCCATATCTGGACCGCTGCGGAATGTGATGCGGACTTTTTGCCCATGGAAGTGAAATTCTACTTTTGCATTGGGATCATAGCTGTAGCTGTAAATAGCATCTTGATTTCCGCCAAGCAAACGGGCTGGAATAGTCTCGTTATTCCATGTACCCTGCAAAGTTGCGTTCAATTGGGCAATTGAATAAACGCCCTCGCCCATAGCGGTAGCGGTATTTTCCAATCGTGGGGCTGGTGCGCCGACCAGGTCGGCTGAAAGGGTCCGCGAACCGATTATTCCGAGTAGGGGTAATGCGAAAAGATTGAAGACAACAAAAGCTAGATAAACCGGGCGGCGCTGGTCGCTTTGGCTGGGAAGCCTGCCGAAAATAAGGCTATATGGGATGCCCACAAATTGAACTAATAATAAAGCTAATATTAATTCCACACTGCCAAATCCCAATTCTGCTCCGTAAATAGCGGCAACACCTATAATGGTACCGATCCCATCGTTGTAGATCAAGAATGCGAGTAAAAATTTGAATAATTGAGAATACTGTCGGATGTCGCGCAGTGTGTTAAAAAGACGTTTGAAACTAGCTGAAATTATCTTCCAGGCGCTTTCGATTTTTAACGCTGCCGAGGGGGGTTCGGGAACGATCTTTAAAAGAGGAATAGAAAATATTGCCCACCAGATGGCAACGCTCAAGAATGACAAGCGAGCTCCCCATGTTCCTGGTAAAAGTTGAATCATCATTACGTTAATCGCTAGAAGCAATCCACCTCCTAAATAGCCCATCGCATAACCCCGCGTGGAAACTTTATCCCGATCCTCCGGACGGGCAACGTGGGCGAGGAGAGCGTCGTAAAATGTATTCGCCCCATTGAAACCAATGCGGCCAATTATCGCCAGGATTGATGCCAACATCCAGTCTCCGCTCTCAACAAATACCAGTAAAGCAGTGCCGAGAATGCCAATACCGGCAAACAAAGCCAGGAAAACTTTTTTGCCGCGCATGATGTCGGAAATAGTGCCAAGGATTGGCGAGAGGATAGCAATAATCAGCAGCGAAACACTTAACCCCAAGCTCCAATAAGCAGTGGCGCGGGCGGCGCTGGGCAGGGTAGCTCCAGCGACCTGGCTGAAATAAATGGGTAAAACGGCTGCTAAAATGGTGGTGGCAAAGGCTGAATTTGCCCAATCATACATTGTCCAAGCCCATATACGGCGTTTATATTCTTTTTCAGCGAGATTAGCATACATCGAAAGAGAAGTTGCAGTCATAATTACTCCATTTAGGAATTATTGAACGGTCTTAGCACTATTATAGTGCATTATATGATATAATTTTTTTAGCACTTATTTGGATTTATTCAAAGTGCAGGTTGGTTTATTGTAGACTGTCTGCATTCAGACACCTGCGCTATTATCGCTGTTGTTATCATTTCGTCATGCTATTGCTTTACGGGATTAGCAGGGGAGAAGAGCCTGGGATCAAAAACCAGGAGTTAGCGCAGATCTTGATTTGACTGCAGACAACGCTATAGGGTCTGACAAGGAGATTAACATGAGCGTTGAATTTATTTTTCGTTTAATTGGCATGGTTCTCTTTGGTGTTTTAGGGGCTTATGGGGGTGTAAAGTTAGCGGATATCAGTCAGAACTCTCAGTTATATTTCGGGATATTGTTCGGATTAATTGGGGCATTAGTTGGATTAGTCCTCACGCCTTTTTTGACTACGCGCCCGGTTAAATCTTTACGAAGTGTTCTTGCCCGTGTATCTGTGCATACTCTTTTAGCAGGGTTAATGGGCTTGATGGCTGGCTTAATCCTCGCCGCAATGCTTGCATTTCCCATTTCGCTCTTGCCAAAACCTTTTGGGAATATATTACCATTTATTGGTGTGCTATTGTTCAGCTATTTTGGCATAATGGTTTTTATCATGCGCCAGAATGAAATATTTTCCCTATTCCGGATTAATTTACCAAGCAAGTCCTCATCCGAGAGTACGGCAATAGATAATTCCCGGATGATCCTATTAGATACTAGTGTCATCATTGATGGCAGGATTGGCGATATCGCCCGCACTGGCTTTTTAATGGGAACTTTGCTCATCCCCCGTTTTGTTTTAAACGAGCTTCAATATATTGCGGATTCACCTGACGGCTTACGCCGCCAACGCGGGAGAAGGGGAATGGAGGTTTTAGCTCAATTACAGAAAAACGCGTTGCTTCCAGTTAAAATAAGCGACATTGATGTAGAAGGTGTCCGCGAGGTTGATGAGAAACTGGTTATATTAGCCCGCCAACTGCGTGCCCCGATCCTGACCAATGACTATAATCTTAACCGCGTGGCTGAATTGCAGGGAGTAGCGGTTCTAAATGTTAATGAATTGGCTAATGCGGTTAAATCGGTGTTGTTACCAGGGGAGGCGTTGAATGTCAACGTCATCCAAGAAGGGAAAGAACCTGGCCAGGGGGTTGGTTATCTGGATGATGGGACAATGGTGGTTGTCGAGGATGGCCGTGATCATCTTAATCAAAACGTGTATGTCATTGTCACCAAGGTGCTCCAAACCGCTGCAGGGAGGATGATATTTGCCCGGGTAGCTGACCGACAGGAGATCGAGAGCTTGGAGCGTGGCGGATAACTTTCTATGAATCACGAATGGATTTATGGGAAGAATGCAGTGCGGGAGGTCTTGCGCGCCCAGCGCAGAAAAAATTTTCATTTATATATTCAGGATGGCATTCAAGAAAAACCCCCTATACCTGAAATACGTGCACAAGCAATAAAATCAGCGATCCCTATACTTACCGTACCAAGAAACCG
This sequence comes from Anaerolinea sp., assembly GCA_020722415.1. Classification (GTDB taxonomy): domain Bacteria; phylum Chloroflexota; class Anaerolineae; order Anaerolineales; family UBA4823; genus UBA4823. The sequence goes on from DYKV01000049.1 coordinate 13,161, forward strand.
CCTCGATCAGATCGCTCACGGACACCAAGGTGTAGCAATCGAGACAGAGGAGTATCCGTATGCTGATATCGAAGAAATAATGGTATTGGCTTATCGGATGGGAGAAGATCCCCTTATTCTGATTTTAGATGTTATCCAAGACCCGCAAAATCTGGGCAGTCTGCTGAGAACTGCTGAAGGAGTGGGAGTGCATGGGGTGATATTGCCATACCGCCAATCAGTGGGTATCACACCCGCCGTGGTGAATAGTTCGGCTGGGGCTAGTGAACATTTGTTGATTGTTCGATATAACTTAGCCCAAGCAATTGCATATCTAAAAAAACAAGGTGTGTGGGTAATAGGACTAGAAAATGTGCCAGAAGCGTTACCGCCTGCTGCGATACAGATAGATGGTGGGGTTGCTTTGGTGGTAGGGGGAGAGGGGAGTGGAATGCGGCAGCTAGTACGCCGCGCATGTGACATACTCATGCGCTTGCCGATGCGGGGAAAAATTAATTCCTATAATGCGGCAGTGGCTGGATCAATTGCACTGTATTTGTTGGCGAA
>DYKV01000050.1:0-5093 GCA_020722415.1 Anaerolinea sp.
GAAATATTTTGTAGGTGTTAAATTCTATGGTTTTGGCACACCCTCCTCTAGTTAGCTCAATGACCGCGCTTTCTTGTCTTGACTCGCATGTTATAATTCTCATCTATGACCAATATTTTTTCAAAATGGAAAAGCGGTTTAGCTAAAACCAGCAAAACGACCTTTCATCAAATTCACACATTATTCGGTGGTGGCGATATAGACTCAATCACATTTGAGGATTTAGAAGCATTGCTCCTCCAAGCAGATGTAGGCGTTGTCACCACTCAGGTTATTATTGACACCCTCAAAAAAACTCAAATTCAAAAAAACATCATTAATAGCATTGATCTAGAAAATGAACTGCGACAGATATTATTAAACCGGCTATCCACTCCTCCTCCAATAGAGATTACAATTCATCCCACTATTATTTTGATCGTGGGAGTCAATGGTTCCGGAAAAACAACCACAATAGCAAAACTAGCCTTTTATTTTCAACAGCAAAATTACAAGATCATCCTCGGGGCAGCTGATACCTTTCGGGCTGCCGCCATAGATCAACTCGAATCTTGGGCAGACCGTTTACACTTACCTATTATTGTTGGACAACCTAACGGAGATTCCGCAGCGGTTGCATACGATACTGTTCAAGCAGCGCTTGCCCGCAAGTTGGACATCGCAATTATTGACACTGCTGGCAGATTACATACCCGCTATAATTTAATGGAAGAATTAAAAAAAGTCCAAAGGGTAATTAGTAAAGCCCTGCCGAATGCACCCCACTATACTTGGTTGGTTTTAGATGCAACGACTGGCCAAAACGCCCTTAATCAGGCGAATGCATTCAAGGAAGCGGTTAATGTCAACGGCATTATCCTCGCCAAACTTGATTCATCCGCAAAAGGAGGAATGGTGTTTTCCATTCAAAATGAATTAGGTGCACCAATTTATTTTGCCGGTTTAGGCGAAGGCATTAATGACCTAGAACCATTCAACCCTCAATTATTTGTAGATGGTTTACTCGATAAGACGACTGCATAAACACTTAGGGAGTAATTATGGAAGAGATTTTGGCTCAATTAAAAGAACTTGAAGGGCGAATCAATCACCTTTTGGTGCGTCTTTGACATAGTCGAAAAGGAGAAACGGATTCAAGAATTACAAAAACAATCTGAAGCAGAGGATTTTTGGCAACAACCAGAAATCGCTCAAGGCATCATGCAGCAACTGGCAAATCTAAAAGAACAAATTGAACCATACCTAGAGATAAAACAGAAAATAATTGATGCGATAGAATTAGCCAGTTTAGAGGACGAGAGTTTAATACCCGAACTCGAAACAGAGATTGAGCAGATAATAAATAATCTTAAACAGCGTGAATTTTATGCCATGTTTTCCGGGAAATATGATTATGGCAATGCCTATTTGGCGATCCACGCTGGGGCAGGTGGCACAGATTCACAAGATTGGGCGGAGATGCTTGAGAGAATGTATCTTCGCTGGGCAGAAGCAAATGGCTATGAAACCGAGATACTCGATCGCAGCGAAGGAGATGAAGCTGGTATAAAAAGTGCGACGATTGCTATTAATGGAAAATATGTTTATGGAAAGCTCCGATCAGAAAAAGGTGTCCATCGCTTGGTGCGTTTATCGCCATTTGATGCGGCTCATCGCAGGCATACATCTTTTGCGCTCGTTGAGGTTTTACCTCAAGTAGAAGATGATACGGAAATAGAAATCAATCCAAATGATTTGCGCATCGATACCTATCGTTCAGCCGGGGCTGGGGGCCAAAATGTTCAGAAAAATGACACCGCTGTCCGGATTACGCATATACCTACTGGGATTGTGGTAACTTGTCAAAATGAACGCTCCCAGACGCAAAATCGTGAAAATGCGTTGCGAGTGTTGCGATCACGACTATTGGAGATTAAACAAAAAGAGCAAGAAGAACAAATAGCTCAACTACGCGGTGAATTCCAAAAAGTCGAATGGGGATCCCAAATCCGTTCTTATGTTCTCCATCCATACCAGATGGTCAAAGATCACCGCACCGGCTACGAAACTGGAAATACAACTGCGGTCCTAAATGGTGAGATTGATGGTTTTATCGAGGCTTACCTCCACCAACAAATTGGGGAGTAACAAGTTCCGATTTGCGGGCTTATTTTTGTTAATCTCTCTATTCTTGTTGACTGGTTGTTCTTCCTTATATGATCCAGAAGCCTCACAAGAATTCCATACCGATGCATTAATTCTTTTAGAAAACCATCAAACAGTTAAGCAAACCTTGAACTTGCACCAAGCATCATTAAGCAAGTTCCGATTTTGGGCTGCTCCAAGCGGATCACAAGCAACAAATGAGAAAATCAATTTTTACCTATATACAGGTTCAGATAAAGCTACTTTGTTATATTCAACCACAGTGGCATATCCTTCTAATCAGCAAGTGTCAATCTCCATTCCAGAGGAGATATTTATTCCTCCAGGATCCTACTCGATTGTTATCCAAGCTGATCGCACTCCAATTTGGTTGTTTGGCAGCAAACTAGATAGCTATCCAGAAGGCGGTCTTTATTTTCAAGATACAGCGACAGGTTATGACCTTGGCTTTTCCATAGACTTTCGCTATACATTCCTAAGTTTTCTCTCTGATGCCAAAATATTTTTAATCCGTTTTCCTTTATTTTTTCCTTTATTTGCCCTATTGATTGCGCCTGGTTTTTTATTCCTTAAGGCAATCAAATTTAATCTTGAATCTGATTCCTCTCTTCGCTTATTTCTTGCAATAACAGTTAGCCTAAGCTTTTATCCGATCTTACTAGCTTGGACTACCTGGTTTGGGTTCAGGTGGAATGAATTATCCGTACGGATATTGTTGTATGGTTTATTGTTTATTTTCACAATAATTGCTATACGCAATTACCGTAGTTTTTTTCGGTCGTTGGTCTTTGAAGATGTCTTATTACTTTTTATTTTTCTCTCAACCCTGATCGTTCGGTTATTAATGGTGCGCAATTTTGTCGCTCCAGCTTGGGTTGATTCGGTGCATCATTCGTTAATTACCAGCCTAATCCTACAGAATGGATCATTCCCGGAAACATATCAGCCATATATACAAATTGAAACGGCTTCCTATCACTCTGGTTTTCATGCAATGTTAGCTTTTTTTACTTGGCTAAGCGGTTTAAGTCTCCCTGAATCTATGCTTCTGTTTGGTCAAGTATTAAATGCATTATGCGTCTTTAGCGCTTATACTTTTACAAAAACAATCTTCTCTAATCGCTGGGTAGCTCTTATCTCAGCTTTTCTTGTCGGTTACGTTACTCCGATGCCAGCCTATTATACTAGCTGGGGACGGTATACCCAGCTCGCCGGATTAGTGATCATGCCAGCCAGCATGTATATCTATGCGCAGATCATTAATTCTTCGGAAGCGCACCCATTTCCCAAGAAACTAAAACTCATTATCCTCTTCGCAATACTCTCCAGCGCTTTAATCATCACTCATTATCGGGTAAGCCTCTTCTTAGCGTTATTCTTATTGATATTGAGCATTAAACCGTTTTGGGGGAAATCTCGAAAAGTTGACCTTAGCAATATCAAGTCAATTGTTCTTTCTCTATTATTATTAATCCTATTAACTTTCATGTTCAGTCTGCCTTGGTTACCAAAAGCCTGGCTAAGTTTGATTTTTCCGGTGATAAACGCCTGGCATAGAAATAGTCAATCAATGGAAAGCATTCCAATCGGATTATTAACGGCAGGGTTAGGGAAAATCAGCCTTATTCTGGCTGGTTTCGGAATTATCGTTGGATTGTGGCAGGCTAAAAAAATGATCATCATTCTTTTAGTATGGATCGGTTTGTGCTATCTAGGTGTCTATCTACCTTATTTAGGCCTGCCGGGATTTGGATTTTTAAATGCAACATCTGTGACGATTATTTTGTTTTTCCCGATTGCAGCCCTTGGAGGGCTGTTTATAAACGAGATTGTCTCTCCAGTGCTTGATAATTTTTCCAAACTTCTCCCAATAACGAAAAAATTTCTATTTTTCGTCTTATTGATGATTGCAGGATATTTTGCTATACCAAAAATGCTTCCTTTACTAAACCCAATCACGATTATGGTACACGAAGACGATTTAGAAAGCATGAGCTGGATTAAATTAAATATCCCGCAAAGCGAGAAGATATTAATCCGACCGTTTCTGTGGGGTTATGGACTTTATTCGGGCAGTGATGGGGGTACCTGGATACCCGCCCTAGCAGAGCGGGTGACTATCCCGCCACCAGTATTATATGCACTAAAGGCAGATCCCAATATGATTCAATCAATCAATTCCATTGCCCAACGAACATTAGAATATCGTTCCAATCCAGACGCATTAGCCAACTGGATGGATCTCAACGATCTTCATTATATATATCTTGGAGGACGCGGTGGTGAGATTTCCCCATTTATCTTGTCACAATCAGATAGATTTTCCCTGATTTACCACCATAACTCTGTGTTTATTTTTCAGGTGCTTCCCCAACAAAACCATCCGTGACCTCACGGCAGCAACGGACAAAATCAAGAACAGTTGGAATATTGCGCATTAATACCGCCATATTGCCTTTAACCTTTATTTTTTGGGTTAACATTGCTTGCATGGGATCAATATTCCCTTTTAGGAGTGAGATATAATTAGGATATGGGGCGCTCAATACGAAGGCAGCTTTCACCTCCTGTGGATTCTGGATTACTTTTACCTCTCGGCATCTCCCATGCCACAGGTCTATAAAAACATGGATTGGTTGAGTAATTGCTCCGCCTGTATCAATGGTGAATAAAAAATCCCCCTCCCATTTTTGGGCAATGCGATTATAGTTTTCATCTTGGTTTAATTTATCGCGCAATGCTTCAAACCAGGAGAATTCGGGAAAGGTAGCCATTTATACCTCTTTCTAAAAAATAATCGAAAATTCGTCTGCGAATACTCTTGCATTTTTTGGCATTTTGGTCTATTCTTGCATTTAAATCGCCAAAGGATAGTTTACACCATAATCGCTAAATGGCGAAACAAAATCTATTTTCGAGGAGAGAAAGATGAAAAAGTCCATTGTATT